>JASGEH010000076.1:0-6756 GCA_047606565.1 Comamonas sp.
CGCCGAACTTCTTCGACAGCACCGTGGCGATCGCCGCCGTCAGCGTCGTCTTGCCGTGGTCAACGTGGCCGATCGTGCCCACGTTCACGTGCGGCTTCGTCCGTTCGAATTTCTCTTTTGCCATTTTCGACTCCGATGTGATCCGTGGCCGCAGCCTTGCTGCCACTGAACTTTAACGAATTAAGACATCAATCTGTGGTGCCCATGGCGGGAATCGGACCCGCGACCTCTCCCTTACCAAGGGAGTGCTCTACCACTGAGCCACATGGGCGATGCGCCGGCATCATACCGGCACAAAGAATCTCTACCGCAAAACCAACCAACCCTGAACTGGAGCGGGAGACGGGAATCGAACCCGCGTCATTAGCTTGGAAGGCTAGGGTTCTACCATTGAACTACTCCCGCCTGCCCCATCCGCGAGCCACACGACCTGCGAAGGGATACAACAAGGAACGCTGGTGGAGAGGGCTGGATTCGAACCAGCGTACTCGTAAGAGGGCAGATTTACAGTCTGCTGCCATTAACCACTCGGCCACCTCTCCAGCGAATCTCGAAATATAGCACACATCTTCTGTGGGCGCACCGCTATTCTGGCACAAAAAAGAGTGTGTCCGGCGTTCGCGACATGCTCTCGCATCGATTCGTGCACCGTGCCGCACCGAAGGTGCGGGTCTGGACCGGGATCGCGTGCATCGGCCCGGTGGCCGCCCTGCCCTCGCCCCAGCCATTAGTGACCGCAGGCGTGCTCTGTGCTTGAATGGACCACGGCCTGACGGACTCCACCTGACTCCCGGCCGACGACACCATGACACTCGAACCCCGCCCGCACGCGTCCGCAAACCCGTCAGCCACGCCCCGGCGCCCCATCAACCTGGCGCTCCAGGGCGGCGGATCGCATGGCGCCTTCACCTGGGGCGTCCTGGATACACTGCTGGCCGACGAGCGCCTGGAAATCGAGGGCGTGAGCGGCGCCAGCGCGGGCGCGGTGAATGCGGTGGCGCTGGCACACGGCTTCGCGCAGGCCCAGGCGTCTGGCGCGGATGGGCGGGTAGCGGCCCGGGCGGCGCTGCGCAGCGTGTGGGAAGCCGTGATCGGGCTGGGCAGCCTGGGGGCTATCCAGAGCTCGCTGCTCAAGATGGTGCCCGGCCTGGACATGCCGATGAGCATGATGACCGGCGCGCTCAACCGGCTGGTGTCGCCCTACCAGAGCAATCCGCTGGACATCAACCCGCTGCGCAGCCTGCTGCTGCAGCGCATCGACTTCGAGGCCGTCTCGCGCCTGCGCCAGCCCCGCGTCTTCGTGTCGGCCACGCAGGTGACGACCGGCAAGGTCGAGGTCTTCGAGGGCGCACGGCTGACGCTGCAGGCGGTCATGGCCTCGGCCTGTCTGCCGATGATGTTCCGCGCGGTGGAGATCGACGGCCAGGCCTACTGGGACGGCGGCTATTCGGGCAATCCGGCCATCACGCCGCTGATCAGCCAGTGCGCCACACGCGACATCCTGCTGGTGCAGCTCTCAGCCCTGCGGCGGCCGCAGACGCCGCAAACACCGGCCGACATCATGGACCGCATCAGCGAACTGACCTTCAATTCCAGCCTGCTGAGCCAGATGCGCATCATCGACTTCATCAACCGCCTGCTCGAAAAGGGCAGGCTGTCGGACGCGCACTACAAGCACGTGCTGCTGCACCGCATCGACGGCGGCGAGGCGCTGGCGGCCTACCCAGTCTCGACCAAGCTGTCCACCGACCCCGCCATGATCCAGGCGCTGTTCGAGCTCGGCCAGCAGGCCGCCCAGGCGTGGCTGAACCAGCATCTGCGGCACCTGGGCGTCAAAAGCACGGTGGACATCCGGCAGGACTACCTCGACGACATGCAGCTCGGTTTCTGAGAACGTGCTCAAAACCCGTGCTGATCGCGCCAGTCCCGGGCCTTGGAGAAATGGCCGCAGCCGATGAACGGCACAGGCGGGCGCAGGGCCGACAGCGGCGACGGGTGGTTGGCGGTGAGCACGAGATGGCGCGCGCCGTCGATCAGCGCGCGCTTGCTCTGCGCGTGCGAGCCCCAGAGCATGAAGACCTTGGGCCGGTCGTGGCGCGCGACGTGGCCGATGATGGCGTCGGTCAGCACCTCCCAGCCGCGCCCGGCATGGCTGGCGGGCTGCCCCTCCTCGACCGTGAGGCCGGTGTTGAGCAGCAGCACGCCCTGGCGCGCCCACTTCACCAGGCTGCCGCCGGGCTGCGGGAAGACCGGCGGCGGCGTGCCCAGGTCGCGCTGCAGCTCCTTGAAGATGTTGCGCAGCGACGGCGGATACGGCACACCCGGCGCCACCGAGAACGCCAGCCCTTCGGCCTGCCCGCGCCCATGGTAGGGGTCCTGCCCCAGGATGACGACGCGCACGTCCTCGGGCGGCGTCAGCTCCAACGCGCGCAGCGGCCGCGGCGGGAAGATGGTGGCGCCGGCGTCGAGCCGCTGCCGCAGGAAGGCCAGCAGGCCCTGCCCCCGGGGCGAGGCGAAGAAGTCGTCCACCAGGGACTGCCACCCCGGGGCAACGGGCCAGTCGGCCGGATCGGCGCTGGCGAGCTGATCGTGCGCGGCCATGTCCTGCTGCGTCCTCAGGCGAACAGGTCGGCCAGCGCCTCGCCCGGCTCGGCCGCGCGCATGAAGGCCTCGCCCACCAGGAAGGCATGGACGCCAGCCGCGCGCATCACGGCCACGTCGGCCGGCTGGAGGATGCCAGACTCGGTCACCAGCAGGCGGTCGGCCGGCACCTGCGGCAGCAGCGTCAGCGTGGTCTGCAGCGACACCTCGAAGGTGTGCAGGTTGCGGTTGTTGATGCCCACCAGCGGCGTCTTCAGGCGCAGAGCGCGCTCCAGTTCGGCGCCGTCGTGCACCTCGACCAGCACAGCCATGTCCAGCGAGGCGGCGATGTCCTCGTACTCCGCCATCTGCGCATCGTCCAGGCAGGCCGCGATCAGCAGAATGCAGTCGGCGCCCATGGCCCGCGATTCATAGACCTGGTAAGCATCGACGATGAAATCCTTGCGCAGCACCGGCAGGTCGCACGAGGCACGCGCCTGGCGCAGGTAATCGGGGCTGCCCTGGAAGAACTGACGGTCCGTCAGCACCGACAGGCAGGCCGCGCTGACCTTGCCGTCGCCATAGGCGTAGCTCTGGGCGATGTCGGCAGGGATGAAATCCTCGCGCAGCACGCCCTTGGAGGGGCTGGCCTTCTTGACCTCGGCGATGACGGCGGCCTGCCCGCGCTCGACCTTGCGGCGCAGCGCGCCCACGAAATCGCGCGTGGTCAGCCGGGAAAAGGCGTCGTCGCGCACGGCCGCCAGCGGCACGCGCGCCTGCGCGGCCGCGATTTCTTCGCGTTTGACGGCGACGATCTTGTTGAGGATGTCGGACGACATGGGGTGGAAATTCCTGAAAAAGAGCGCGCCAGCACACCAGCGCGCAGCAAAAAGTTATTCGTGGGCCAGCCGGTTCGACACCGCCACGAGCTGTTCGAGCTTGCCAGCCGCCGCGCCGCTGTCGATGGCCTGCCGCGCCAGCGCGATGCCCTCGCCTATGCTCGCGGCCACGTTGGCCGCGTACAGGGCACCAGCGCTGTTGAGGATGACGATGTCGCGCGCCGGTCCGGCCTGGCCCGCCAGCACGCCGCGCAACAAAGCCAGCGACTGCTCGGGCGTCTCCACGCGCAGGCCGCGGGTGCTGGCCATGGGCAGCCCGAAGTCCTCGGGATGGATCTCGTACTCGGTGATTTCACCGTCGCGCAGTTCGCCCACCAGCGTCGCCGCGCCCAGGCTGATTTCGTCGAGCCCGTCGCGGCCGTAGACCACCACCGCGTGCTCGGCGCCCAGGCGCTGCAGCGCCCGCACCTGGATGCCGACCAGATCCGCATGGAACACGCCCATCAGGATGTTAGGCGCGCCGGCCGGGTTGGTCAGCGGGCCGAGGATGTTGAAGAGGGTCTTGATACCCAGCTCCTTGCGCACCGGCGCCACGTTCTTCATCGCCGGATGGTGATTCGGCGCGAACATGAAGCCCACCCCGGTTTCAGCAATGCTGCGCGCGATCTGCTCGGGCTTGAGGTTGATCTGCACGCCCAGCGCCTCCAGCACGTCGGCACTGCCCGACTTGCTGGAAACGCTGCGCCCGCCGTGCTTGCTCACGCGCGCGCCGGCGGCGGCGGCCACGAACATACTGCACGTCGAGATGTTGAAGGTGTGCGCGCCGTCGCCGCCCGTGCCCACGATGTCGACCAGGTGGCGCGTGTCCTCGACCGGCACGCGGGTGGCGAACTCGCGCATCACCTGCGCGGCGGCGCTGATCTCGCCGATGGTTTCCTTCTTGACGCGCAGGCCGGTGATGAGCGCGGCCGTCAGCGTCGGGGAGACCTCGCCGCGCATGATCTGCCGCATGATGTGCAGCATCTCGTCGTGGAAGAGCTCGCGGTGCTCGATGGTGCGCTGCAGCGCTTGCTGGAGGGTGATGGGCATGGTCTGGACTCCTTCGCGCTTCAGGCGGCCACGGCGGCGGCGGAAACCCGGGCCGGACGCTCCAGGAAGTTGCGCAGCATGTCGTGGCCGTGCTCGGTCAGAATGGACTCGGGGTGGAACTGCACGCCCTCGACGTCCAGCGTCCGGTGGCGCACGCCCATGATCTCGCCATCGTCGGTCCACGCCGTCACCTCCAGAACCGGCGGCAGCGAAGCGCGCTCGATCGACAGCGAGTGATAGCGATTGACCGTGAACTGGCGCGGCAGATCGGCGAAAACGCCCTGCTGCGTGGTGGTGATGACGCTGGTCTTGCCGTGCATCAACTGCTGGGCCCGGATGATCTTGCCGCCGAAGGCCGCCCCGATGCTCTGGTGACCCAGGCAGACCCCCAGGATGGGCAGCTGTCCGGCGAAGCGCTGGATGGCCCCCACCGAAACGCCCGCCTCCGCCGGCGAGCAAGGGCCGGGCGAGATGACCAGCCGGTCCACGCCCTGCGCGATGCGCTCGGCAATGCCGTCGAGGGTGATCTCGTCATTGCGCACCACCTGGACCTCGGCACCCAGTTCGCCGAAGTACTGGACGATGTTGAAGGTGAAGCTGTCGTAGTTGTCGATCATCAGCAGCATGGCTGTTCTTCTTTCTGGAGCAAGCTTGAATGGGGAAGCCCTTCGCCGCCCGGCAGGGACGCGAGGAGACGGCAGCCAGGAACGGCACCGGGTGCGCCGCACGGGCGCGTGGGGGAGGTTCAGGCGGCAGGCTTGCGCCAGCGCCCATTCAAGCGCGGTGTCCGCAAGACACCTTCAGACAGAGACGGATCGGAACGGAACATGGCCGGGATTATGGCTGCGGCAGGCGGTGCGATACAAGTCGTCGCGCGCCAGGCAACTCACGCATCATAACCACGCCACATGACGCTGACCAGCAGAGCCGCACTTGCCAGCAGGGCGGAGGGTTGCCAGAACCCGGCCACCTCTCGCATATTGGAGGCAACGCCGAAGGCCCCAGGCGTTGGGAGCCCGGGAACGGCCACCGGGCCGGGCTCCAGGTGCCGTTCGTCGCATGACTCGGGCGGATGGCAATGTTCCATCGTGAAGAGAGAGGCAATTTCCCATGAACCTGACGATCAGCGGTCATCACCTTGCCGTCACCCCTGCCCTGCGCAGCTACGTCACCACCAAGCTCGACCGAATCACGCGCCACTTCGACCAGCTCGTGGATGTCAAGGTCTTGCTGACCATCGACAACATGAAGGAAAAGGAAAAGCGGCAACGCGCCGAATGCAATATTCGCGTCAAGGGCAACGAGGTGTATGCCGAAAGCGCTCATTTCGACCTGTACGCCGCGGTCGATGAGCTGATGGACAAAATCGACCGCCAGGTCATCCGCCACAAGTCGCGCCAGCAAAACCACGCGCACGAACCCGCCAAGCGGCTCATGTAGTCCGCCCCGGCGGCTGGCGGGCCCCGGTGCCCGCCGCGCATCAACCCCGATGACCCGCCGCGCGCGGGTCTTCTTCTTTTTGTCGCTGGGCCGCCCCAAGACAAAAAGCCGTCCCCCCTGGGGGAGCGGGCAAGCGCGCCGCGTTTGCCCGAGGGGCCTGATCTGTCGCTGGGCCTCCCCAAGGCAAAAGCCATCCCCCGCGTTTTTGACTGATGGCTCTAATCTCGTGCCGTGCCGCGTCCTCCCGCTCGTCAGCCCAGCGCCATGCGCTGGAACAGTCCGCCCGGCAGGCGGGCGACCTCACCGTCGAGCTCCAGCTCCAGCAACTGGGCCTGCAGCGTGGCGGCGTCCAGCCCGGTGCGCGCGGCCAGCGCATCGAGCGAGACCGGGTCGTGCCCCAGCGCCCGCAGCACGCCGCGCGCCGCATCCGAAAGGGCCGAACCGGTGTGCGCCTCGGTCGTGGGGGCGAGCGGCGTGGCCGAGGCCGGGTCATCGCCGGCCACGGGCGCCAGCCGCTCGGCGCGGCCGTGCTGCGGCAGCAGTTCCTCCAGCACGTCCTGCGCGCATTCGACCAGCTTGGCGCCCTGCTTGATCAACGCATGGCAGCCGCGCGATTGCGGGGCGTGGATGGAGCCCGGGATCGCCAGCACCTCCTTGCCCTGCTCGGCGGCCAGTCGCGCCGTGATGAGCGAGCCCGACTGCAGCGCCGCCTCCACCACCAGCGTGCCCAGGCTGAGCCCGGCGATGAGCCGGTTGCGCCGGGGGAAATGGGCCGCCAGCGGCGGCGTGCCGATGGCGTACTCGCTCA
>JASGEH010000077.1:0-12412 GCA_047606565.1 Comamonas sp.
TCAGCGGCATCACGCGCAGCCCGCGCTGCTCATCGGGCAAGGTCGATTCGGGCACCAGCGCCACGCCCATGCCTTCGCGCACCAGCACGCAGGCGCTGGCCCAATCGCGCACCGTCACTCGCACGTCTGGCAGGTGCAGGCCTGCTTGCGCCATCAGGCTTTTCCCGTTCAAGGCGCAACTGCCTGTGGCCAGGATGAAGGGCTGCGTGGCCAGTTCTTCCAGGGTGACGCCGCGCGCGCTGGCACGCCGGCCCAAGGGATGGCTGGTCGGCAGCACCGCGACCCAGGCATCTCGCCCCAGCACAGCCTCCGCACGGCCCGGCGCGGGGTTCAGCACCACCCCTAACTCCACGGTGCCGGCGGCCAGCCAGTCTTCCACTTCCTCGTCCGTGCCCTCCAGCGCCACCAGTTCGATGCCGGGATGACGGCGCCGGAAGTCGCGCAGCAGGCCGGGCAGCAGCGTCGAAATCACCGACGGAAAGCTCGCCAACCGGATGCGCCCGCCGTTGAGGCCGCGGCTGTCATCGGCCAGGACACGGATCGCGTCCAGCCGCTCCAGCATCGCCCGCGCATGCGCGATGACCTGCTCGCCCAGGGTCGTCACGCCGATATGCCGCCGTTCGCGGGCGAACACCTGAAATCCCAGCGCGGCCTCCAACTGCGCGATGGCTTGGCTGGCCCCCGATTGGGTGATGCCCACGCGCTCGGCGGCGCGCGAGATGGTACCCGCATCGGCCACGGCCACCAGCAAGCGCCAGTGCAGCAGGTTCATCATGGTGGTCAGTAGTTCAGCTAATGCATAAGAAATCGAACATTGATTTTACGGATGGAGCGTGGGCGAGCAAGCTGCCATGCGGCGCCAGGCCCTGTGTGGCGCCTCTGGTTTTCAACCTTCCCTGGAGTGTCCATGAAGCTGTACTACGCCCCTTACACCTGCTCGCTGTCCCCGCACATCGTGCTGCGCGAGCTTGGACTGCCGTTCGAACTGGTCAAGGTGGACAACAAGACCAAGCAGACCGCCGACGGCCGCGACTTCCGCACCATCAATCCCAAGGGCTATGTGGCCACGCTGGAACTGGACGACGGCCAGGTCCTGACCGAAGGTCCGGCCATCGTGCAGTACCTGGCCGACCTCCAGCCGGAAAGCGGGCTGGCGCCGGCTGCGGGCACCTGGGCGCGGGTGCGCCTGCAAGAGTGGCTGAACTTTGTCACCAGCGAGATCCATGCTGGTTCCGCGCCGCTGTTCAACGCGGCGCTGCCCGAGGAAGCCCAAACGTTTTTCCGCGAAAAGCTGTTCAGGCGCTTCGACTTCCTGCAGGACACCCTGGCCCGGCAGGACTATCTGACGGGCGCGTCTTTCAGCGTGGCCGATGCCTATCTGTTCACCGTGCTGGGCTGGTGTAAGTTTTTCAAGATTGATCTCAGTCGCTGGCCTGCCATTGCAGCCTATTCAAAAACGATAGGAAAACGTCCGGCAGTGCGCCAAGCCTTGCAGGTTGAGGCGATGGCATAACATCAGTAAGTCATTTGAATATCGTGATCTTCATGGCGAGATTCTGAAGAGATGAACGCATTAACCCGTCTGGATCTGAAAATACCGCTATCACCCTGGCGGATGCGAATGTTCGCTACTGCCTTGGGATTGTTGGTTGCTAACCTTTATTTCTTGCATCCGATGTTGACGCAGGTCGCTGCATCCTTTGGGGTCGGAATAACCCAGGCTGGCTATCTCGTGACCTGCACGCAGATGGGCTATGCATTGGGCGTGTTGCTGATCGTGCCACTCGGTGACATCTATAGCCGTCGTACGCTGGTTTCATGGATGTTGGCGATTAATGCCATGGGGCTGCTTGGCTGTGCAGCCAGCCCTGGTTTCTTGGCGTTCGCGATGTCCAGCTTGCTGGTGGGGATCTGTTCCAGTGCCGCCATGGTCGTCGTTCCCTACATCGCGGAAAAGGCGCCGCAAGCCCGTTGTGGCCGCCTTGTCGGCCAGGCGATGACCGGACTGCTGCTGGGAATCCTGCTGGCTCGAACGGCTGCCGGCTTTATCGCTGACACGCTGGGATGGCGTTGGGTCTATGTACTTGCGGGGCTGGCCACGGCGTTCATGCTCGTGGGACTGCGTTTGTCGATGGAACCAGGTCAATGGACCGTCCAACTTCGCTATGGGGGCTTGCTCGCTTCATTGTGGCCGCTGCTCAAAAGTGAGCCTGAATTACGCCGCCGAGCAATCTTTGCATTCCTGGGGATGGGCAGTTTCAGCGTGTTATGGACTGGCCTGACCTTTCTCCTCAGTGCACCTCCCTATGCGTATCCGCCTGCGACTATCGGTCTTTTTGGGCTTGTAGGTGCGGCCGGTGCATTAGCCGCCAACATCGCTGGGCGGTTCGGTGACCAAGGCTATGCTCAAAAGATGACGGGTCTCTTTGCGGCTCTCATGGTCATTGCTTGGATCTGTCTATTCTGCAGCCCCACTTCCCTATTGGCTGTGATGGGCGGCGTCTTGGTGCTGGATATCGCCACTCAAGGTTTGCAGGTCACGAATCAATCCGTGATCTATGGGATCGCACCCGAGGCGAGATCGCGGGTAACGGCGATATTCGTCACTGGCGCATTTGCCGGCATGTCGGCCGGGTCAGCCTTGGCCAGTACCAGTTATGCGCTTTTGGGATGGACAGGATTGTGCTTCGTAGGTGCTGCGTTGCCCGTGGGGTTGATTGCCGTTTGGACGCATCCTCTTCTCCACGCTGTATCGCGGAGGAAGAAGCCTTGAAAACCGGTTCAAGACTTCTGTGCCTTCTACCCCAAGGAAAGAGGGGTCGAGGTATGGGGATCACGCAGCTCGACCGAGCATGGCCTTACTTCACTTTCCTCACTTCGGTGGAGGCCGGTAGTAGCTCAGTGCCATCCGTCGAGGCCGGGGTCATCAACTGCACGGGTTTGCCCGTGCGTTTGTCGAGCAGCACCGAATGGCGCTCGCCGGCCTCGAACAGGTGCTGCTCGCCCCATTGCCGCAGCGCCACCACGACGGCAAACAGGCTTTCACCCCTGGCCGTCAGCACGTACTCCTGATAGGCCGTGCCGTCCGAGGCGTCCTGCGTTTCGAGAATGCCCGCCTCGACCAGTTTGCGCAGCCGGTCGGACAGGATGTTGCGTGCCACGCCCAGGCTGCGCTGGAAGTCGCCGAAGCGGCGCACGCCGTCGAACGCATCGCGCACGATGAGCAGTGACCAGCGGTCACCGATCAGATCGACGCAGCGTGCCACGGGACAAAGCTGGTCGTTCATGGGTTTGCGGGGTGGCATGGGGGCTCCTGGCTGACTGGCAGTGGCAAGTAAATCGGTTGCATTTTAAAACTTCATGCTCTAGCATGTAATTGGTTTTGTTTTGAAACCGGATTGGGTGGTTCGAGGATCATGCAACCTTCTCTTGCATCAGCGTCATCGCCGGGCAGCAGCCCACCGGCACGACCTGCGAACATGCCGCGCGGCCTGGTCTGGCTATTCGCCGTCGCCAGCGGACTGAGCGTGGCTAACGTCTATTACGCCCAGCCTTTGCTGAACGCGCTGGCACGGGACTTCGGCATCAGCCATGCGGCGGTCGGCGGCGTGGTCACCGCCACGCAGATCGGTTGCGCGCTGGCCTTGCTGCTGCTGGTGCCGCTGGGCGACCGGGTGGATCGGCGGCGCCTGATGGCGCTGCAAGGGCTGGCGCTGGTCGCCGCGCTGCTTGCGGTCGGCATGGCGCAGTCGGCACCTGCGCTGCTGGCGGGCATGCTGGCCGTGGGCCTGCTGGGCACGGCGATGACGCAGGGGCTGATCGCCTATGCGGCCAGCGCTGCCGCGCCGCACGAGCAGGGGCGTGTGGTCGGCGCGGCGCAAGGCGGTGTGTTCATCGGCCTGCTGCTGGCGCGGGTGTTCGCTGGCGGCGTCAGCGACCTGGCCGGCTGGCGCGGCGTGTACTTCTGCGCCGCTCTGCTGATGCTGGCGATTGCGCTGTCACTCTGGCGACGGCTGCCGGCCTTGCCGTCGGCGCCCAGTGCCATCAGCTACCCGCACCTGATCGCGTCCATGCTGACGCTGCTGCGCCGGGACAAGGTGCTGCAAGTGCGCGGCATGCTGGCCTTGCTGATGTTCGCGGCGTTCAACATCTTCTGGAGCGCACTGGTGCTGCCCTTGAGCGCGCCGCCCTATAGCTTTTCGCACACCGCCATCGGTGCCTTTGGCCTGGTGGGCGTGGTCGGGGTGCTGGCCGCCGCGCGCGCCGGGCGGTGGGCTGACCGGGGCCATGCCCAACGCACCAGCGCGGCGGCGCTCGCCATCCTGCTGCTGGCCTGGGGGCTGCTGTCGCTGATGGCATGGTCGCTGTGGGCGCTGGTGATCGGCATCGTGCTGCTCGACCTGGGCGGACAGGCGCTGCACGTCACCAATCAGAGCCTGATCTTCCGCTCCAGGCCCGAGGCGCACAGCCGGCTGGTGGGCCTCTACATGCTGTTCTACGCGGTGGGTAGCGGGCTGGGTGCGATCGGCGCCACCGTGACCTATGCCCACGCCGGCTGGCAGGGCGTGTGCCTGCTGGGCGCAGCGGTCAGCCTACTGGCGTTGCTGTTCTGGGCTATCACTTGATGAGTCGGGAGGGGATGATGCACGAAATTGACTTGTTGAGAGAGGCCGATGCGCGCGGCCGGCGCTACACCGAATCGAATGCCACGCGCCCGGTCTTTCCCTCCCCGCAAGCCATCGCGGCGCTGGCGGCGTTTGACGAGCCATGGCCCGAGCAGGGCTCGTCCGCCGAGGAAACGCTGGCGCTGCTGGATGACCTGGGTTCGCCCGCGACTACGGCCTCCAATGGCCCACGGTACTTCGGTTTCGTGATCGGTGCCTCGCTGCCCGCTGCAGCGGCAGTGGAACGGCTGATGCTGGCGTGGGATCAATGCGCATCGACTTTCGACAACTCGCCCGTGTCGGCCACGCTGGAACGTGTGGCTGCCCGCTGGGTGCTCGATGCGCTGGATCTGCCACGGGACAGCGCGGTGGGCTTCGGCACCAGCGCCACGGCTTGCACGCTGACTGCGCTGGCTGCCGCGCGGCGCGAGCTGCTGGCACGCCAAGGCTGGGACTTCGATGCGCAGGGACTGCACGGTGCGCCGGCTATCCGGGTGGTGGTCTCCGAACTGGCCCACATTACGGTCAAGAAGGCATTGCGCGTGCTGGGCTTCGGTCTGAATCACATCATCCATGCCCCGGTCGATGCCCAAGGCCGGGTGGATGCCGCCCGGCTGCCGCCGCTGGATGCACGCACCATCCTTTGCCTGCAGGCGGGTGAGGTCAACACCGGCGCCTTCGATCCTTTCGCGCAAATCCTCCCGCTCGCCAGAAAGGCCGGCGCCTGGGTGCATGTGGATGGCGCCTTCGGCTTGTGGGCACGGGCGTCGTCGCTGCGGCACCTGACCCACGGCATCGAGCAGGCCGATAGCTGGACGACCGATGCGCACAAGTGGCTGAACACGCCCTACGACTGCGCCATGACGATCTGCCGCGATGCACGGGCTTTGGCCGAGGCGATGAACAGCGATGCCGCCTATTCAAGCGCCAGCATGGACGCGCAGAAAAACCTCACGTTGGAATTCTCGCGCCGCCCGCGCGGCATCCCGGTGTGGGCGGCGCTGCGCAGCCTGGGGCGCAAAGGTATCGCCGAACTGGTCGAACGGCACTGTGCGCAGGCGCGCCGCATCGGCGATGATCTGGCGCGGGCCGGCTTCGAGGTGCTCAACCAGGTGATGCTCAATCAGGTGCTGTTCCGCTGCCCCGCCGATACGCAGACACTGGCGGTGCGAGCGGCGGTACAGGCATCCGGTGAGGCATGGTTTGGCGGGACGGTTTGGCAAGGTCGGCCTGCTATGCGCATCAGCGTGTCGTCCTGGCGCACACGGGATGCAGATGTGAACGCACTCATAGCTTTGCTGGTGAAACTTGGCAGAGTTGCACCCCACTCAAGTCATGACAGCGTTTGAGGTGGCCAATGGATCGCCGGCATCTTCGCTGCTTCCTCGTGGTTGCCGAAGAACTGAGCGCGCCAGCTACTTGCCAGCCAGCGCGTTCTTGACCGCGGCGGAGACCAGGCCCATTTCGGCCTTGCCAGCCAGGCGGGTCTTGGCGGCGCCCATCACCTTGCCCATGTCGCAGGGGCCGCTGGCGCCGAGTTCGGCCACGATGGCGTTGACCTCGGTCTGGATGTCCTCGGGCGAGAGGCGGGCGGGCAGGTAGGCCTTGAGGACTTCGATCTCGGCGTGCTCGATGGCGGCCAGGTCGGTGCGGCTGGCCTGTTCGTAGGCGGCCACCGAGTCCTTGCGTTGCTTGATGAGCTTGTCGACGATGGCGATGACGGCGGCATCGTCGAGTTCGATGCGCTCGTCCACTTCCTTTTGCTTGAGCGCGGCCAGCAGCATGCGGATGGTGCCCAGGCGGGCGCTGTCCTTGGCGCGCATGGCGTCTTTCATGTCGGCGGTGATTTGGTCCTTGAGGCTCATGGCGGCCCTCCTGTTTGGGATGTCGAAAAAATAAAACCCGTACCAAGCGTCCTTGATACGGGTCTCCGGATTTTCCTCGATCACTGCGCGGCTGGGCCGGGCAGTGGAGCGGGGTCTATCAGTACAGCTTCTTGGGCAGCTGCATGCTGCGAACGCGCTTGTAGTGGCGCTTGACGGCGGCGGCCTTCTTGCGCTTGCGCTCGGCGGTCGGCTTCTCGTAGAACTCGCGGGCGCGCAGTTCGGTCAGCAGACCCAGCTTTTCGATGGTGCGCTTGAAGCGGCGCAGAGCGACGTCGAAGGGCTCGTTTTCTTTGACGCGGATGGTGGTCATTACGTAATGGTTTCCAAAAATGGGTGCGCGAAGAAGATCGGGCTTCGCGCGGGGTACCCCCGGATCAGCCCGGGTTTGCTAGCAAAGCCTGACATTATAGCGTGACTCGCAAGCGTTTCCAGAGCGCGAGGCGTTCGGCATCGCAGGTGTTGTCAAACCGGCGCAATCAGTGGGCGGGCGGCGACAGGTCGTCGGCGGCAGCGGCCGCGGGGCCGATGCTGGGCTGCGGCTGCTTGCCGGCCATCCAGGCGATCAGCGAGGAGCGCATGGCTTCCTCGACCGACATGTCGATCTGCTGCACCCAGGCGCGCGGCACGAAGAAGGTGTAGCCGCCGATCATGTAGCTCATGGGCAGGTAGACCGCCACGCGGTCGTCGCGCGTGACGCCATCAGGCATGGCCCACAGGCTGTCGCGGGTGACCAGGCCGATGATCTCCAGCGGCTGTCCGGGCACGCGCACGACGACGACCTGCTGCTGCGGCGTGTTCTTGTCCTGCGGCGAGAAGTAGTCGGCAAAGCTCTTGAGCGAGCTGTAGATGCTCTTGACCACAGGCAGGTTGTTGAAGGGCAGCTCGATGAACTCCATGACCTTGGCCAGGTAGTCCTTGGAGACCGCGTAGCCCACCGCGCAGACCGCGGCCACGCCGAGAATCAGCCCCATGCCCGGGACGTACAGGCTGCCGAAGATGGGCTGGATGACCTGGCGCGCCAGGTTCTCGGACCAGGCCAGGAAAAGATAGAGCAGGTAGACGGTCAGCCCGATGGGCAGCAGCGCGACCAGGCCGCGCAGGAAGTATTGGGAAAGGCGTTTCATGAAAGTGGGGGTGGACAAGAGGTGCGCGTCGCGTGGCGGGCACGGACGTGGCGCGTCATCATAGACATATATCGTTATGCGTGAAGATTCCTGGCCCGCGCCGCGCCGATGCCGCATAGTTCAACCCATGCCGCGACGGTGATGTCCACGCGGCGACAGTCACTTTGAGAGAAGTGAAGGCGGGCTTGATCTGGTTACGCATGCCAGGTCATGTTTAAACGGCCAGGGCTTTTTGCCCTGGCCGATTTTTTTTGTCGCTGGGCCGCCGCCCCCCAGTCTTCTCGCGAAATTCCGAGGCGTCGCGTCAGCGATGCGCCCAGGGCGCATGCTTCATGGCCGCGCCGCCAGCGCCGTGGCGCAGGCGTGGGCGCTGGCCCAGGCCCACTGGAAGTTGTAGCCGCCCAGCCAGCCGGTCACGTCGATCACTTCGCCGATGAAGTAGAGGCCGGGCTGCCGCGTGGCTTCCATGGTCTGAGAGGACAGTTCGCGGGTGTCGACGCCGCCCAGCGTGGCCTCGGCCTTGCGGTAGCCTTCGGTGCCGTTGGGCACGATGGCCCAGCGGGCCAGGCTCTCGGCGAGTTGCGCCAGGGCCTTGTCGCTGGCCTCCACCACGGGCCTTTGCCAGCCGGGTTGTTGCGCGACCCAGGCGTCGGCCAGTCGCGCGGGCAGGCGCAGCGCGGGGTTCTGCGCCAGTTCGTTGGCCAGCAGGCGGCGGCTGCCGTCGCGCTTGGCTTGCAGCAGCACGGCTTGTACGTCGGCGTGCGGCGCCAGGTCGATGTGCAGTGGCTGGCCGGGCAGCCAGAAGCTGGAGATCTGCAGCACGGCAGGTCCCGAAAGTCCCCGATGCGTGAACAGCAGGTCTTCCAGGAATTCGCCGCGCCCGGCGCCCTTGCCGCAGCTGATGCGCACCGGCAGCGACAGGCCGGCCAGCGGCACGAAGCGTTGCCATTCGGCGGCGTCGAAGGTCAGCGGTGCGAGCGCCGGGCGTGTTTCGGTGACCTTGAGGCTGAACTGGCGCGCGATGCGGTGGCCGAAGTCGGTGGCGCCGATCTTGGGGATGGACAGGCCGCCGGTGGCGATCACCAGCGCGGCGGCGGCGGCTTCGCCGCGCTCGGTCTGAACGCGGTAGGGCAGGGGCGTGCCGGGCCGGTGTTCGATGGTCTGCACGGCGCAGGGCTGCCAGCGCTGCACGCCGCCCTGGTCGGCCTCGGCCAGCAGCATGCGGATGATGGACTCGCTGCTGTCGTCGCAGAACAACTGGCCTTTGTGCTTCTCGTGGTGGGGAATGCGGTGGCGCTGCACCAGTTCGATGAAATGGCTGGACGGGTAGCGCGCCAGGGCCGAGCGGCAAAAGCGCGGGTTGGTGCCGAGGAAGTGGGCGGGGCCGGCATCGCGGTTGGTGAAGTTGCAGCGGCCGCCGCCGGAGATGCGGATTTTCTCGGCGACGCGCGCGGCGTGGTCGATCAGCAGCACGCGCAGGCCGGCCTGCCCGGCCAGTCCGGCGCAGAACAGGCCGGCGGCGCCGGCGCCGATGATGATGGCGTCGAAGGCGTTGGGGGCAGCCGTGGGCGGTTTGGACATGGAGGAAAAGTGCCGGCGCGGCCGCTCGGCTCAGGGTTCGATGAGATCAGTTGGCGGCGGTCGCCAGGCCAGGGAACAGTTCGCGCAGCGCCTGCGCGACGATCTGCAGCGCGATGGCGGTCAGCAGGATGCCGGCGATGCGGTTGGTCAGCTCCATGCCGACTTTGCCCAGCCGCAGCGACAGCGGCCCGGCGATCAGGAAGGTGGCGGCCATGAAGGCGGCCATGGCCACGCAGGCCAGCGACAGGATGAGGATGTCGGGGAGGGTGTTGTAGCGGCCGGTCATGGCGATGATGAAGGAGACCGAGGCGCCGCCGACCGAGAAGGGGAAGACCAGCGGGATGACGATGACCGAGCGCCAGTCGGTCTGCAGGCGCGCGGCCAGCTCGGCGTTGCGGTGGGTGTCGCCGCCGGTGTGGCCCTGGCCCATCATCATGGGAATGGCCCACAGCACCAGCACCAGCCCGCCGGTCAGACTCAGCGCCACGCTGGTGACGCCGAGCGCGCGCAGCAGGATCTGGCCGAAGCAGGCGAACATCACCAGCACGCCGGAGAGCACGTAGAACATGCGGCGCGCGATCAGTTGCTGGTCTTCGCGGCTGAAGCTCTTGGCCACCGGGGTGTAGATGGAAACCGCGACTGGCGGACAGAAGATGGTGATCAGGCCGACCAGGAAGCGCAGCACGTCCTGAACTGAAAGCGTGATCGAAAACAGCTCGGACATGGCGGGAGGCGGCGTGCGTATGGGCGGGATGGGGGCAGTCTTTGCGGCGACCCTGGATTGTGCATCAAGCCCCGGCGGCGAGCTGGCCGGCGGTCAGGCCGGTGGCCGGCCAGATGGCAGGCGCTGGGCCTGTCGTGTTTCCGACCTGGCGATCGGCGTAAAGACCGTGCTGGTAGACCGCCCCGCAGGCGGCCTCGAAAGCGGGACTGCCGCCGGCCAGCCGTGCGCCGATCATGCCGGCCAGCACGTCGCCCGTGCCGGCGGTCGCCAGCAGGCCGTTGCCGGTGGGGTTGAGGTGGCTGCGCTGGCCGGGCGCGGCGATGACGGTGCCGGAGCCCTTGAGCACCACCGTGCACTGGAAGCGCGCGGCCAGGGTGCGCGCGGCGCCCAGCCGGTCGGCCTGGACGGTGGCGGCGTCGCTGCCCAGCAGCCGGGCGGCCTCCAGCGGGTGCGGCGTGAGGACGGTGGCGCGCTGCTGCGTGGCGCGCGCCAGCAGCAGGGCGTGCCAGGGCGGCTGCCCTTCAGCCGTGCCGGCCGTGGCCAGGGCGTTGAGCGCATCCGCATCCAGCACCAGTGAGCGGGCCTCGCGCAGCACGTGCGACAGCCAGGGCGCGAGCGCGTCGCCGCCGCCGCAGCCGCAGACCGTCGTGGTGCCGGGGTGGCCGAGCGGCAGGGCATCGACGGGGCGGCACATCACTTCGGGCAGGCCGGGCCAGAGCGCGGGGGCGGCCGGGTCGAGCGCGGCGGTATAGACCCGGCCGGCGCCCTGGTGCAGCGCCGCGCTGGCCGCTAGCCACAGGGCGCCGGCCATGCCGGGCGCCCCGCCGATGAGGGCGACGTCGCCAAAGCTGCCCTTGTGCGTGGCGTGGGCGCGCTCGCGCGCGGGCGGTGCCGGGTTGAGCCAGGCGCTGGGCCAGCCGCCATCGCAGCCCGCGAAGGCGGCCTGGGCCGAGACGCCGAGGTCGTCGAACCAGATCTCGCCGGCCGCGTCGCGCCCCTGGTGGGTGAACAGGCCGGGCTTGAGGGTGAGCAGGCTGAGTGTGTGGGTGGCCTGGACGTGGACGTCGTGCGCGCGGCCCGTGCCGGCGAGCAGGCCGGAGGGCAGGTCGATGCTCAGCACCACGGTGGCCGGGTGTGCGCGGCGCAGCCGCTGGATGTGGCCGATGCAGTCGGCCATGGCGTCTTGTGGCGGGCGCTGCGCGCCGATGCCGAGCAGGGCATCGATGCACAGGTCGCAGGCCGCGGGCGGCGCATCGGCCAGGCGCAGGCCCGCCGCCGCGAAGGCCTGCCAGGCCAGCCGGGTGTCGGCCGGCGCGCGCTCGGGGCTGCCGAGCCAGGTGACGTGAACGGCCTTGCCCATGCGCGCGAGCGCCAGCGCCGCGAGCAGCCCGTCGCCGCCGTTGTTGCCCGGCCCGCAGGCGACCCAGATCCGCCGGGCGTGCGGCGCGAGCGCCAGCGCCAGGCGCGCCGTGGCGCGGCCTGCGCGCTGCATCAGGGTGTGCGGCGGCAGCCTGGCCTGCCAGTGGCGTTCGGCGCGGCGCGTGGCGCAGCCGTCCAGCAATGGCCAGCGCGGGCCGGCTTGTATCGACTCCATGGCGTCCTTCGGGGCGGCGATCGCGGCGGCGCGCTGGCGACTCCAGTGCCACCGGCTGTCGCCGGACCCGGTCGATGATAGCGGCGCGGCTGCGGCGCGAGGGGGATCAGGTCGCGAAGCGGCTGGCGACGATTTCGGCGGCCTGCAGGCTGTGGCCCCAGCCGTTGAAGCCGTGGCCTACATTCAGCCAGATGCCAGGCAGTTGGGGGGCGGGGCCGATGATCGGGTGGTCGTCGGCCGTCATCCAGACGGTGGCGGCCCAGGTCTGGGTGCTGCCGTCGAGCACCGCCGCGCCCGGGAACCACTGGCCCAGGGTCTGGTAGAGCGTCCGCACTGCAGCGGCGTCGTGCATGTGGGGTTGCGGCCCTAGCCGGTAGCCGCCCGACACCCGGATGCGCTGGCCCTGGCGCGTGATGGTGACCTGGCGGCCGAGGTCGGTCACGGCGGCGTGGCGGGGCGCGTGCAGCGGCTCGCGCACCTGGGCGGTCAGCGTGTAGCCGTGCGCGGCCTGCAGCGGCAGGCGGCAGCCCAGTGGCTTGAGCAGCGCGGCTGCGCCTTCGCTGGCGCACAGCACCAGCCAGGAGGTGTCGACGCTGGCGCCCGAGGCCAGGTGCAGCCGCCAACTGCCGTTGGTGCCCAGCGCCTCCAGCCGCATCACTTGGGCATTGAAGCGGAACTGCACGCCGATGCGCGCGGCCTCCGCGCGCATGGTCATGAGCAATTGCCGGCAGTTGCCCACTTCGTCGCTGGGCAGCCGCAGGGCCGCCACGGGACGGGCATCAGGGTTCAACCCGGGTTCGCTTTCGGCCAGTTGGGCTGCATCCAGCCAGTGGACGGCA
>JASGEH010000078.1:0-14152 GCA_047606565.1 Comamonas sp.
ACGCGGCGCGGGGGCCGGGCGGCGAGCCGCCGGGGCTGGTGCCGACGCGGGTGCGCCGTAGCCGTCGTCGCCATAGCCGTCATTGCCGCCGCCGTAGCCGCCTGGCCCGCCCTGGCCACCGCCCGCGCCCTGGCGGCTGCCCAGCATCTGCATGGTGTCGGCACGGATTTCGGTGCTGTACTTCTCGACGCCGGACTGGTCGGTCCACTTGCGCGTGCGCAGGCTGCCTTCGACGTAGACCTGGCTGCCCTTGCGCAGGTACTGGCCGGCGATCTCGGCGAGCTTGCCGAAGAAGTTCACGCGGTGCCACTCGGTGATTTCCTTGTTCTCGCCGGTTTGCTTGTCGCGGTAGCGGTCGGTCGTGGCCACGGTGATGTTGCAGACCGCGTCACCACTGGGCAGGAAGCGCGTTTCGGGGTCGCGCCCCAGGTTGCCGACGATGATGACTTTGTTGACCGATGCCATGGTGTGCGTACTCTCTTGAACGATGATGCCCGCGCCTGCGCGCGGCAGGGCGGACCAAACGCTGCATTTTGCCGCAAGTCGCCGGCGAAAAGCTGATTGAATATACAGCAGAATGCCAGCAGGGCCCGGGCCTTTCTCGCGGAGCCTGGCCGAAGTCCAGGCGTGGTGCAAGAATGAGCGGTATGAGTGCCGCCCACCCCGATCCCAGCCCCACTGCCCCTGCCCACACGCGCCCACCGGCACCGCACACGCCGGAAACGCCGAACTCCGCGGCCCCGAGCGCGCCGGACTTTTTCTCGCACATCCAAGAGGAACTGTCCAATGGCCGCATGTGGCTGGACCGCGCCATCGTGCTGACCTATGCGGTACTGGCCGGTCTGTCGGTGGTGGGCTTCACCATGCTCGGGGAGTGGGCCTTCGGCCGTTTCGAGGCGCTGCACGATTGGAACCGCTGGCTGGTGCTGCTGTGGATCCCGGCCTGGACGGCGGCCATCGTATGGCTGACGCGGCGCTGGTTCGCACCTGCGACCGGCTCGGGCATCCCGCAAGTCATCGCGGCGCTGGACCCGGCGCTGCCGCGCACGCACCGGCATGCCTTCACCTCGCTGCGGCTGTCGGCAGCCAAGATCGTGCTGTCGTCCGCCGGCCTGCTGGCGGGCCTGTCGCTCGGGCGCGAGGGGCCGTCGGTGCAGGTCGCCGCGGGCATCATGCAGCACGCCCGGGTCTGGCTGCGGCCGCACTCGGGCATCAGCGAGCACGCGCTGCTGGTGGCTGGCGGGGCGGCCGGCATCGCGGCGGCCTTCAACGCGCCGCTGGCCGGCGTGGTGTTCGCCATCGAGGAGCTGTCGCGCAAGCTGGAGTCTCGCAACAGCGGCCTGATCATCGCCGCCATCGTGCTGGGCGGCCTGGTGGCGGTATCGGCTTTCGGCAACCTGAGCTATTTCGGCGTGATCCGCGTGCCGGCGCTGGGCTGGCACGCCCTGCTGCCCGGCCTGGCGGTGGTGCTGGCCAGCGGCTTGCTGGGGGGCCTGCTCGCGCGGCTGCTGGCGGCGTCGCTGACCGGCCTGTCGCCCGACCGCTTCACGGCCTGGCGCCGGCGCTTTCCGGTCCGCTTCGCCGCGGCCGGCGGGCTGGCGGTGGCGGTGATCGGGCTGGCCAGCGGCGGCGCCACCTTCGGTGCCGGCTCGGCATCGGTGCGGCACATACTCGAAGGCCAGGCCGACGTGCCGACGCTGTACGTGCTGCTGAAATTCGTCGCCACCTGGGTGACGGCCTGGACCGGCGTGCCCGGCGGCGTCTTCGCGCCCTCGCTGTCGATCGGCGCCGGCATCGGGCACGACGTGGCGGCGCTGATGGGGCTGTCCGGCGGCGCGGGCATCAGCCCGGCGCTGATCGCCATGGGCATGGCCGGCTTCCTGGCGGCGGTGACGCAGGCGCCGCTGACCAGCTTCATCATCGTCATGGAGATGGTCGACGGCCACGCCATGGTGCTCAGCCTGATGGCCGCGGCCATGCTGGCCAGCCTGGTTTCGCGCACCATCAGCCCACCGCTCTACGCGGTGCTGGCCCACCACATGCTGGCGCCGCTGCAGGAGCCGGCGGCGGCCAAAAATTAGACGGTGCTCGCGCGCTCGCCGGCCGGGGCCTCGGCGTCGTCCGGATTGGGCTGGCCCTCGGGCGTCAGGTCGCCCTCCCACTTGGCGACCACGGCGGCGGCGATGCCGTTGCCCACGGCATTGGTGGCCGAGCGGCCCATGTCCAGGAACTGGTCGACGCCCATGATGAGCAGCAGCCCGGCCTCGGGCAGGCCGAAGGAGCCCAGCGTGGCCGCCACCACCACCAGCGAGGCGCGCGGCACGCCGGCGATGCCCTTGGAGGTGAGCATGAGCAGTCCCATCATGGCCAGCTGGGTGCCGATGGACAGGTGGATGTCATAGACCTGCGCGATGAACAGCGCGGCGAAGGCGCAGTACATCATCGAGCCGTCGAGGTTGAAGGAGTAGCCCATCGGCAGCACGAAGCTGGAGACGCGGCGACGCACGCCGAAGCGGTCGAGCGCATCGAGCATCTTGGGATAGGCGGCCTCGGAGCTGGCGGTGGAAAACGAGATCAGGAAAGGCTCGCGCAGCAGCTTGACCAGGCTGAAGACGCGCTTGCCCAGCACCGCCCAGCCAGCGGCGATGAGCACCAGCCACAGCACCGCCAGGCCCAGGTAGAAGCCGCCGATGAACTTGGCGAAGGTCCACAGGATGCCGATGCCCTGCGTGGTCACCACCGAGGTGATGGCGGCGAAGACGGCCACCGGGGCCAGCTTCATGACCGCGCTGGTGACCTTGAGGATGGCATGCGAAAGCTCCTCGATGACGCGCACCAGGAGCCGCGCGCGCTCGCCCAGCGAGGCCAGCGCGATGCCGAAGAACAGCGAGAACACCACGATCTGCAGAATCTCGTTGGTCGCCATGGCCTGCACCACCGAGGCCGGCACCAGGTGCAGCACGAACTGCTTGGCCGTCAGCGTGGAGGCGGCCACGCCCGAGGTGGCAGCTTCGGGCAGCGGCAGGCCGGTGTTGTGGCCGGGCTGCAGCAGGTTGGCGAAGGTGAAGCCCAGCGCCAGCGAGATCACCGAGAACAGGATGAACCAGCCCAGCGCCTTGATGCCGACACGCCCGACCGCGCTGGTGTCGCCCATGTGGGCAATGCCCACTACCAGGGTCGAGAACACCAGCGGCGCGATGATCATCTTGATCAGGCGCAGGAAAACGTCGGCGGCCAGCGAAACGTAGCCGGCCACCGTCACGGCGGAGGCATGGTCGGCCAGACGGGTATTGAACAGATAGCCCACGACGATGCCCAACAGCAGGGCGATGACGATGTAGGCGGTGAACGGCCGGCTCTTGCGGGCCGGCGTGGCAACGGAACTGGACATGGATGAGGCTCGGCTTGGATGAACGGCAGGCGCAGGCGCGCCGCTGAGAACGTGTTTGCGATCTCAGGCTGGGCGCAGGGCGCCAGCACTCCCGTGAATGCCCGGGATTGGGGCGCGATCATAACGAAACCCGGTAAAGAACCTGGCGGGCCCGGAATACGCGCTCAGCGCCGGGTCACCTGCACCTCGACGCTCATGCCCAGGTAGTCGTCGGCCTCGCCCAGCCAGACGCCTGCGATGGGGGCAGCCTGCACCGGGTCGCGCGCCGTCGCCACGCGGATCAGGTGGTGGCCGCCGAACAACGCGTTGGTCGGGTCGAAGGCCACCCAGCCCGGACCCGGCAGATAGATCTGCACCCAGGCGTGGGTGGCGCCCGCGCCCACCACCGCCGCGCCCTCGTCCTGCGCCTGGTCGAGCGCCGGGTCGTAGAGGTAGCCCGAGACGAAGCGCGCGGCATAGCCCAGCCGGCGCGCGGCCTCCATCATCAGCAGCGCGAAGTCGCGGCACGAGCCGCTGCCCAGGCGCAGCGTCTCCACCGGCGACTGGGTGCCCTCCTCGTCGCGCGCGGCGTAGTCCAGCGTGGCCTTGATGTGGTGCGTCATCGCCACCAGGATCTCGCGGCTGCCCAGCAGCCGCGCGCCGGCCTCGTCCTCGATGAAAGCCTGCGGGTCGCGCAGGAACTGCCGCGCCCAGTCCTGCAACACGCCGTCCGGGTCGGCGTACTGCGGCCGCAGGTAGTGCTCCAGGTCGACCCGGTCGGCCACGCCGTAGGCGAAGGGATAGGCCAGCGCAGAGCGCTCCAGGGGCAGTTCGAGGTTGAAGGAGCCGGCGTGCTCGATGGTGAACGAGCAGGTGATGCGCAACTCGTCGGCCTCGCCCTGCGGCTGCACCAGCGCGATCGAGTTGGTGAACACGTCCTGCACCATGCGCACCTCGGCGGCCGGGCAGACCGTCAGGTCGGTGGCCAGCACCCGCACGTCGTGGCTGCCGCGCGGGCGGAACATCACCCGGTGGACGCCAAAGGCCACGGGCCTGCGGTAGCGGTAGGTGGTGGTGTGGACGATGTCGAAGATGGGATTCATGGAAGAGGCCCGCGAGCGGGCCGGTCGGTGACAACCCGCGATCTTTCCATGAGTCGCGGCCAGCGTCAAAGCCAGATGCCGTCAGGAAGGTCGCTCCTGCCGACCCGCGACGCACAGCAGCAGTTCGTCCATCGCACTTCTGCGCGACGTGCGCCAGCCGTCAATCCCGGGCGGCGAACACGGTGCGGTAGATCAGCCCGCCCACCGCCGCGCCGGCCAGCGGCGCCAGCCAGAACAGCCACAGCTGCGACAGCGCCCAACCGCCCTGGAACAGCGCCACGCCGGTGCTGCGCGCCGGGTTGACCGAGGTGTTGGTCACCGGGATGCTGATCAAGTGGATCAGCGTCAGCGCCAGGCCGATGGCCAGCGGCGCGAAGCCGGCGGGCGCGCGGCTGTCGGTGGCGCCCAGGATCACGATCAGGAAGAAGGCCGTCAGCACGAACTCGATGAGCGCGGCCGAGCCCAGCGCATAGCCACCCGGCGAGTGCGCGCCATAGCCGTTGGAGGCGAAGCCGCTCGCGGCCGCGTCGAAGCCGGGCGCGCCGCTGGCCACCCCGTACAGCACCGCCCCGGCGGCCGCGGCGCCCAGCACCTGCGCGATCACGTAGGGCAACACCTCGCCGTAAGGGATGCGCCCGGCCACGGCCTGGCCGAAGGTGACGGCGGGGTTGAAGTGGCCGCCCGAGATATGGCCCAGCGCATAGGCGCCGGTCACCACGGTCAGGCCGAAAGCCAGCGACACGCCCGCGAAACCAATGCCCAAGCCGGGAAAGCCTGCCGCCAGCACCGCGCTGCCGCAGCCGCCCAGCACCAGCCAGAAGGTTCCCAGGAATTCGGCGCCCAGACGTTTTCCTATGCTCATGATGACCTCTTTCACTGTTAAAAAAGTAGCACTAAAACCAGAAAGTAAGGCGTATGTAAAGCCCATCGGATGCAGATCGGATTCTGCGATGCCGGATCGTGGCCGTCGACTCAAGATTTGTCAAATCGTTACCGGAGTCACTCATGTTATAAGGCCGGCCGCGCCCAAGTGCAGCAACGCGGCCGCGCGCTTCTTTGTATGATGGCCGGTTGGCCTTTCCTGGCCCGATGCCGCCCGCCTCATGACCGAAGACCCCCGCCCGCCCCACGCCGTTTCTCCCGCCGAAGGCCGCTACATCCGCCTGCGCGGCGCGCGCACGCACAACCTCAAGAACATCGACCTCGACATCCCCAAGCACGCGCTGGTGGTGATTACCGGGCTGTCGGGCTCGGGCAAGTCGTCGCTCGCCTTCGACACGCTCTACGCCGAGGGCCAGCGGCGCTACGTGGAAAGCCTGTCGGCCTATGCGCGGCAGTTCCTGCAGCTCATGGACAAGCCCGACGTCGACCTGATCGAGGGCCTGGCCCCGGCCATCGCCATCGAGCAAAAGGCCACCAGCCACAACCCGCGCTCGACCGTGGGCACGGTCACCGAGATCCACGACTACCTGCGGCTGCTGTTCGCGCGCGCCGGCACGCCGCACTGCCCGCTGCACGACCTGCCGCTGCAGTCGCAGACCGTCAGCCAGATGGTGGACGCGGTGCTGGCGCTGCCGGCCGACAGCCGGGTGATGATCCTCGCCCCCGTCGCGCGCGAACGCAAGGGCGAGTTCGGCAAGCTGTTCGATGACCTGCAGGCGCAGGGCTACGTGCGCTTCCGCCTCAACGGGCAGACCGTGGAGGCCGGTGCCCTGCCCGAGCTGAAGAAGAACGAGAAACACGACATCGACGTCGTCATCGACCGTCTGAAGGTACGGCCCGAGGCCCAGCAGCGCCTGGCCGAAAGCTTCGAGGCCGCCTTGCGCCTGGCCGACGGCCGCGCCCTGGCGCTGGAGATGGACACCAGCGCCGAGCACCTGTTCAACGCCAAGTTCGCCTGCCCGGCCTGCGGCTACTCGATCGCCGAGCTGGAGCCGCGCCTGTTCTCCTTCAACTCGCCGGTCGGCGCCTGCCCCACCTGCGACGGCCTGGGCCACAGCGACGTGTTCGACCCGGCGCGCGTGGCCGCCTTCCCCACGCTGTCGCTGGCCGCTGGCGCCATCAAGGGCTGGGACCGGCGCAACGCCTACTACTTCGGCATGCTCGAAGCCGTCGCCCGGCACTACGGCTTCAAGACCGACACGCCGTTCGAGCAACTGCCCGAGGCCGCGCAGCACGTGGTGCTGTACGGCTCGGGCGAAGAAGACATCAAGTTCACCTACGTGATGGAAAACGGCGCCGCCTCCGGCCGCCGCATGAGCAAGAAGCACCCCTTCGAGGGCATCATCCCCAACCTGCAGCGGCGCTGGCGCGAGACCGACTCGGCCGCCGTGCGCGAGGAGCTGGCCGCGCTGCGCAGCACCCGCAGTTGCCCCGACTGCGGCGGCACCCGGCTGCGCGCCGAGGCCCGCCACGTGCGGCTGGGCGACGGCGCGCAGGCACGCACCATCCACGCCATCAGCCACGGCACGCTGCGCCAGGCGCAAGACTATTTCGACGGCCTGCGGCTCGAAGGCGCCAAGGCCGAGATCGCCGACAAGGTGGTGCGCGAGATCGGCAACCGGCTGCGCTTTCTCAACGACGTCGGCCTCGACTACCTGAGCCTGGACCGCAGCGCCGAGACGCTCTCCGGCGGCGAGGCCCAGCGCATCCGCCTGGCCAGCCAGATCGGCTCGGGCCTGACCGGCGTGATGTACGTGCTCGACGAGCCCAGCATCGGCCTGCACCAGCGCGACAACGACCGCCTGATCGCCACCCTGCGGCATCTGCGCGACCTCGGCAACAGCGTGCTGGTGGTCGAGCACGACGAGGACATGATCCGCGTGGCCGACCACGTCATCGACATGGGCCCGGGCGCCGGCGTGCACGGCGGCCAGGTGGTCGCGCAAGGCAGCGGCGCGCAGATCGAGGCCCACCCGGACTCGCTGACCGGCCAGTACCTGAGCGGCCGCCTGGCCATCGCCCTGCCGCACGCGCGCCGGGCGCCGCCGCGCCAGGCCGCGCCCGGCGCCGGCTGGCTGTCCATCGTCGGCGCCACCGGCAACAACCTGCGCGGCGTCACCGCCCACATCCCGGTCGGGCTGATGACCTGCGTGACCGGCGTCTCCGGCTCGGGCAAATCCACCCTGGTCAACGACACGCTGTACGCGGCTGCCGCGCGCGCCATCAACCGCGCCGCCACCGAACCCGCGCCCTGCGCCGAGATCGACGGCCTCGACCAGTTCGACAAGGTCATCAACGTCGACCAGTCGCCCATCGGCCGCACGCCGCGCAGCAACCCGGCCACCTACACCGGCCTGTTCACGCCCATCCGCGAGCTGATGGCCGAGATGCCCACCGCGCGCGAACGCGGCTACGGCCCGGGACGCTTTTCCTTCAACGTCGCCGGCGGCCGCTGCGAGGCCTGCCAGGGCGACGGCATGGTCAAGGTGGAGATGCACTTCCTGCCCGACGTCTACGTGCCCTGCGACATCTGCCACGGCCTGCGCTACAACCGCGAGACGCTCGAAGTGCTCTACAAGGGCCGCAACATCTCGCAGATCCTGGCCATGACGGTGGAAGAAGCGCACGGCTTCTTCGCCGCCCAGCCGGCCATCGCGCGCAAGCTGCAGACGCTGCTGGACGTGGGCCTGAGCTACGTCACCCTGGGCCAGAGCGCGACCACGCTGTCGGGCGGCGAGGCCCAGCGCGTCAAGCTCGCGCTCGAACTCTCCAAGCGCGACACCGGCCGCACGCTCTACATCCTCGACGAGCCCACCACCGGCCTGCACTTCGCCGACATCGCGCTGCTGCTGAAAGTGCTCGACCAGCTGCGCGCGGCGGGCAACACCATCGTCGTCATCGAGCACAACCTCGACGTCATCAAGACCGCCGACTGGCTCATCGACATGGGCCCCGAAGGCGGCGCCGGCGGCGGCACCGTGGTCGGCGCGGGCACGCCCGAACAGATCGCCGCGCTCGCCGGCAGCCACACCGGCCGCTACCTGCGGCGGCTGCTGGCCCCGTCACCACACCCGCAATAAACGGCTGCGGCCTGGCGCGGTCGTGGCCTGTCCCTATCGCCGCGATCCATTCTTTTGCGGCCCGCAGCGGCGCGCGGTCCGGCCATGACCCCGGGTTTCCCCGGATAATTTGCCGTGCCAGACCCCAAACAACCACGCGCCACGATCCCATGCCAGACCACCACGACCCTTCCATCACCCTGCGCTTCCTCGCCGAGCCCAGCACCGTCAACTTCGGCGGCAAGGTCCACGGCGGCACCGTCATGAAATGGATCGACGAGGCCGGCTACGCCTGCGCCACGAAATGGGCGCAGCGCTACTGCGTCACCGTCTACGTCGGCGGCATCCGCTTCCACCACCCGATCATGATCGGCGACCTGGTCGAAGTCGAGGCCCGCCTGGCCTACACCGGCAGCACCAGCATGAACATCGTGGTCGACGTGCGCAGCGGCGACATGAAAAGTGGCAAGCTGCAGACCACCACCGAATGCGTGATCGTGTTCGTCTCGGTCGACTCGCACGGCCGCCCCACCCCCATCCAGCCCTACCAGCCCGCCACGCCCGAGGCCGCCGCGCTGGCGCGCAGCGTGCGCGCGCAGCTCGACGCCTCGCGCCAGTTGCCGCCGCCCACACCGGCCCCCGCGCCGCAGGAGATCGCGCCACCCGACAGCGCGCCCGCCACGGCGCAGGCCAAATCCCGGGCCAAGCCCCGGCCGGCGCCCCAGCCGGCCTGACCCCGCGCCCGGCCGGGTCATCGGCCCCGCACCGACGGCCGCGCGCTCTATGCTGGCGGCCTTGCCCGCGTGTCCTTGGGGCGGCTGCCCGCCGCGCCGCGCGGGCATGCACAGGCGGGAGACTGAGCAGATGCATGGTGAATACAAGGTCCACGGCGGCAAGCTGGTGGTGGTCGATCTCGATGTCGCCGACGGCCGGCTGCGCAACGTGAGCGTGGCGGGCGACTTTTTCCTGGAGCCGCCCGAGGCGCTGGCCGACATCCGGCAAGCCCTCGAAGGCCTGCCCGCGACCGCCGCCACCGCCGAAATCACTGCCGCCATCGAACAAGGCCTGCGCCCGGACGCCGCGCTGATCGGCTTCAGCGCCGAAGCCGTCGCCATCGCCGCACGGCGCGCGCTGGGCTCGGCGCACGCCTGGCGCGACTACCCGTGGCAAGTCATCGACGGCACGCCGCAGACCCCCGCCATGCACCTGGCGCTCGACGAGGTACTGGGCCAGGCCGTGGCCAGTGGCGCCCGCCCACCCACGCTGCGCTTTTGGCAGTGGGAGCGCCCGGCCATCATCATCGGCAGCTTCCAGTCGCTGCGCAACGAAGTCGACCTGGACGCCGCGCGCGCCCTGGGCATCGAGGTGGTGCGCCGCATCACCGGCGGCGGCGCCATGTTCGTCGAGCCCGGCTCGGCCATCACCTACTCGCTGTACGCGCCGGCCGAGCTGGTGCGCGGCATGAACTTCGCCGAGTCCTACGCCTTCCTCGACGACTGGGTGCTCCAGGCCCTCAATGCGCTGGGCATCGCTGCCACCTACAAGCCGCTCAACGACATCACCAGCCCGCAAGGCAAGATCGGCGGCGCCGCGCAAAAACGCTTCGTCAACGGCGCCGTGCTGCACCACGTGACGATGGCCTACGACATGGACGCCAGCAAGATGCTGCAGGTGCTGCGCATCGGCCGCGAAAAACTCAGCGACAAGGGCACCACCAGCGCCGCCAAGCGCGTCGACCCGCTGCGCAGCCAGACCGGCCTGCCGCGCGAAGACATCATCGCCCGCATGAAAGCCACCTTCACCGCCCTCAACGGCGGCAGCGAAGGCCAGCTCACCCCCGAAGAAATCGCCGCCGCCCGCGAACTGGCCGAGCGCAAGTTCAGCAGCGAAGCGTGGCTGCAGCACTTGCCCTGAGCACGCTCAAGGCACCGCCACCCGTCAGGCCGCGCCCTGCCCTCAACCCTTGGCCGACTCCAGCGTCAGGCGCGTGGCATCGGCCACGCGGCGCGCCGCATCGGCGAAGTCGCGCCCCGCCGAGGCGTACAGCACCGCACGCGACGAGCTGACCACGATGGGCGCATCGGCGCGCCAGCCGGCCTTGACGGTCGCCACGGCGTCGCCGCCCTGCGCACCCACGCCCGGGATCAGCAGCGGCACAGTCGGCGCCAGTTCGCGCACCCGCTCGATCTCGGCCGGATAGGTTGCCCCCACCACCAGCCCGAGCTGGCCGTTGAGGTTCCACGGCCCCTGCGCCAGCCGGGCGATGTGCTCGTACACGCGCGGCTGGCCATCGACCGTAGCCAGCCGCTGGTTCTGCAAGTCGTCGCCGCCCGGGTTGGAGGTGCGGCACAGCAGGAAGGCGCCCTTGCCGGGGTAGCGCGCGCGGTCGAGGTAGGGCTGGACCGAGTCGTAGCCCATGAAGGGCGAGAGCGTGACGGCATCGGCGCCAAAGCGCTCGAAGGCCTCGGCCGCGTACTGCTCGGCGGTGCTGCCGATGTCGCCGCGCTTGGCGTCCAGGATCACCGGGACCTGGGGCGCGACCTGGCGGATGTGGGCGATCAGGCGTTCGAGCTGGTCCTCGGCGCGGTGCGCGGCGAAGTAGGCGATCTGCGGCTTGAAGGCGATCACCAGGTCGGCCGTGGCCTCGACGATCGCGGCGCAGAAGTCGTAGATGCGCGCGGCATCGCCCTTGAGAGCGCCGGGAAACTTGTTCGGCTCGGGGTCGAGGCCCACGCACAGCGAGGAGGCGTTGCGCTGCGCGGCGGTTTGGAGCTGGTCGAGGAAGGTCATAAGAACGCGCATTCTAAGGAGAGCGGTGGCGCCTGGCGCCGAGCCGGCGCGGATCGTGGCATCCTACGCACCACTGGGGAGAAAAACATGAATGCGGATACGACCCTGCTTGCCGCCCAGCGCCGGGCACTCGAACAGGTGATGGCGATCGCGGAGTTCGCGCCGGACGGCCGGCTGCTGCGCGCCAACGGCAACTACCTGGCCCTGTTCGGCTACGACGACGCCGAGGCGGCCTGCGGCCGGTATCACCGCAGTTTCTGCCCGCCCGGCTACGCCGCCAGCGCGGCCTACGATGCCGACTGGCTGCGCCTGTGCCAGGGCCAGGCCCACTCGGGCATCGTCGAACGGGTGCGGCGCGACGGCCGCAGTTGCTGGCTGGAGGCCACCTACACGCCCGTGCGCAACAATCGCGGCGAGCTCCTGCAGATCCTGAAAATCGCCACCGACATCACCACCCGGCGCCAACAGGAGCGCGCCCGCGAGCAGCACCTCCAGCGCCTTTCGCTGGTCGCCAACGCCAGCGATTCGGCCATCCTCATCAGCGATGACGCAGGCCTCATCGTGTACGTGAATACCGGCTTCAGCCACATGTTCGGCTGGCGCGAGGAGGAGGTCCTGGGCCGGAACCCGCTCGACCTGCTGCTGCCCGGCAGCGAAGCGGCCTTCAAGCAGGACTACCGCCAGACCCTGTCCGCCGGACACCCGGTGGCGCGCGAAGCCCTGGTCCACGGCAAGGACGATCGCCGCTCCTGGGTCAAATCCGTCAGCAACCCCGTGATAGACGACGCGGGCGACTGGTACTGCACCGTCACCATCCTCACGGACATCACGCAGATCAAGGTGAACGAGGTGCTTCAGCAGCGGGCCCTTGAGGCCATGGCCCAGGAAAAGCCGCTGGCACAGGTGCTGGAGCTGATCTGCGAGGAAGCCGAACGCATCGCACCCGGCGTGGTCTGCTCGATCCTGGAGGTCGACGAGCACGGCGCGGTGCATCCGCTGGCCGCGCCCAGCCTGCCGCCCGCGTACCGCCAGCAAATCGACGGCCTGCGCATCGGCCCGGCGGCCGGCTCCTGCGGCACTGCCGCATGGCGCAGTGCGCCGGTGTACGTCAACGACATCGCGAGCGACCCGCTGTGGGTGGACTTTCGCCACCTGGTGCCCCAAGGGTTGACCAGTTGCTGGTCCACGCCCTTCTACAACAGCGAAGGCCGGGTCATCGGCACCTTCGCGTTCTACGTCAACCACGACCGCATCGCCGCCTTCGAGCCCTTCCACCAGCGGCTGGTGAACACCTGCACCCACCTGTGCGCGCTGGCGCTCGAACGCGAATACGCCCGGCGGCGCATCCGCCACCTGGCCTTCTACGACGCACTCACCGGGCTGCCCAACCGCAGCCTGCTGCAGGCGCAGGTCGACCAGTTGCTGGCCGCGGCCGGCCACGGCCACGAGCAAGTCGCCCTCCTGTTCATCGACCTCGACCGCTTCAAGCAGGTCAACGACTCGCTGGGCCACGCGGCGGGCGACGAATTGCTGCGCCAGGTCACCCACCGGCTGCGCGGCGCCTTGCAAGCCGACGAGATCGCCGGGCGCCAGGCCGGTGACGAATTCGTCGTGGCCCTGCCGCGCTGCACGCGCGCGCGCGCCACCGCCGTCGCCGAGCAGTTGCTGGCACTGCTGGCCAAGCCGATGACCCTGGCCGGCACCACGCTGTCGATTTCCGGCAGCATCGGCATCGCCCTCTCCCCGCTGGACGGGCGCGACATGGAGACCCTGCTGCTGCACGCCGACATGGCCATGTACCAGGCCAAGAGCCACGGCAAGGGCAGCTTCTGCTTCTTCAGCAGCGAGATGAACGTGCTGGCGCAGGAGCGACTGCAACTGGAAGCCGCGCTGCGCCAGGCCCTGCACGACGGCGCGCTGCACCTGCACTACCAACCGCAGGTCGCGCTGGCCAGCGGGCACCTGTACGGCGTCGAGGCACTGGCCCGCTGGACCCATCCGACGCTGGGTGCCATCTCGCCGGCGCGCTTCATCCCGCTGGCCGAGGAGTGCGGCCTGATCCCCGACCTCGGCCGCTGGGCCGTGCGCGAAGCCTGCCGGCAGCTGGCCGAATGGCGGGCCAAGGGCCTGGCGATCCCGGCCGTCTCGGTCAACCTCTCGCCCACTAACTTCCACAACCTCGACCTACCGGGCATGATCGCCGCCACCCTCCAGCAAAACACGCTGACGCCGCGCGACCTGACCCTGGAGCTGACCGAAAGCGTCCTGCTCGACACCAACCCCAGCACCATGAAGACCATGGCGGCCATCCACGCGCAAGGCGTGCGGCTGTCGATGGACGACTTCGGCACCGGCTACTCCAGCCTGAGCTACCTGCGCCGCCTGCCGGTCAGCGAACTCAAGCTCGACCGCAGCTTCGTCGCCGACCTCGACAACGACCCCGCCGCCCAGGCCCTCAGCCGCGCCATCCTGGGCATCGGCAAAAGCCTGCAACTGACCGTGGTGGCCGAGGGCGTGGAAACCGAAACCCAGAACCGGATGCTGCGCGAGCAGGGCTACCCCGTCGCCCAGGGCTACCTGTTCTCGAAACCGCTGGCCGCCGCTGCCCTGGAGGACTGGCTGCGCGCCCATACTCCGCTGGCCGGGGCGCCTGGGGCACCACCGGCAGGCCCGGCAGCCACTTGAGGACGGAATCGGAACCCGTCAGAACCTGTTCAAAGCCTTTTGATGGGGCGCACGGCGGCCGGCACCGGCGGGTCTGGCGCAAGATGGCGGCGCGTGCTCGGCTGGTAAGCCAGCTCCAGCCGGTAGGCCAGGGCGATGAACAGGCTTTGGGCCAGGCCCATGGTGCTGGTCAGGGCGCGAAAGCCGAAGGTCTCGGACTCTTG
>JASGEH010000079.1:0-28033 GCA_047606565.1 Comamonas sp.
CCTCGATCGAGCAGTTCGTGCGCCAGCAAGTGCCGCAGTCCCGGCGCATCGAGCTGTGCTACGACACCCGCCACATCGTGGTCCGCCGCGACGGCCCGCCACTGGCCGAAAGCTGCCAGCCGGAAGCCGGCGACGAAGTGATCGCGCTCGGCGGCTGAACGCGTTCTGAAACCAGGGCTCGGGATTTCTCTAGCAGACAGCCCCAGGGCACGATGTCAGACTGGAAATGTACTCGTTCGTACATTTCCAGCCACACCCTGTTTCCTGCATGAAATCCCCCCTCAAGCCGACCCGCCTGCTGCCGTGCCTGGCCCTCTCCACCCTGGCGGTCCTGGCCGCCGGCTGCGTCCACCCGCCCGGCCAGGACGTCGCCGGCACGGCTGCCCACCCGGCCCAGGCCCAGGCACGCGCGCAGGCCGCGCGCATCGAGACACTGGAGATCACCCGCCGCGAGCCCGCCTTCGCGGCCACCGCCTTCGGCGACGTCGGCGTCTATGAGCGGATCACCGGCATCGCCACGGTGGCGCTGGACCCGCGTGCGCCCGCCAATCAGGCGATCGCGGACCTGGCCCTGGCCGCCGATGCCGACGGCCTGGTGCGCTACCAGGCGGATGTGGTGATGCTGCGCCCCCGGGATCTGTCGAAATCGTCGCGCACGCTGATCGTCGACATCCCGAACCGGGGCAACAAGCTGGCGCTGATGCGCCTGAACGATGGCGCCAACCAGTTCGACACAGCCGAACAGGCCGGCAACGGCTGGGCCATGCGCCAGGGGCACGTGCTGCTGTGGATCGGCTGGCAAGGCGACGTGCCGCTGGGCCAGGCCGGCCAGACCGTGGGCACCCGCTTCCCGGTGGCGCGCGAGGGCGGCCGCGCCATCGTCGGGACCAGCCGCGAGGAGTTCATCTTCGACGACACGGCGGCCGTGAGCCGGGCGCGCCTGACCTACCCGGCCGTCGCCGCCGAAATGCCGCGCGCGATCCTGACGGTCGCCGCCACGCCGGATGCGCCGCCACGCGTACTACCGCCCAGCGACTGGCGATTCCTCGACGAGCGCCAGATCGAAATCCGCCGACCGCCCGACGCCGACGGCGGCGCCATCTATACCCTGAGCTACCAGGCCCGAGACCCCGTGGTCATGGGCCTGGGCCTGGCGGCGCTGCGCGACATCGGCAGCTTCATCCGCAGCGGCCAGGCAGATGCCGCCGGCCACGCGGGCTGGCTGGCCGAGGCGCCCCCCTCGACCGCCATCGCCATGGGCATCTCGCAGTCAGGCCGGTTCCTGCGCGACTTCATCTGGCAGGGCTTCAACACCGATGTGCAGGGCCGGCCGGTGTTCGAGGGCGCCATGCCCATCATCGCCGGCTCGCGCAAGACCTACACCAACGTCCGCTGGGCCCAGCCGGGACGCTACTCGCGCCAGCACGAAGATCACCGGTTCTACGGCGACCAGTTCCCGTTCAGCTACGCCACCACGACCGACCCCGTCTCCCACAGGACCGACGGCATTTTCAAGCAATGCACGGCCGCCCGGAACTGCCCGAAGACGTTGCACGTCGACAGCAGCCTGGAGTTCTGGCAAGCCCGCTCCTCGCTGCTCGTCACCGACGGCCTGGGGCGCGCGATCCCGGTGCCCGACAACGTCCGGCTCTACCTCATGGGCAGCACCCAACACGGCCCGGCCGCCCAGCCCAGCCGCGGCATCTGCCAGACGCTGTCCAACCCCGCCCAGCAATCGGCGACGGTCCGGGCGCTGCTGGATCGGCTGGTCCAGTGGACCACGCAGGGTCGCCCGCCACCCGAGTCAGCCTACCCCTCAGTCGCCGACCACACGCTGGCCGCGCCCGACCGGCAGGCTGTCGGTTTTCCCGACCTGTCAGCGATCGGCGTGGCCTTTCCCCGCCAGCTCAATACGCTGGCGCTGACCGACCCCACCCGCGCAAACGCCCAAGCCGACCCCGGCAAGACCTACCGAATCCTGGTGCCCACCACCAATGCCGACGGCATCGACGCCGCCGCCATCCTCGCACCCGAAGTCCAACTCCCGCTGGCCACGCACACCGGCTGGGCCCTGCGCGCCCAGGGCTTTGCCCAGGGCCAGCTCTGCAACCTCAACGGCTCCATGATCCCGCTGGCCCCAACCCAAGCCGCACGCCTGGCCGCACACGACCCCCGCCCCGCGCTGGCGGAGCGCTACAAGAGCAAGTCGGACTACCTGCTGCAGACCAACACCGTGGCGGAGCAGCTCTTTGAACAGGGCTATTTGCTTGAAGAAGACATCGTGCGCGCGGTGGCCGATGCTAAGAAGCGGGTGGCGGCGACGGCCTTGCCCGATTGACAGCCTGCACCAGAGTCAGGCGAGCAGCCAGTCCAACGGCGTATAGCCCTTGCTGGCGGAAGGTCAGGGATTCGAACCCTGGAGTGCCTCGCGGCACCGCCGGTTTTCAAGACCGGTGCATTCAACCGCTCTGCCAACCTTCCATTGTGCGGTTCCAAGGTGGGCCGGCATAGTGCCCGGCAACCTCGAAGCGGCCCGAGTATACCGACAAGATGCCGCCTGCCGGCCGCTCGCTGCCGGCCTCAGCGGTCGCTCCGGCGTGGACGCCAGCGATCCAGCCATGCCAGCCGCAGCAGGCCGGTGGAAAGCATGGTGCCAAGCACGACGACGGCGCCGCAACCCAGCATGAAGGCGGTCAGGGTCTCGCTGAGCAGCAGCGTGCCGGTCAGGAGGGCGAATACCGGGATCAGGAAGGTCACCGTCAGCGTGCGTGCCGAGCCGATGCGCTCGATCAGCCGGAAGAACAGCACGTAGGCGAATCCGGTGCACAACACGCCCACGCAGATGACCGCCAGCCAGGCCGGTGCGCCAGGCGGGTGCTGAGGCAGCAGCCAGATCGCGGGCAAGACCAGCGCGGCGCTGCTGGCCAGCAAGGTGCCACCGGCGATCGCCAGGCTGGAGACCTGTTTGAGGTAGCGCTGCGTGTAGCACGCGCCCACGCCGTACATCAGCGGCGCGCCCAGGCAGACCAACATGGACAGCCACGCGCCACCCTGCAGCCCATCGAGCCCGTTCCAGGCCAGGGCCGTGACGCCGACGAAACCCACGAACAGCCCCAGCATGCGCGATGGCGCGAGTTGCTCGCGCAGCCAGGCCCAGGCGATCACCGCGCCGAACAGTGGCGTGGTCGCGTTCAGGATGGAGGCCAGGCCGGTCGGCAGCGACTGCAGCGCATAGGCGTAGAACAGGAAAGGCAGCGTGGGGTTGACCAGCCCGGCGATGGCGATCGCCCGCCAGTGGCGCCGCAGCACCGGCCCCTGGCGGCGCGCCACCAGCCATGGCAGCAGCGTGGCGGCGGCGATGATCACCCGCAGCGCGACCGTGGGGACCACGCCCCAGCCCTGCACGGACAGCTGCATGAAAAGAAACGACGTGCCCCAGACGGCCGCCAGCAGGAGGTATTCGAAGAACCAGGCGGGCATCGCGACTCAGCCAGCCATAGCGGCGCTCAGCGCCGGCCGCCCAGGGCCTGGCGGCGCGACCAGCCCCACAGCGCGGCGCCGGCCAGGATCATCGGCAGGCACAGCCATTGGCCCATGCTCATGTTGAGCGCGAGCAGCCCCAGGTAGCTGTCGGGCTCGCGGAAGTACTCGGCGATGAAGCGGAAGACCCCATAGCCCACCAGGAAGGCCGCCGACACCTCGCCCGTGTGGCGCGGCTTGCGCGCGTACAGCCACAGCAGCACGAACAGCAGCAGGCCTTCGAGCAGGAACTGGTAGATCTGCGAGGGATGGCGTGGCAGCGGCGATCCGCTTTGCGGAAACACCATGGCCCAGGGCAGCGACGGGTCGGCAAAGCGGCCCCACAGCTCGCCGTTGATGAAGTTGCCCAGCCGCCCGGCGGCCAGACCCAGCGGCACACAGGGGGCGATCAGGTCGGTCACCTGCGCCCACGGCCGGCGGTGCGCGCGCGCATACAGGACCATGGCGACGATCACGCCCAGCATGCCGCCATGAAAGCTCATGCCGCCATGCCAGACGTAGAGGATCTCCAACGGATGCGACAGGTAGTAGGCCGGCTGGTAGAACAGGCAAAAGCCCAGCCGCCCACCCAGCACCACGCCCAGCACGCCCCAGAACAGCATATCCTCGATGTCGCGCCGCTGCCAGCCCAACGCGGCATAGGGCTGCTGGCGCGTGCGCAGGGTGCCAAAGACAACGAACAGCACGAAGGCGACCAAGTACATCAGACCGTACCAGTGGATGGCCAGCGGGCCGACCTGGACGGCCACGGGATCGAATTGGGGATGAATCAGCATGCGCGCATTGTGCCCAAGAACCCGTGGCGAGCTGCGCTCGGCCTGGCGTAGACGACGGGCCGCTCCACTGCCTTGTGCTACAGGAAATCGGGCGACTGCACGGTCAGCAGGACAGTCTGGCCGTGGCCCTCACGCTCGCGGTGGCGCAGCCACCAGACCGCGCCCTTGCGAATCGAGCAATCCGCCACTGGCCAGCCCATCACGCGCGCCACGGCCTGCCCCAACATGGGCTGGTGCCCGACGACCAGTACAGGAGCCCGCGAGGCCGGCCATTGCGCGAGGTCGAGCAAATCCTGGACCTGGCCGTCGGGCAGCAGTTCGGCACGGCGCTTGAACTTGCGGCCCAGGGCCTTGGCAGTCTGCTCGGTGCGCACGGCCGGGCTGCACAGAATACGCACGCCTTCGGGCAATTGCCGGTCCAGCCACGCGGCCATGCGGCTGGCCTGCTTTTCGCCGCGCGGCGTGAGGATGCGCTGCTCGTCCTCGATGTCCTCGGCGGCTTCCTGGGCTTCGGCATGGCGCCACAAAATCAGATCCATGGGTCTCCGTGTCTATTCAAGTCGGCTTGATGAAATGCCGCCGGTAGCGAGGCGCCAGGTCCTCGAGCTTCATGAGCATGGGCAGGTCGGCGGTGTTGAAGTCCGGGTCCCAGGCCGGGGCGCCCAGGATGCGCGTACCCAGCCGTAGATAGCCCTTGATGAGCGCCGGCGGCTCGGCGGCCAGGCCGGCCGGCATGGTGCGCAGCAACTCGTCGACCGGCAGCGGCAGGCGCGGGCGGACGTGGTATTCGATGGGCGCGAGGTGGCTGGCGCTGAGCTGCTGCCAGATGCGCGCTGCCGCATGGCCGCCCGACGCGCCGCCGGGGCCGGCCAGCATGGGGATGCTGGCGCAGCCCATCATGACGTCCAGCCCATTGCGCGTCATGAATTCGGCCAGCGCCCCCCACAGCGCCATGATGACCGCGCCTTGGCGGTAGTCGCGGTGCACGCAGCTGCGGCCCAGCTCGACCATGCGGTGGCGCAGCAGGCGCAGGCGGGTGAGGTCGAACTCCGTGTCGCTATAGGTGCTGCCGGCGCGCCGCGCCTGGGCCGGCGTGAGCACGCGGTAGGTGCCGATCACCTCGCCACTGTCCTGCTCGATCACCAGCAGATGCTCGCAATAGTCATCGAAGGTATCCACGTCGTGGCCGGGCAGCTTGTTGGACAGGCGAGCGCCCATCTCCAGCGCGAAGACGTCGTGGCGCAGGCGTTGAGCGGCGCGCACATCGTCGAGATGGCGGGCCCAGACGACCCGCAGATCCAGCGCCGCTGGGGCGCGCGGCGCGGCTGCGCCTGCAAAGCCGGTGCCGTCCGTGCGCCCCAGGATGGCTGAGGAGAGATGAGACTGGTTCATGCTTGGGCTCCTGTTGTTTGCCCGCCAGTCTGCGACCTGGTCATGACTCAGGCATGACCGGAGCACGTCACTTTCATGACAAAACTCATGCGTGGCAGCTCCCATGCCTCCCCCCGCGCGGCCGGCCACGCGATCAATAGATGCCGGGCACGATCATGTGGTCCGGCACCGGCTCGCGGTGATAGTCCTTGTGGCGCACCCGCTCGGGCAGCACCACGGGGTCGTGCGGCACGTCGTGGTAAGGCATTTGCGTGAGCAGGTGGGCGATGCAGTTGAGCCGCGCCTTCTTCTTGTCGACCGCTTGCACGATCCACCACGGCGCCTCGGGGATGTTGGTGCGCTCGAACATGATCTCCTTGGCCTTGGTGTAGGCCTCCCAGCGGCGGCGCGACTCCAGGTCCATGGGGCTCAATTTCCACTGTTTGAGTGGATCGTGCATGCGACCGAGAAAACGCAGGTGCTGCTCCTCGTCGGTGATCGAGAACCAGTACTTGACGATCTTGATGCCCGAACGCACCAGCATGCGCTCGAAGGCCGGCGCGTCCTGGAAGAACTGCTCGTACTCGTCTTCCGAGCAAAAGCCCATGACGCGCTCCACCCCCGCGCGGTTGTACCAGCTGCGGTCGAACAGCACCATCTCGCCAGCAGCCGGCAGGTGCGCCGCGTAGCGCTGGAAATACCACTGCGTGCGCTCGCGGTCGTTGGGCGCCGGCAGCGCCGCCACGCGGCAGACGCGCGGATTGAGGCGCTGCGTGATGCGCTTGATCGCGCCGCCCTTGCCCGCCGCGTCGCGCCCCTCGAAAATGATGACCAGCTTCTGGCGCTTTTCCACCACCCAGTCCTGCAGCTTGACCAGTTCGCCCTGCAGGCGGAACAGCTCGCGGAAATAGCGCTGGCGGTCCAGCTCGATCTGGCGTTCCTGCTCGCTGCTCAAGGGCCCGCGCCCGTAGTCGTAGACGTTGTCCTCGGCCTCCAGCTCCAACTCTTCGTCGTAGCTGTCCAGCAGATCCTGGCGGATCCGCAGCATCATCTCTCGCTCATCGGGAATCGTGGGCTGATTCATGATCGATACATCCGTTTCGTGACAGGGTCTCGCCGATCGCGCAGGACCGGCCCGGAACGATAAGTCGAAAAAGTGACAAGGACATGACACACCCGGACATCACCGCCCCCTGCTGGCTCAGTCCCCCACCAGCGGCACGGCCGGCGAGAACTTCGCGCGCCGGATGCTGAAAAACGCCTTCACGTTGCGCACATTGGCCTGGCCGGCCAGCACGCGCTGCGAGAACTGCTGATAGGCCGGCATGTCGCGCACATGAACGATGAGCACGAAATCCGGCCCCGGCGACACCCGGTAGCACTGCTGCACAGCGGCCTCGTCCAGCACCCGCTGCTCGAAGGCCTGCAGATGTTCGTCGCCCTGGCGGTCCAGGGTGATCTCGATCACCGCCGTCAGGCCATGACCTTGCAAGGCCGCCAGCCGGTCCAGACCCAGCACGGCAATGCGCGCCGCGATCACCCCATCATCCTCCAGACGCTTGACGCGGCGCAAGCAGGTCGGCGGCGAGATGTTGACCCGCGCGGCCAGCTCCTGGTTGGTCAGACTGGCATCGACTTGCAACACCGCCAGAATCGCCCGATCAATGGCATCAAAATTCATATCAAACAAATGAATGAAATAAAAATTCTCAGATTCTTTAATATGAATTTTAATTCCATAAATTATAAAAATAGGAAAACAAATTTCAAATCAATCCGCATAGAGTGCGAACATCCTCCATCCATCCGGAAACACCCATGTGCGGCATCGTCGGCGCGGTTTCATCGCGCAACATCGTTCCCATCCTGATCCAGGGCCTGCAGCGCCTGGAATACCGGGGCTATGACTCCTGCGGCATCGCCATTCATGCCCAGAACGCGGGCGGCGGCCTGCAGCGCACCCGCAGCACCGCGCGCGTCGCGGAGCTCGACCAGCAGGTCCGCACCGAACACATCGCCGCGCACACCGGCATCGCCCACACGCGCTGGGCCACCCATGGCGCCCCGGCCGTGCACAACGCCCACCCGCACTTCAGCTTCGGCCCCCAGGGCAAGGCCCAGGGCAAGCCAGCCCGCGTGGCCCTGGTGCACAACGGCATCATCGAAAACTACGCCGAACTGCGCAAGCAACTCAGCGCCAGAGGCTACGTCTTCGACAGCCAGACCGACACCGAAGTCATCGTCCACCTGGTCGATTCGCTCTACGACGGCGACCTGCTGGCCGCCGTGCGGCAGGCCACGCAGCAACTGCAGGGCGCCTACGCCATCGCCGTGTTCTGCAAGGACGAGCCCCAACGCATCGTCGGCGCGCGCGCCGGCTCGCCCCTGGTGCTGGGCGTGGGCGAGGGCGAGACCTTCCTCGCCTCGGACGCCATGGCACTGGCCGGCGTGACCGACCAGATCGTCTACCTCGAAGAGGGCGACGTGGCCGACCTGCAGCTCGGCCGCTACTGGATCGAGGCCCGCACCGAGACCGGCCACCGCCGTGTCGAGCGCGCGGTCAAGACCGTGCACGCCCACAGCGGCGCGGCCGAACTCGGCCCCTACCGCCACTACATGCAAAAGGAAATCTTCGAGCAGCCGCGCGCCATCGGCGACACGCTCGAAGGCCTCGTCGGCATCGTGCCCGAGCTGTTCGACGGCCCCGCCCCGCAGCCCGGCCAGAACGCCTTCAACACCTTCAAGGCCATCGACAACGTGCTCATCCTGGCCTGCGGCACCAGCTACTACAGCGGCTGCACGGCCAAGTACTGGCTCGAAGCCATCGCCGGCATCCCGACCCAGGTCGAAGTCGCCAGCGAGTACCGCTACCGCACCAGCGTGCCCAACCCGCGCACGCTGGTCGTCGCCATCAGCCAAAGCGGCGAAACCGCCGACACCCTGGCCGCGCTGCGCCACGCGCAAAGCCTGGGCATGACGCAGACGCTGACCATCTGCAACGTCGCCACCAGCGCCATGGTGCGCGAATGCAAGCTGGCCTACGTGACGCGCGCCGGCATCGAGATCGGCGTGGCCTCCACCAAGGCATTCACCACCCAACTGGCCGCGCTGTTCCTGCTGACGCTGGCGCTGGCGCAGAGCAAGGGCCGCCTGAGCCCGGCGCAAGAGCAGCAGCACCTCACGGCCATGCGCCACCTGCCCGCCGCGCTGCAGGCCGTGCTGGCGCTGGAGCCCCAGATCATCGCCTGGGCCGAGGACTTCGCCCGCAAGGAAAACGCCCTCTTCCTCGGGCGCGGCCTGCACTATCCCATCGCCCTCGAAGGCGCGCTCAAGCTCAAGGAAATCAGCTACATCCACGCCGAGGCCTACCCGGCCGGCGAACTCAAGCACGGCCCGCTGGCGCTGGTGACCAACGAAATGCCGGTGGTCACCGTCGCGCCCAACGACGCGCTGCTGGAAAAACTCAAGAGCAACATGCAGGAAGTGCGCGCGCGCGGCGGCGTGCTCTACGCCCTGGCCGACGCCGACACCCAGATCGAGGGCGAGGACGGCCTGCACGTCATCCGCATGCCCGAACACTACGGCGCGCTCTCACCGCTGCTGCACGTCGTGCCCCTGCAACTGCTGGCCTACCACACCGCCTGCCTGCGCGGCACCGACGTCGACAAGCCACGCAACCTCGCCAAGAGCGTCACCGTGGAGTGAGACGGCGGCAGGGCTCGAGATATCCTGCTCTGCAGCTTGGGCGACCCGCCGGCGATTCGTGACTTCACTTTGCTCGTCGGCCCATCTCGCCACCACGCACAGGCTGACCACGGCCCTCGACTCTCTGGTTGGAGGCCACGGGCGCCTGCGCGAAGGCGACCAGAAAGCGCAATGCCAGTCAGTTAAGCCCTGACTGGCATTTTTTCGTTGGGAAACAGGCTGCGCGGAAAAGACCTTGGAAGGCATGGCGCGAAGGACCGGTGCAATCCTCGGCATCATCAAGGCCATTAGCCTCTCATGGGATGGGCCGTGGGCGTTGGCCTAGAATTTCTTGACGTAAACATTGTTACAGCTGCAGCCGCCATCAGCGGGCGGCGTCCAGACCGGCATCGGCGCGCTCATCCTCGATGAGCATCTCCTCGCCGTATCACCGATGTCAGTAACAACCGACCTATTGCCCCCGCCCATGCTCGTCCCCTTCCTGATCATGCTCCGCGAGGGCATCGAAGCCGCACTCATCGTCGGCATCGTGGCCAGCTACCTGCAACAGACTGGACGGGGCCGGCTCATGCCTGCGGTATGGATAGGCGTGCTGCTCGCCGCGGCGCTGTCGCTGTTCGCGGGCGCGGGCCTGCAACTGGTGGCGGCCGAGTTCCCGCAGAAGCAGCAGGAGCTGTTCGAGGGTGTGGTCGGCCTGGTGGCCGTGGCGCTGCTGACCTCGATGGTGTTCTGGATGCGCAAGGCGGCCCGCAGCATCCGCGGCCAGTTGCAGGCCGGCATCGACCGCGCGCTGGGCGCGAACGGCGACGGCCAGGGCTGGGCGCTGATCGGCATGGTGTTCCTGGCCGTCGCTCGCGAGGGGCTCGAATCGGTATTCTTCCTGCTGGCCATCTTCCAGCAGAGCACGGGCTGGGAGGCCCCGGTGGGCGCGCTGGCCGGCATCGCCGTGTCAGTGGCGGTCGGCTACGGCCTCTACTCGGGCGGTGTGCGGCTGGACCTGCGCCGCTTCTTCCGCATCACGGGCCTATTCATCCTGCTGGTGGCCGCGGGCCTGGCCGCCGGCGCGCTGCGCAAGTTCCACGAGGCCGGCCTGTGGAACCAGTTGCAGCAGGCGGTGTTCGACATGAGCGAGACCCTGCCCATGGACAGCCCGCTGGGGGCCGTGCTTTCGGGCCTGCTGGGCTACCAGGCCACGCCGGTGCTGGGTGAGGCGATCGTCTACCTGGCCTTCCTGGCCGTCACGCTGTTCTTCTTCCTGCGCCCCGCGCCAGCCACGCCGGCGGCTGCCGTGACGCGCTGATCCGCTGCCTGAACAATGTCTTCAACTCCCCCACCGAAATCCTCCGGCTTCATGCGCGCGGCCGTCGCCGGCTCCGCACTGCTCGTCGTCGCCGGCCTCGCGGCGTTCTGGTACGCCTCGGGCGTGGCGCGCAAGGCACCGCCCAAGACCGCCGACAACGCGGTCACCGTGACCATCCAGGGCAACGAGTGCCAGCCCAACGAGATCACCGTGCCGGCCGGCCGCACGACCTTCACCCTCGTCAACCAGTCGAGCCGCGCGCTCGAATGGGAGATCCTGGACGGCGTGATGGTGGTCGAGGAGCGCGAGAACATCGCGCCCGGCTTCTCGCAGACCATGACCGTCAAGCTGCAGCCCGGCACCTTCGACATCACCTGCGGCCTGCTGAGCAACCCGCGCGGCAAACTGCGCGTCACACCTTCGGCGGCCTCCGACGCCGAGGCCGCCCGGCCCTCACTGGTCAATTACGTGGGCGCACTCGCCGAATACCGCGTGTACCTCGCGCTCGAGTCCGGCACGCTGGACGATGCGGCGCAGGCCCTGGCTGCCGCCATTCAGGCTGGCAACCTGCAGGAAGCGCGGGCGCTGTACGCACCGGCGCACCAGGCCTACAAGCGCATCGAGCCCATGGCCGAGCTGTTCGCCGACCTGGACACGCGCCTGAATGCCCGCGCGGACTACTTCGAGCAGCGCGAGGCCGACCTGGCCTTCACCGGTTTTCACCGCATCGAATACGGCCTGTTCGGCCCCGATGCCCACAAGGCGGACGTCAAGTCACTGGCACCGGTGGCCGACCAACTGGCGACCGACATCGCCACCTTGCGCGAGCGGCTGCGCGGGCTCAACGTGCCGCCCGAACGGCTGGCCAGTGCCGGCGCCAAGCTGCTGCGCCGCGTCGCCGACAACCTGCCCGCGGGCGGCGAAGACCACTACGGCCATGGTGAACTCGTGAACCTGCAGGGCAGCCTCGACGGCACGAAAAAGATCGCCGACCTGCTGGCGCCACTGCTGGCCAAGGCCGCGCCCGTGCTGCAGCAGGCGCTCGACCGGCGCTTTGCCGACTTCGCCGCAGCCCTCGCCCCCTACCGCGAGGGCGACAGCTTCAAGGCCGCGGCGTTGGACGAGGCGCAGCGCAAGTCGCTGGCAGCGCCGGTGCGCGCACTGGCCGACGAAATAGACAAGATCAACACGGCACTGGCACTGGAATGAACACGATGCCCCCCCGCGAGCACCACACCGAAGATACCGCCGCCGACGGCGTGCCGACCTCGCCGCCATCACTGCACCGTCGCCGTATGCTCGGCGGCCTGAGTGCCGCACTGGCAGGAGCCGCCGTGGCCGGCCACTCGGTGGCGGCTTCCGCACCGGCTGGCGCGCAGGTGGCCGATGCGCCGCAGAGCACGAACACGCAGGACCGCGTGCCCTTCACGGGCGCACACCAGGCGGGCGTGACCACGCCGCGGCCGACGGCCGGCATGCTCGCCTCCTTCTTCGTGCTGGCCGAGAACCGCAAGGATCTCGAACGCCTGCTGCGCACGCTGACCGAACGCATTGCCTTCCTCACGCAGGGCGGGCCGCAGGTCGACCTCGACCCGAAGCTGCCGCCTGCCGGCTCGGGCATCCTGGGTCCGGTGGTGCAGCCCGACGCGCTCACCGTGACGGTTTCCTTCGGCCATTCGATGTTCGACGAGCGCTACGGCCTCGCGAAGCACGCGCCGGTGCACCTGCGGCAGATGCAGCACCACCCCAACGACGCGCTGGACGCCGCGCTGTGCCATGGCGACCTGTCGATCCAGTTCTGCGCCAACACGCCGGACACCAACATCCACGCGCTGCGCGACATCATCAAGAACACGCCCGACCTGCTGGTGCTGCACTGGAAGCAGGAAGGCACGGTGCCGCCGATTCCCGCGGTGCCCGGCCAGCCGGCCGAGAGCGCGCGCAATTTCCTGGGCTTCCGCGACGGTTCGGCCAACCCCGACTCGGCCAATGCAGCGCTGATGGACCGCATCGTCTGGGTCGGCGCCGACGACCCCGAGCCGGCCTGGGCGCGCGGCGGCAGCTACCAGGTGGTGCGCATCATCCGCAACTTCGTCGAGCGCTGGGACCGCACGCCGCTGCAGGAGCAGGAGGCCATCATGGGCCGCAGCAAGGCCACCGGCGCACCACTGGACGGCGGCAAGTCCGAGCACGACGTACCCGACTACGCGCAGGATCCGCACGGCAAGCGCACGCCCATGCAGGCACACATCCGCCTGGCCAACCCACGCACGGCGGCGTCCGATGCCAACCTGATCCTGCGCCGGCCCTTCAACTATTCCAACGGCGTCACCCGGTCGGGCCAGCTCGAGATGGGCCTGCTGTTCATCTGCTACCAGGCCGACCTGGACAAGGGCTTCCTTACCGTGCAAAAGCGCCTGGATGGCGAGCCGCTGGAGGAATACATCAAGCCCATCGGCGGCGGCTTCTTCTTCACGCTGCCCGGCGTGCAGGCCCAGGGCGACTGGCTCGGCCGCACGCTGATGGACGCCTCGGCCGCCTGACGAGCACTCACCCGTTCTTCACCACCGCACTGACGTCAAGGAGTTCCATGTCCATGCACATCCGCCGCCATTTCCTCGCCACCCTAGCCGCCACCGCCGCCGGCTTCACCGTCCTGGGCGCGCACGCTGCCGTCGCGCCGCTGGAGCTGGTCACCCCGATCGCCGAATACAAGATCTACGTCACAGAGAACGTGGGCAAGCTGGTCGCCGACACGCGCACTTTCGTGGCCGCGGTGAAGGCCGGCGAGATCGAGAAGGCCAAGAAACTCTACGGGCCCACGCGCACCAGCTACGAGAAGATCGAACCCGTGGCCGAACTCTTCAGCGACCTGGACAACGCCATCGACTCGCGCGCGGACGACCACGAGAAGGCCGAGAAAGACCCGGGCTTCGGCGGCTTCCACCGCATCGAATACGCGCTGTGGACGCAAAAAAGCACCAAGAACATCGGCAAGACCGCCGACCAGTTGCTGGTCGACGTACTGGAACTGCAAAAGCGTCTGGGCGCGCTGACCTTCCCGCCCGAAAAGGTCGTGGGCGGCGCCGCCGTGCTGATGGAAGAAGTGGCCGCCACCAAGATCTCCGGCGAGGAGAATCGCTACAGCCACACCGACCTGTGGGATTTCCAGGCCAATTTCGAAGGCGCCTACAAGATCGTCGAACTGCTGCGCCCCTTGGTGGTGAAGGAGAACAAGGCCTTCTCGGACAAGACCGACGGCAACTTCAAGACCGTGTTCGACACGCTCGCCAAGTACCGCACGGTCGACGGCGGCTTCGAGACCTACTCGAAGCTCAGCGAGCGCGACCGCAAGCTGCTGGCCGGGCGCGTCAACACGCTGGCGGAAGATCTCTCGAAACTGCGCGGGATGCTGGGCCTCAACTGAAGAAAGACTCATCTCAGTTTTTCATAGCACTGTCGCGTCACCCACAGAGCATGAAACTGACATCCCCCTCTCCCCCGGCCCCTCTCCCGCAAGGGGCGAGGGGAGAAATGCAGGCTGAAGAAGAGAGATTGAACCGTCCTGGAGTTCCCCCCAATTAGGAGGAACTCACGCCCCAACACGCTTCGTGGCTGGGCCGAATTTTCAGTGGAGGGGTGATTCAGTGGGGGTAAAACAAAAGCCCCGCTACCTTTACGATAGCGGGGCTTGTTCAAATAAGTGGTGGGCCCTGAGTGACTCGAACACTCGACCTACGGATTAAGAGTCCGCTGCTCTACCAACTGAGCTAAGAGCCCACTTATTCTAAAAACCAGTGCCGTGGTGGAGAGGAGGAGGATCGAACTCCCGACCTTCGCATTGCGAACGCGACGCTCTCCCAGCTGAGCTACCCCCCCACGACTTCCTTCATTTCGCTTTTTGAAGCGTCCTGAACAAGGCAGAACGCTATTATGGCACGAAATTCGGCGGCATCGCAAATCCCGCATGTTTTTTCATCGCTGGGCCGCCCCAAGATGAAAAAGCATCCCCTCGGGGGATCGGGGCATCGCGCGAGCGATGGTCCGAGGGGCCATTTTTCATCGCTGGGCCGCCCCAAGATGAAAAAGCATCCCCCCGGGGGATCGGGGCATCGCGCGAGCGATGGTCCGAGGGGCCATTTTTTATTTCCAGGGATCAGCGCAAGTCGAGCTTGATCTCCACGCGCGGCGTCCAGCCGCCTGTCGCCGGAGCATCTTCCAGGCGCGCCGGGCCGAGGTAGATACGGCTGGCCGGCACGCCGCGGCTCATGAGGTAGCTGCGCACGGCGACGGCGCGCTCTGCGGCCACTTTCTGAAGATTCTCCGGCGTGGCCGGGATGTCGGCCATGATCAGTTTTTCCATGTCGGCCACGGGCAGCGACTTGGCCATGCCAATGAGGTTGCGCGGCTTGTCGACGTCGCTGCGGCGGTAGAGCCGCTCCAGCGCCTGCGCGTAGGCCTCGCCGGTGGGCACCTGCGGTGGGAGCCATTGGCCGGCCGCATCGGCGGAGGCGGCGGAGGCTGCTGCATCGCCTGTCCCGGCCTGGCCCGCCCCGGCCGTCTGGCCTGCAGGTGGCGAGGCCGCCGGGCGGCCGCTGGCGGCGGCCCGCGCCACCCGACGCGCGAGTTCGGCGCGCTGGAAATCGACACGTTCGGCCTCGAAGCTGGCGCGTCCGCCCAGGGTGATTTGCAGGCTGGGCCTGTCGACCAAGGCCTGGGCAAGCTTGTCGAGCGTGGCCTGGGCCGGCGCGTCCAGCCAGGAGATGCCGGCGCCGAAGGCGATGGCATCTTGCTGCCCCGCCGAGCCGCCGCTGCCGAAGGCGGAAGTCAGCAGGGAGAAGGGGGCCGTCACCGCCTTGGCCAGCAGACTGCCGACGGCGCGCCAGATCAAGCCGCCGATCGAGAACTGAGGATCGTTGATCGAGCCGCTGACGGGTAGCTCGACGTCGATGACGCCATTACGGTCGGCCAGCAGGGCCACGGCGAGCTTGACGGGCAGGCTGCTCTCGCCGGTCTTGTCGCCGAAGGTGAGCTGGTTGAGCACGAGCTTGTTGGTGGCCGTGAGCTGGCCCTGACCGTCGATCTGGTAGCGCACGTCGACATTCAGCTTGCCGCGCTCGATGCCGTAGCCCGCGTACTTGACGCTGTAGGGCGACAGCGGCGCCAGGTCCAGGTCGCGGACCTGCCCGCGAATGTCGAGCACCAGGGGCTGCGCCAGCGGATTGAGCTTGCCGCTGATGATCAGTTCGGCCGTTTCCTGGGCCAGGCCCTGCAGTTCGAGGTCGGCCAGTTGCGGCCCGTCCGCCGAGGGCACCGACGAAATCGCCCCGAGCTTGCCGGTCAACTGGCTGAGGTTGGCCGAATAGTTGGGTCGGACGAACTGGTCGTTGAAGGCGATGCGCCCATTGACGATGCGGGTCGGCCCGAGGTTCAGGACCAGCGCCGGATCGGCCGCCCCAGAAGCGGGCGCAGCGGGGCCGGCCGCCGCGGCGCGGGACACCACGGGGCGGGACGCGGCCGGCGGCGCGGTTGCCTCTGCGTCGGCCTGCGGCTGCGCCAGCTCGGGCGCGGCACCGCCCTCACCCGCCTCTTCCGCATACAGGCCTTGCAGGTTCAACTGCCCTTGCGGGGTGATGACCAGCCGCGCGAACAGGTCAACCAGGCTGCTGCCGGCGACATTCAGACGAGTGGCGGCACCCGGCGCCATGGCGAAGTCCACCCCATCGAGCTGCAGGCCGCGCCAGCTGACCAGTTGATGGTCCTGGGCCGCCCATGCGCGGCGGGCCTGCGCGTCCAGAGCCGACGGCCTGCGCTGGTCGGCGCGCAGCCCCTCGATCTTCGCATCGCCCTTGACGGCGACCCGGGGGCCGGCGGCGAGCTGCTGGTAGCTGGCGCTGCCGGCGAAGGAGGCATCCGCGCGCCGCACGTCGAGCGCGGCCAGCGCCGGAATGTAGGGCGCCAGCGCATGCAGGGGCAGGCGCTGCAGGTCGACCTTGGCCGCATCGAATCGGCGCGGCACGCCGTCGGCGATGTCGCGCGCGTGGCCGCTCAGCTGCACCCGTCCGGCCCGGGCCGAGACCGCCGGCACGCTAGCGACCTCGGCCGACAACCGGATCGGGCTGCTCGCCACCGGGCTCGAAGCCCAGGGGCCGACGTCCAGGTCGAGAGCGCGCACGGCGACGCCGACCGCGGGCTGCTGCGCGCCATCGCTGTAGTGCAGCGTCGCGCCCTTGACGGCAGCCGACCCGATCGACCAGCGCCACGGCGGCGTGGGCGTGGCCGGCATGTCTCGCGCTTTCACGGTCTTCACCGCCTTCGACCCCTGCCACCAATCCTCGTACATCCAGCGGCCGTCGCTGCCACGCGAGACCAGCAGCCGAGGCTGCTCCAGTGTCACGGCGCCAAGCTGCGCGGTGCGCGCCTCGGTGTCGATGCGCGCATCGCGCACGGCCAGACGGCTCCAGCCCGGCTCGGCGACGGCCCCTTGGGTCCGTGCGGCCGACTCGGGATGCAGCGCGAAGCCCGCGACGCTGGCCTCGGCCACCTGCACTTGCACGCGATCGCCGCCTTTCCAGGCCAGTTGGCCGTCGAACGACAGCGCGCCTTCGGGCCGGGCACGCAGGCCCTCTAGATAAGAGCTGACGCCGGCCAGGGCGAAATCATGAACCTGGATGCGCAGATCGGCCTGCTGGTCGGTCCCGCTGCCCTCGACCTGGATGTGCGCCTGCGCTTGCCGTGCCGCGAAACGCACGGTGGCGGGCGCGGTCATCGGCCAGGCCAGGTCCTGGACGTCGAGCGCGATATCGCCCAGCGCCAGATCGACTGCCGGCTGCACGCCGGCATCGGCCCAGGCCACCGCGCTGTCGCGCACCACCAGGTGGTCCAGTTGCAGCGCCCAGGCCGCACCATCACGCGCCTTGTCACCCGCTTGATCACCGGCCCCGTCACCCGCACGGTCAGCCGGCGCAGCGGTTTTCTCCGTACCAGCGGGCGCGGCGGCCCCGGACTGCCAGGGCAGACGGCCCGTGGCGTCGCGCGCGAATCGCGCATCGATGCCCTTGATGTCCAGTGCCGAGAGGTGAACGCGCCGTGCGATGGGGTCGAGCCCGGCCAGGCTCGCGGTCACGCCCGCGACGGCCACGCTGGAACTACCACCGGCATCGCCCACCCGCGCCTCGTCGAGCTGGAGCGTGCCGGACAGGTCGAGCTGCGGCTGCGGCCCGTCCTGCTCGAAGGTGAACGCCAGGTCGAGCGAGAGCCGGCCCTGCTCGACGCGCACGGGCAGATCGGACGGCAGGTAGGCGAGATAGGGCTCGATCGGCAAGGCATCGAGCCGCAGCCGCGCGGCGGTCTTGCGACTGCTGGCAAACGGCAGGCTCTCGGCCGTGGACTGCACCGGGCGGCCGTCGAGCAGGAAGGACAACGTGGGCAGCACGGTGACGTCGCGCGCGGAATCGAGCGAACTGATGAAAGGCAGGCCCACGTTCAGCCGATCGACCACGTGCCGCTGGCCGGACGCGCGGTCCTCGAACGTCAGCTGTCCATCGGTGATCTGGATGTTGTGCAGCGCGAAGCGCGCCGGCGCCTGCGATGGCGCGGCCGGCTCGCCGCCAGACAGGCGCTGCACCACGTCGTCGAAATCGAATCCGCCCTCGGGCAAGCGCGACACCCGCAGCACCGGACGGTCGACCTGCAGCGCATCGAGCACCGGCGCCAGCCGCCACAGCGAGGCCAGGCTCAGGTTGACCAGCAGCCGCTCGACCTGCACCTGCGGCGCGGCAGCCGATGCAGCGGGCCCGGCAGGCGATGCACCCGCCACGGCCGGCGCGGCGCCGGGTGCCGCGTCAGGTGCTGCACTAATGACCAGTCCCTTCACCTCCACCGACAGGGTCCACGGGTTGACATCGACCGACGCTACCGACACCGTGCGCCCCAGTTCCTGGCTGCCGCGCTCCTCGAGCATGCCGCGCAACAGCGGCGGCAATGCCAGCCAGGCCAGCAAACCATAGACCGCCAGGCCTGCGGCGACCACGATCAAGGCCCGCGCAAGGGGATGGAAGCGGCGCTGTCGAGGAGGAAGAACTGCCATCGGTATTTCGAGCCATCACAAGAGATGGCCTCGATCATGCCACGCAAGCACCGCCCCCGCGGAACTTCAGCCAGCAACGCAAGCCCGCGTCAAGAGGGGCAAAAGGAAAAGAAAAGAAAAAGAAAGAAAAGGAAAGCCCGGCGAGCGCAATGCCCGCCGGGCTGGATGGCGGCCTTATCGGCCATGTGCCATCGGCTGAGCCGGCGGGCGGATGATGGGCGCCCGCGCGACCGAAGACCATCACGGTCTTCAAGATGGACCGATCGCGAGATCGGTCGCTGTCCCCAGAGAGGAGACAGCCCCAACGTTACGCCGGCCACGGGTCGGGCGCCAATCGATTTTGTCACTCTGAAAACCGATATTGGTCGGCAATCTTTATGGGCATGGCGGGCAGCCGGCATGCCCCCTCACCGCCTCGATCCCTCCTCAAAACTACTTTTAATTATAAAAATTCACATCGATATAATTGACTTGTTATTTGAAGGAATTTTAGAATCCGCCCACTCTGACGAGCCGATGGTCTGTATCGGCTCCCGCTCTCCGTCTTTTTCCTACAGACACCTCTTGCCGCCGGCCCCTCAGGACCGGCGCGATCTGCCCGCGACGCCGGCTTGGCGTCCCTCGCTGCGGGCAGTGTCCTCACGATCGTGAGGCCTGTGCCGCCTGGCCCGGGCCCACGCCAAAAAAGGATGTTCTCCATGAACCATTCAAGCAAGCTGGTCCAGGGCCTGCGCATCTTCACGATGGATGTGGCCCACGGCTTCTTCCGCATCTGCCACAACGGACTGGCTGTTCTGGGCCTGGCCCTGGCCGTCAGCGTGGTCACGCTGCTGGCCCGCCCCGACCTGCGGCGCAACGGCGAAAGCCACCTGATGGGCTGGCTGCAAAACCGCCATACCGCCGCGCAGATCGCCGCCTCCGGCATGACGCCCGAGCCCGACGTGGTCGAACGCGTGCGCGCGGCCGACCCCACGTCGCTGACGCGGCAGCAGGCCTCGGTCACGCAGTGGCTGAGCAAGAAATACCGCGTCGCGCCCGAGCCACTGAGCGTGCTGGTGACCGAGGCCTGGAACGTCGGCGCCAACGTCAAGCTCGACCCCACGCTGATCCTGGCTGTGATGGCCGTCGAGTCGCGTTTCAACCCCTTCTCGCAAAGCCCGGTGGGCGCGCAGGGCCTGATGCAGGTGATGACGCGCGTGCACACCGAGAAATACGGCTACTTCGGCGGCGACCTGGCCGCCTTCGACCCGGTGGCCAACCTGCGCGTGGGCATCAAGGTGCTGCAGGACTGCGTGAAGAACAGCGGCTCCATCGAAGGCGGCCTGCGCTGCTACGTGGGCGCGGGCGGCCACGGCAATGACGGCGGCTACGTCGTCAAGGTGATCGCTGAGTACCAGCGCCTGCGCCAGGTCGCCGGCGGCCAGGCGCCGCGCATGATGGCGCCGCTGAAGGCACCGCCGGTCATCCGCGAGCTGCCCGTGCCCAATACAGACAAGCCCGCGCTGGAAGCCGAAACGCGCCCGCAGCACCAGCAGCCCGCCGCGCCCCAGTCCAGCACCCTGGTCGCCAACTCCTGATCCCGCCGGCCCCTGGGCCGGGCGCGGGCCATCAGTTACACTTGCGGTCGCGCGCGACTGGCGATTAGACGATCGGACCAATGGGCTTTGACGCCCGGCCTCGTCGAGGTGGATCACCACCGGGAAGCGCGCCACGCCCGCACCGGTCGCCTCGACCGGCCTGGCCGTGTTCAAGCCGTTCGCCTGGGTAGCCCTTGTCACCGCCGCATGCCGTGCGGCAGCAAGGCGCCGTGTCTCTGAAGGACTGCCACATGTACGATCGCAACATCCTCGTCGAACAAGCCGACGCCGAAATCTGGGCCGCCATCCAGGCCGAGAACACCCGCCAGGAACAGCACATCGAGCTGATCGCCAGCGAAAACTATGCCTCGCCGGCCGTGATGGCCGCGCAGGGCTCGCAATTCACCAACAAGTACGCCGAAGGCTACCCGGGCCGCCGCTACTACGGCGGCTGCGAATACGCCGACGTGGTCGAGCAACTGGCCATCGATCGCGTCAAGCAGTTGTTCGGCGCCGAAGCCGCCAACGTGCAGCCCAACTCCGGTTCGCAGGCCAACCAGGCCGTGCTGCTGGCCTTCCTCAAGCCCGGCGACACCATCCTGGGCATGAGCCTGGCCGAAGGCGGCCACCTGACACACGGCATGCCGCTGAACATGTCGGGCAAGTGGTTCAACGTCGTCTCCTACGGCCTCAACGCCCAGGAGGAAATCGACTACGACGCGCTGGAAAAGAAGGCGCACGAGTCGCGTCCCAAGCTGATCATCGCCGGGGCCTCGGCCTATGCGCTGCGCATCGACTTCGAGCGCTTCGCCAAGATCGCCAAGGACGTCGGCGCCATCCTGTGGGTCGACATCGCCCATTACGCCGGACTGGTCGCCGCTGGCGTCTACCCCAACCCGGTGCCGTATGCCGACGTGGTCACATCCACCACCCACAAGAGCCTGCGCGGCCCGCGCGGCGGCATCATCCTGATGAAGGCCGAGCACGAGAAGGCCATCAACAGCGCCATCTTCCCCGGCCTGCAGGGCGGCCCGCTGGTGCACGTCATCGCCGCCAAGGCCGTGGCCTTCAAGGAAGCGCTGTCGCCCGCGTTCAAGACCTACCAGGAGCAGGTCGCCAAGAACGCCCACGTGCTCGCCGAGACCCTGGCCCAGCGCGGCCTGCGCATCGTCAGCGGCCGCACCGAAAGCCACGTCATGCTGGTCGACCTGCGCGCCAAGGGCATCACCGGCAAGGCCGCCGAGGCGGCGCTGGGCCTGGCCCACATCACCATCAACAAGAACTCTATCCCGAACGACCCCGAAAAGCCGTTCGTGACCAGCGGCATCCGCGTGGGCACGCCGGCCATCACCACGCGCGGCTTCAAGGAAGAGGAAACCCGCATCACGGCCAATCTGCTGGCCGACGTACTGGAGCACCCGACCGACGAGGCCCACCTCGCCGCGGTGCGCGCCCAGGTGCATGCGCTGACCTCGCGCTTTCCGGTCTACAAGTAAGCCGGCCATCCGGAGCCCGCGATGAAATGCCCCTTCTGCAGCCACCTCGAAACCCAGGTGGTGGAGACTCGCGTGGCCGAGGAAGGTGGCTTCATCCGCCGGCGCCGGCAGTGCGCGGCCTGCGACAAGCGCTTCACCACCTACGAGCGCCCCGAGGTGGTGATGCCCATGGTCATCAAGAAGGACGGCAGCCGCGTCGACTTCGACAGCGGCAAGATCCGCGCCTCCATGGCGCTGGCGCTGCGCAAGCGCCCGGTCAGCATCGAGCAGATCGACAACGCCATCGACCACATCGAGCACCAGGTGCTGAGCACCGGCTCGCGCGAGATCGCCTCGGCGCGGCTGGGCGATTTCGTCATGGCCGCGCTCAAGAGCCTCGACAAGGTCGGCTACGTGCGCTTCGCCTCGGTCTACCGCAGCTTCAAGGACACCGACGAGTTCCGCCGGCTGCTCGAAGAAGACCTGTCGTCCTGATCGCCCGCAAGCGCCCGGCCGCGTGCCGCGCGGCTGCTTCCGCCGCGCGTACCACCGCCGCCCGTCGCCCCGATCTGCCATTCGTCGCGCCGCGCTGGGCCGCTGCGCTCGTCGCCCCTAGATTGAGGCCCGGTTTCATTCTGGCGTGAGGAGCGCATGCATCAGCGACACGGTCGGCGACATCGTCTGCGGCGGCAGGCCGGCTTCACCTTGCTCGAAGTCCTGGTCGCCATCATCGTGCTGTCCTTCGGCATGCTGGGGCTGGCCGGCTTGCAGGCGACCTCGCTCAAGGTCGGCCGCGAGGCCGGCATGCAGGCCATCGCGGTCCAGTTCGCGCGCGAGTACGGCGAGTTCTTGCGCAACAACCCGCACATCGCCAGCCAAGCCACCGCGACCGGCAACCCCTACCTCATCGCGGAAACCGGCGAGGCGCCCGAAGCGCTGCCCACAAGCTGCCATGCGGCCCCCTGCACCGCCACCGAACTGGCCGCATGGGAAAGCGCCGAATGGCAGCGCCGGCTGCTCGCGGCCCTGCCCTCGGCGCGGCTGGCCGTGTGCTTCGACAGCGCCCCCTACGACACCGCCGGCCAGCCGCAATGGCCTTGCACGGACGCGGGCAGCGGCCAACAGCCCATCGCCGTGAAGATCGGCTGGCCGCGCGCCTCGACGCAAACCGGCGCAACGGCCATCGAGCACGCCAGCGAGCGCCCCGGCGTGGTCCAGGTGGTGCTGCCCGGCGGCGTGGGCGCCTCGTGACGGGACGGCGATGGCGATGCCCCGAACCCGTGGCCGCCCCCCGGCCCTTGCCCACCCGCCCGCACAACGGCAGGCCGGGCTGACCCTGGCCGAACTGCTGGTGGCGATGGTGCTGACCACCCTGGTCATCCTGGCCGCCGCCGCGACCCTGGGCATGACGCGCCAGGGCTTCCTGGCCGTGGACGCGGCCTCGCAACTGCGCGACAACGCCCGCTTCGCCACCACGCTGCTGCAGCAACTGGCCGCGCAGGCCGGCTACCGCGACCTGCCCAACGCCACCGACGCCACCGGCAGCAGCCTCTGCTCGGGCTTCGCCACCGCCGAGACGACCGGCACGGCGCTGCCCGTCGAAGGCGCCGACGATGCCATCGTCAAGCAGGGATCCGCCGCCTTCGTCGCCAGCAGCTACAAGAACAGCGGGCAGCAGCCGGTCTACAGCGACCTGCTGGTGTTGCGCGCCAATCTGGTCAAGCCCGGCTGCGACGACGCGGAAAACGACCAGGTCCTGCTGAATTGCCGGGGCCTCGCGCAAAACGTCTCGGCCGATGCCAGCGCCTTCAGCGCGGTCGAGAGCTACCTGTTCGTCGATCACAAGGAAAACAACGCCGAGCCCGCGCTGTACTGCGGCGCGTATGGCGAGAACGCGGGCAGCAGCCTGCAGGTCGAACCCCTGATCGCCGGCGTCGAGACCTTGCAAGTGCTCTACGGCGTCAACGCGGGCGACGACCCCAACAACATTGCCGAGGGCAGCGCCAACTACCAGTACAAGCGCGCTGCGGCCGTCACCGCCGCCAGCCAGTGGCGCCACGTGCGCGCGATCCGCATCGGCCTGGTGCTGCGCTCGGCCACCCCGGGCGCGGCCGAGAACGCGGCGGCGACCTACTACCCGCTGGGCGAGGCCTATGCCTCGGCAGCCGACCCTGGCACGGTCTTCGTGGCCCCGGCCGACGGCCGCCTGCGCCAGGTCGCCACCTTCACCGTCATGCTGCGCAATGCGATCAAGGATTGAACCCCGCCCCCCAACGCACGGCACCGGCCGGCAGCGCGGCGCGGCGCTGCTGGTGGTGCTGATGATGCTGGCCGTCGTCAGCCTGCTGGGCGCGGCGGCCGTGCAGATGGCCATTCTGGGCGAGCGCAGCGCCCGCAACGACCGCGACGACCAGATCGCCTGGCAGGCGGCCGAGGCCGCGCTGGCCGATGCCGAGTTCGACATCGAGGGCGAGTCGGCCACCGGCACCGGCCCGACCCGGGGCCAGGTCTTCACGGGCCAGCTCAACAACCACGACTTCGTCGCGGGCTGCGGCGACGAGGACAGCGGCAACAGTTGGGGTCTGTGCCAGACCGCGGCCTCGGGCAGCGCGCCGGTGTGGCAGCAGGTCGATCTCGGCGGCGCGCTGTCCGTGCCGCTGGGCACCTTCACCCAGCGCCACTTCGACCATGGTTCGGGCCTGCGCCCGGCGCGCGCGCCGCGCTACATCATCGAGCAAGTCTCGGACAACGGCGCCAGCGCCGACGCCGACCTCAGCCGCCACTCGCAATACCGCGCCTATCGCATCACCGCCATCGGCTTCGGCCCGCGCGAGAGCACGCAGGTGGTGCTGCAGTCGGTCTACCGCAAATAAGCACGTGTCCACGAACCTCATGACGTCACGCCCGCCCCGCCTTCGCACCGCCTGCCAGATCAAGCGCCCGATCGGGCTGCTGGCCTGCGCCGGCCTGCTGGCGCTGGCCGGCCTGTCGATGCGGCTGCACGCCCAGTCCGGTACCACCCTGCCCAGCGAAGTCGCCCTCACTGGCGACCTGCTGTATGCCAGCAATGCCCAAGCCAAGCCCACGCTGACGCTGGCCCTGTCCGTCGAGGAGCCCACCGTCGGCGCGCAATACCTCTCGGGCGTGCAAAGCGCCACCACCGACGACAGCTACAGCCCCACGGCCACCTACATCGGCTATTTCGACGCGCAAAGCTGCTACACCTACAACAACCACACCGATGCCAGCCTGCGCCGCTTCGACCGCAGCGGCGCGGGCAGCGGCACCAGCGGCCACGAATGCGGCGGCAGTGGCTTCAGCGGCAACTTCATGAACTGGGCCAGCAGCTCAGCCGTGGACATCCTGCGCATGGGGCTGACCGGCGGCGACCGCGTCGTCGATACCGCCAGCCTGACCGTGCTGCAGCGCGCCGTGCTCTCCACCGTTCGGCCCGAACGCTTCTGGAACGGCGTCAACTTCCCGGCCAAGATTCTCAAGAGCAGCCTGGCCGCCGGCGCCGTGCCCTCGGCCCTCATCGGCCGCTGGAGCGGCGACGTCCACATCGCCAACTGCCTCGACCGCATCCACTTCGGCACCGAGGCCACAGGCAGTTGCGACAGTCCCGGCAACAACGCCAACCTGGGCGTCCCGGTGCTCGGCGCCAGCAGCCGCTACACCTTCTGCGCCCACGAAGGCGAGACCTGCAGCTTCACCGGAAACCGCACGGTCCGCTATGGCGCCCAGGTGGGCTCGACCCTCCACTTCGTCGACCAAGCCTTCACCAACAGCGTGCGCTGCACGACCGCCGCCCTGGGCGTCAGCGATCCCTACCGAGGCCAGGCCAAGAGCTGCTACGTCGCCGACCCCGAAGGCAGCGTCCTGAGCGCCGACACTTTCTTCTACGCCCGCGTCCAGGTCTGCGAGCAAAGCGGCAGCGACCTGGCCGACCCGCGCACCAGCTACTGCCAGCGCTACCCGAGCGGCTACCACAAGCCCGTGGGCAACCTGCAGAAATACAGCGACCGCATGCGCGTGGCCGTGTTCGGCTACCTGATCGACAACACCCAGGCGCGCTACGGCGGCGTGCTGCGCGCGCCCATGCGCTTCGTCGGCGCGCGGCACTTCGACAACGCGGGTGTCGAGCAGTCCGGCACCAACCCCACGCTCGAATGGAAGGTCGAGACCGGCCAATTCATCGCCAACCCGGACCAGGCCCAGCAAGGCCGTTCGGGCGCCATCAACTATCTCAACCAGTTCGGCCGCACCGGCGACGCCGGCGCCTACAAGCTCTACGACCCGGTTGCCGAGCTCTACTACGAATCGCTGCGCTACCTGCAGGGGCTAGACCCCACGCCCGCCGCCCACCAGGGCGCGACCGAGGCCATGGCGCAGGGCTTTCCCGTCCACACCACCTGGACCGATCCGCACGCCGGCCTGCCCACCGCCCAGGACTACAGCTGCGTGCGCAACAACATCCTCGTCATCGGCGACCAGAACGCCGCCTACGACAAGCACGTGCCGGGCAACACCGGCAACACCGACGGCAACGATGGCGCGCGCTCGGCCCAGGCCACCGCCAACGAGCCGGACTTCTACGCCTGGACCAACCGGGCCAGCCAACTGGACGGCCGGGGCAGCCTGGCCGGCTCGGTGTTCGCGCCCAACAGCTTCTTCACCGCCCGCGCCGGCTACTTCATGGCCGGCATGGCCTACTGGGCCCACGTCAACGACATTCGCGGCACCGGCTGGAGCGATGGCGCCGACCAACAGCGCCCGGGCATGCGCGTCACCACCTACATGCTCGACGTCAACGAGCGCGGCTTCTCCAGCAACGCCAGCTTCCGCCACGCCAGCCCCTTCTTCCTGGCGGCCAAGTACGGCGGCTTCACCGACAGCGCGGGCAGCCAGGACCCGGCCTCCAGCGGCAACAGCTGGGCCCGGGCCGGCCAGCCCGGCGAGGCCCGCACCTACTACCTCGCCAGCAGCGCGCAGGACGTGCTCGACGGCCTCGACGAGATCTTCGCGCGCATCGCGGCCGAGGCCAACACCATCGCCGGCGGCGCCCTCTCGACCTCGCAACTGGGCTCGGCGGCCACCGGCTACCTCTATCGCGCCCAGATCGATGCCACCCAATGGAGCGGCGACGTGGTCGCCACGGCGCTCAACACCAGCACCGCCTCGGGCACCACGGCACTGACCATCGGCAGCAGCGCCTGGTCGGCGGCCAACCAACTGGCCACGCGCGGCACGGCGCGCCAGTTGGTCGTGGGCAACCGCGACCGGGCCCGGGCAGCCGCCTCCCGCTTCAGTTGGAGCGACATTGAAGACGACCTCAAAACCCACCTCGGCAAGGCCGGCCCAAGCGCCGCGGCGGATGACCTCGGCCCGGACCGGCTGGCCTACCTGGCCGGGGATCGCACGCACGAAGGCAGCACCTTCCGCGCCCGCGCCAGCCTGCTGGGCGACATCATCAACGCCGGCGTCGTGCTCGCCGGCGCGCCCTCGGCCGACATCCTCGATGCCGGCTACTACGCCAGCACGCTCTACAAGACCCCACGCGCGCCCACGCTCTACGTCGGCGCCAACGACGGCATGCTGCACGCCTTCGATGCCGCCACGGGCGACGAGCTGTTCGGCTACATCCCGAGCTGGGTCGGCGACCGGCTTTCCCTGCTGGCCAGCCCCACCTACATGACCAGCGGCCACCAGAGCTTCGTCGATGCCACGCCCGCCGTGGCCGAGGCCCAGGTCGGCAGCGACTGGAAGACCGTGCTGGTCTCGGGCACCGGGGCCGGGGGCCAGGGCGTGTTCGCGCTCGACGTCAGCGCACCTACGAACTTCTCGGCCGACGACGTGCTGTGGGAATTCACCGACCAGGACGACCCCGCCCTGGGCCACGTGGTCGGCGCCCCGCAAATCCTCAAGTTCGCGGTGCAGGATGGCACATCGGTCGCCTACAAATGGTTCGCGGCAGTGGCCGGCGGCGTCAACAACCACGCGGACGACGGCCACGCCAGCGCCACCGGCGCGCCCGCGCTGTTCCTGCTTGACCTGGCCCACGACGGCCGCAGCGCCTGGGTCGAGGGACGCGACTACCACAAGATCGAACTGCCCCTGGCCACGGGCGAGACGACGGCGCCCGGCGTGCTGAACTTCACCCCCATGCTCGGCGCGCAGGGCCAGGTTCTGCGCCTCTACGC
>JASGEH010000080.1:0-8663 GCA_047606565.1 Comamonas sp.
CGCCACCGACGCCACCGAATTCCATTTCTACGAACCCCGGCTGGGCCACGGCCTGCCGCACGACCCGTTCAACGCCATCGTCGGGCCGCGCCCGATCGGCTGGATCGGCTCGCGGGGCGCCGACGGCAGGCCCAACCTGGCACCCTACAGCTTCTTCAACGGTTTCAACTACACGCCGCCCATCGTCGGCTTCGCCAGCGTGGGCTGGAAGGACAGCGCGCGCAACGTCGAGGCCACGCGCGAATTCACCTGGAACCTGGCCACCCGCGAGCTGGCCGAGGCCATGAACCAGACCTCGGTCGCCGTCGCGCCCGAGGTCGACGAGTTCACGCTGGCCGGGCTGCGGCCGGCGCCCTCGCGCCTGATCGCGGCGCCGCGCGTGGAAAGCAGCCCGGTGTCCTTCGAGTGCCAGCTCACGCAGGTGCTGCGCCTGCAGTCGGCGCAAGGCGAGGCGATCGAAACCTGGCTGCTGCTGGGCGAGGTGGTGGGCGTGCACATCCGGCACGACGCGCTGCAGGACGGCATCTACGACCCGGCCGCCACCCGCACCATCCTGCGCGCCGGCGGTCCGGCCGACTACTTCGAGGTCTCGGCCGCGACCCGTTTCCAGATGCGCCGGCCGCGTCCGGGCACGGGCGGCTGAACCGCGCCGCCGCGAATCAGGTCGCCGCGCCGCCGTCCCGCGCCGGAATCGGCCGTGGCCGGCCCTGCGTGTCGATCGCCACATAGGTCAGCCGGGCCTCGGTCACCTTGATGACCTTGCCCTGGTCGTGCATGCGCTCGGCATAGACCTCGATGCGCACCGTGATCGAGGTGCGGCCGATGCGCTCGACGTCGCCGTAGAAGGACAGCAGATCGCCCACGCGCACCGGCTGCTTGAAGACGAATTCGTTGACCGCCACGGTGGCGAAACGCCCGCCCGTGTAGCGCGCCGGGATGACCGAGCCGGCCAGGTCGACCTGCGCCATCACCCAGCCGCCAAAGATGTCGCCGTTGGCGTTGCAGTCGCCCGGCATGGGGATGACCTTGAGCACCAGCTCCTTGTCGGTGGGCAGTTGTGTGAGCATGTCGTGGGGGTAAACCATGGAATCGATCCGGCCAGCGGGAGCCGCCGAGGCGGCCTGGAAAATCAGCGGAATATACGGCCAAAACGCCGTGCGCGCCGCCTCCGCCCCCGGATAAACCCTGAATCCCACGACCGGGTCCAGCGGCTTAAGATGCGAATAATCGAACGACCGTTCTTTTTACGGGAAACAGCCCATGTCCGATCTGCAAGCCGCTTTCGAAGCCGCCGTCGCCAACGCCAAGCTGCTGCCGCAAAAGCCCGACAACCCGACGCTGCTGCGCATCTACGGCCTCTACAAGCAGGCCACCGAGGGCGACAACACTGCCAGCAAGCCCAGCCTGGGCGACATCGTGGCGCGCGCCAAGTGGGACGCGTGGACGGCGCGCAAGGGCCTGTCGGCCGACGCCGCGCGCCAGGCCTACATCGACCTCATCGAGTCGCTGCGCTGAACCCCCGTCAGAAATCCAGCGTCACCCCCACCGCCGCGCCTTCGCGCAGCAGGTGCTCGATGCCGCCGGTCACGATGGCGTTCATGCCCAGCGTGACCGCGCCGCCCATGCGGCTGTCGGCGCGGTAACCGGCCAGCGTGGCATTGGGCTGGCTGCCGAAAACGCCGGTAGCCGGGTCGATGTCGGGGATCTCGCAGCGCGTGCAGGGCTTGACCAGGCGCAGGCCGGCCTGGCCCTGCGCGGTGGCGATGGCCAGGTCGCGCCAGTAATCCTCGGCGTGCGCCTCCACCGGCTCGCCCCCAGGCCGCGCGTCGATCACGACATTGGGGCGGAAGCGCCGCCAGTCCACCGCCGCGTGGCCGGCGGCAGCCAGCCGGCCATTGAGTTCGGCCAGCGCGGCCTCGGTGCTCACCAGCACCGCGTAGCCGTCGCCGAACTGCACGTAGCCGGTGTCCTCGCCGGTCCACTTGGCGCTGGAGACGCGCGGCTGATCGGGGTCGAAGCGCACCAGCCGCACCGGCTGCCCCAGAAAGTCGCTGAACCACTGGGCCGCCAGCGCGCCCATGTCGTAGGCGGCTACCTCGTCCTTCCACACCGTCACGCGGCACGGCGCTTCGGCGCGGTCGAGCGACAGGTGCAGCGCCAGCATGCCGGGCACGCGCACCACCAGGTCGTCCAGGCGCAGTTGCGGCTGGATCAGCGCCATGCGCGGCGCGCTGCGCTGGGTGAGGAAGCGGCCTGCGGCATCGACCACCATCCAGGCGCGGTCGAATTCGAGGCCGGTCTCGATCAGCAGCGCCTCGCGCACCCGGATGCCGGCGCAGGACTTGATCGGATAGAGCCAGAGCTGGCTGATGCGGGCCTGCAGGTCGCCCGGCAGGTCGGGGGTGGACGGGTCGGGGGTAGCGAGCGCGGTGGAGGCGGATTCGGACATGGCGGACAGGTCGCGAGGAAAAGACGCCAGTATCCCAGGACATCGCTCCCGCGTGCCCGCACCGCCCGGCGGACGCCGTCGCGATGCGCCGGGCACCGCCGAACGCCCCGCTGGGCGCGGCCTACAATTTGCCCATGGCTTCAACCCCCGCAAGACAACACCCGGGCGCCGCCGCGCCGCTGGACATCTGCATCCGCGGCAACGGCATCGTCGCCCACACGCTGGCGCTGCTGCTGGCGCGCGAGCGCCTGCGCATCGGCCTGTACACCGGCGCCCCCGTCCCCTCATCCTCCGCCGCCACGCCGGCGCCGGCCCGCGTCGAGGACGTGCGCGCCTACGCCCTCAACAACGCCTCGCGCGCGCTGTTGCAGTCGCTGCGCGTGTGGCCGCCCGAGGACCTGGCCACGCCGGTGCGCCACATGGCGGTGTATGGCGACGAGGGCGGGCAGGTCCGCTTCGACGCCGGGCTGCAAAAGGCCGAGGCCCTCAACTGGATCGTCGACGTGCCCGCGCTCGAACAACGCCTGGCGCAGGCGGTGCAGTACCAGGCCCATGTCGAGCTGCTGGCGCAGCCGGCGCCGGCCGCGCTCACCGTGGTCTGCGAAGGCCGCGACAGCCGCACCCGCGCCGAGTTCGGCGTGCAGTACCAGGCCACTGCCTATGGCCAGCGCGGCATCGCGGCGCGCCTGCACGCCGCGCAGCCGCACGGCCAGACCGCGCGCCAGTGGCTGGCGCCGCTGGACCGCCCGGGCGAAGTGCTGGCGCTGCTGCCGCTGGGCGGCCCGCACGGGCACGAGGTGGCGCTGGTGTGGTCGGCGGCCGACGCGCACGCCGACACGCTGATGGCCCTGTCCGACGAAGACTTCGCCGCCCAGGTCGCGCAAGCCAGCGGCCATGCGCTGGGCGAACTGCGCCTGAGCAGCGCCCGCGCCCAATGGCCGCTGCAACTGGCGCAGGCCAGCGCCTGGGTCGGGCCGGGCTTCGCGCTGGCCGGCGACGCTGCCCACACGGTGCACCCGCTGGCCGGCCAGGGCCTGAACCTGGGACTGGGCGACGCGGCCGAGCTGGCGCGCGTCGTCCACGCGCGCGAGCCTCACCGCGCGCTGGGCGACCTGCAACTGCTGCGCCGCTACGAGCGCGCGCGCAAGCTCGACAGCCAGGCCATGCGCCTGGCCACCGACGGCCTGTTCCTGCTGTTCGCACAAACGCCCGCGCCGGTGCGCGGCCTGCGCAACTGGGGCATGCGGCTGTTCGACCACAGCGGCCCGCTCAAGCACTGGGTGGCGCGGCGCGCGATGGGCGTGTAGCTCCGCCCTCGATCCCGCCCGCCGTTTCGCCCCTCCCCCCGACCAGGAAGTCCATGCCGTTCTCCATCCCCACCCCGTCCGCCTTGCGCGCCCTCTACGCCCTCTACGCCAGCTACACCCGCGCGCGCGCCGTGCTCGCCGGCCTGCTGGCCGGCCTGTGCGCCGGCGCACTGCTGGCCACCGCGCCGCTGCCGGCGCAGGCCCAGGAGGCCGCCATCCGCCAGGCCATCGCGACGCACCTGCCCACGCTGCCGGCGGTCGACGAAGTGCGTGAGACACCCATCAAAGGCCTCTACGAAGTCCGCATGGGCACCGACCTGCTCTACACCGACGCCAGCGGCAACTACCTGATCCAGGGCGAGCTGCTGGACCTGCGCACCAAGACCAACCTCACCCAGGCGCGCGTGGCCGCCCTCAGCGCCATCGACTTCGCGCGGCTGCCGCTGGCCGACGCCTTCGTCACCCGGCGCGGCAAGGGCGAGCGCACGCTGGTGGTCTTCGCCGACCCCAACTGCGGCTACTGCAAGCGCCTCGAACCGGAGCTGGCGAAAATCGACAACGTGACCATCCACACCTTCCTCTACCCCATCCTGGGCCAGGACTCGGTCGAGAAATCGCGCAACATCTGGTGCGCCAAGGACCCCGGCAAGGTCTGGGACGACTGGATGCAGCGCGGCAAGGCCATCCCCGCCGCCCGCTGTGACGCCAAGCAGTTGGCCACGCTGCAGCGCAACGTGGCCTTCGGCCGCCAGCACAAGATCGACGGCACACCCACGCTGCTGTTCGCCGACGGCCAGCGCGTGCCCGGCGCGCTCGGCAGCGGGCAGATCGAGCGGCTGCTCGACGCCGCCGCCGGCAAGAAACCATCCTGACCGGCCTTCCTGATCCCCTCCCAGACCGCGCGGCCCGCGTCGGCCACGCGCCCTCCTCCCCAGGCCGCCACGGCCCACCCGCCCTGCCCCGCATGTCCACACCCACCCCGCTGCACTACCGGGTCGAAGCCGCCGACCTCCACGCCCACCTCTACGGCGTCACCTTCACCATCGCCCAGCCCTCGGCTACCCAGGTCGTGGCGCTGCCGGTGTGGATACCCGGCAGCTACCTGGTGCGCGAATTCGCCCGCAACCTGCAGAACCTGCGCGCCCGCCAGGGCCGCCGCAAGCCCGCCGTGCGCCAGCTCGACAAGCACCGCTGGCAGATCGACTGCCAGCCCGGCACGCCACTGGTGCTGCGCTACGAGGTCCACGCGCACGACGACTCGGTGCGCACCGCCTGGCTCGATGCGCGGCGCGCCTTCTTCAACCCCACCAGCCTGTGCCTGCAGGCCGTGGGCCAGGAAGACCAGCCCCATGCACTGCAGATCGAACCGTTCGCGGGCATCGCGAATGGCGCAGTGCACACCGCCCTACCACCGCTCCAGACCGCCCGGCGCAGCGGCTACGGCACTTATCTGGCCGCCAACTACGACGAACTGGCCGACTCGCCCGTGGAGATCGGCGACTGCTGGGTCGCCGAGTTCGAGGCTGGCGGCGTGCCGCACCGCTTCGTGGTGGCCGGCGCCCCGCCCGCCTTCGACGGCCAGCGCCTGATCGATGACACCCGCCGCATCTGCGAGACCGCCATCGACTTCTGGCACCCCCGGCCCACGGGCAGCGCGCGGCGCGGCCGCCCGCGCGCGCCGCACGACCGCTACCTGTTCCTGCTCAACGCCACCGCCAGCGGCTACGGCGGCCTGGAGCACCGCCACAGCACCGCGCTGATCTGCACCCGCACCGACCTGCCGCAAGCCGGTCAGCAAAAGGGCGCGCTGGCGCAGGGCGACGGCTACACCACGCTGCTGGGGCTCATCAGCCACGAGTACTTCCACACCTGGAACGTCAAGCGCCTGCGCCCGGCCGAATTCACGCGCTACGACTACGCGCAAGAAAACTACACCGAACTCCTGTGGTTCTTCGAGGGCTTCACCAGCTACTACGACGACCTGCTGCTGCGCCGCGCCGGGCTGATCGACGACGGCGGCTACCTCAAGCTGCTGGCCAAGACCCTCAACCAGGTGCGCCAGACCCCCGGCCGCCAGGTGCAGAGCGTGGCGCAGGCCAGCTTCGACGCCTGGATCAAGTACTACCGCCCGGACGCCAACACCCCCAACGCCACCGTCAGCTACTACACCAAGGGCGCCACCGTGGCGCTGGCGCTGGACCTGACGCTGCGCCAGCACGGCACGGGCAGCGGCACGCTCGACCACGTCATGCGCCTGCTGTGGGCCGGCAGCCAGGGCGGCCCCATCACCGAGGCCGACGTGCGCCGCGCCCTGGCGCAAGTCGCCGGCCGCGACCTCGACGCCGAACTCGACGCCTGGGTCCACGGCACCGCCGACCTGCCGCTGCAGGCCCTGCTCGAAGCCCACGGCGTCGCCGTCAAGCCCGAACCGGCCCCCCTGGCCCAGCGCCTGGGCCTGCGCGTGAGCGAAGGCGACGCCGCCACACGCAGCAGCGTCAAGGTCAACACCGTGCTGCGCGGCAGCGAAGCCGAAAAAGCCGGTCTGGCGCCTGGCGACGAAATCCTGGCGGCCAACGGCTGGCGCCTGCACAAGCTCGACGAATTGCTGCTCTACCGCCAGCCGCTCAAACCCCGGTCCGGCAAGGCAACGACGGCCAGCCCACCGGCCACGCGCTACGCGCCCGTTCGGCTGCTGGTCGCGCGCGACCAGCGCGTGCTCGAACTGACGCTGGCCTGGCCGCAAGTGGAAGAAACCAGCGTCACCTGGCAATTGGCCATCGGACGCGAAAGCGCCGTCCAGGCCTGGCTGGGCTGATCAGAACTGCAGCGGAATCGTCACCGGCCCGTCGTTGAGTAGCTCGACTTGCATGTCGGCGCCGAAACGGCCGGTCTGCACCTGCGGATGCAGCGCCCGGGCCTGGACGACGAAGTAGTCGTAGAGCCGGCGCGCCTCGCCCGGGCTGGCGGCACCGGTGAAACTGGGCCGGTTGCCGCCGCCAAGATCGGCAGCCAGCGTGAACTGGCTGACCACCAGCAGACCGCCTTGCACGTCCTGCACGCTGCGGTTCATCTTGCCAGCCGCGTCAGCGAAGACGCGCATCTTGAGCAGCTTGGCCAACAGCCGGTCGGCCCGGGCCTCGTCGTCGCCCTGCTCGGCGCACAGCAGCACCAGCAGGCCGGGGCCGATGGCACCGACGGTCTCGCCAGCCACGCGCACGCGGGCGTGGCTCACGCGCTGGGCGACAGCCTTCATCGCGCCACGCCTTCGCGTCAGCCCAGCGTCACGCGGGCGAACTTGCGCTTGCCGACCTGCACCACGTAGGTGCCGGCCGCCAGCTTCAGGCCCTTGTCGCTGATCACCGAGGAATCGACCCGCACGCCGCCGCCGTCGATCAGGCGGTTGGCCTCCGAGGTCGAGGGCGCCAGGCCGGCCTGCTTGAGCAGTTGGCCGATGCCCAGCGGCGCGCCGCCGAGGGTGACCTCAGGGATCTCGTCGGGCACGCCGCCCTTGCTGCGGTGGATGAAGTCCTGCTCGGCCGCGTCGGCCGCCGCCGCGCTGTGAAAGCGCGCGGTGATTTCCTTGGCCAGCGCGACCTTGGCGTCCTTGGGGTTGCGCCCGCCCGCGACCTCGGCCTTGAGCGCGGCGATCTCGGCCAGGCTCTTGAACGACAGCAGCGTGTACCAGTCCCACATCAGCGTGTCCGAGATGCTCAACACCTTGGCGAACATGGTGTTGGCGTCCTCGGTGATGCCGATGTAGTTGTGCTTGGACTTGGACATCTTGTGCTCGCCGTCCAGGCCCACCAGCAGCGGCATGGTCAGCACGCACTGCGGCTCCTGGCCGTACTCGGACTGCAGGTGGCGGCCCATGAGCAGGTTGAACTTCTGGTCGGTACCGCCCAACTCCAGGTCGGCCTTGAGTGCCACCGAGTCGTAACCCTGCAGCAGCGGGTAGAGGAATTCGTGCAGGCTGATCGAATTGCCTTCGGTGAAACGCTGGTGGAAATCATTGCGCTCCATCATGCGCGCCACCGTGTACTTGGCCGACAGCTGGATCAGCCCGCGCGTGCCCAGCGGATCGCACCACTCGCTGTTGTAGCGCACCTCGGTGCGCGCCGGGTCCAGTACCTTGGCGGCCTGGGTGTAGTAGGTCTGGGCATTGACCTTGATCTGCTCGGGCGTGAGCGGCGGACGCGTGCTGTTGCGGCCCGAGGGGTCGCCGATCAGTGTCGTGAAGTCGCCGATCAGGAAGATCACCTGGTGGCCCAGGTCCTGCAGCTGGCGCATTTTGTTGAGCACCACGGTGTGGCCGATGTGGATGTCCGGCGCCGTCGGGTCCAGCCCGAGCTTGATGCGCAGCGGCACGCCCGTGGCTTCGGCGCGCGCGAGCTTGCGCGTCCATTCATCCTGCGGAATCAGTTCCTCGCAGCCGCGCAGGCTCACGGCCAGCGCCTCGCGCACGCGGTCGGTGACCGGATACGCCTGAGCCCCCGCCGTGGCAGCTGCAGCACCTGCATCGCCCGCACGGGCTTGTCCTACGGAATTCTCAGATGCTTGCTCTTGATTCATTGCTGCGGTCGGCTTGGAAAAAAATCGATGCCCGCTATACTCTGGCGGCATACGCGTCACGGAACCGGGCATTCTAAGCCTTAGCAAGCCTTTGATTGGTCACGGTTCCAGGCGCCATCCGGCCGCCGTTTCTGGCGGCCTTCGCCTTTCGTGTCGTTCGCTTCCGATTGTTCCAATCGGGGTCTCCCAGGATTACCGCATTGACCCAGGCCCGTTTCCTCGCCGTTGCACAGGACATCCGCAACGCGTTCGTGCGTGCGATCCATGACCACCCCAAGAGCATCTCCGCCACGCTGGCCGCCGTGCTCATGACCAGTGGCGCCGCCGCCTTCGCGGTC
>JASGEH010000081.1:0-16485 GCA_047606565.1 Comamonas sp.
ACGACCAGTCGTCGGGCGATATCTTCGATGCACTCTGTCATCACGTTCCCACGTTTGTTTATGTGGGAACGTAGGGTCTCACTTGCTTGGGGTGGGGGCAAGGGTGGGGTTTATTGATCGCTTACGAAATTGAACCCGGTGTAAGTGATCCGCCCTGAATAATTCCGTTTTCAGCTCCGAGCGAATCTGTGCACGACCGGAGCGCCGACCAGAGTGGCAATGACGGCCCACAAGGGCAGCCCGAAGCGGGCGCAATAACGCCGCAGCGCGGTCAGGATCAGGCGCAGGTTGTGCCCAGGCACATGACCTGCAGCGCATCGCCCAGCGCGCCCTTGAGCGGATTGCGGCTCAGCCGCCCATCCATCTTCATGTGCCCAATGGCCGGCTCGATGGCGCTGCGCCGCTTGATCATGGCCTTGAGCGTCCTGGTGATGCCGCGCCGCTGCTCCGAACGCAGGATGCGCACGCCCTCGACCTTCACGCCCCGATAGTCCTTGTCGACGATGACCTTCTACGCATCACGACAAAAATAGCAATATTAAATAGGGGTACAACCAAGCCGCTATTGCGACCGTGCGGCATGATCACTGTTCGTATTATAAGGGTGGTAGCATTAGAAATGCTAAAAAACCGCCTCCGGATAATGCCGACAAAACAATACTGAAGATGCACCAAAAATTGTCATTAAAATACCCGCAAGGATAATAATGGAAGGTATAGAGAAGTATCCCGCTGCGAATGCCCCCGCCCCCGCCCCGGCCCCCAAAGTAATAGCTGAATACGCAACCATCCTTTAAAAAGAAACGACCCGGCCGAGTAGTTCGCTGGGAACACGGATCTGACGTTCAGTAAAATAAGTCACCATGATCAATGCATCGATAAAATTTACCATTGCCCATGATATGGAAAAGACAATGGGTTGGTTAATAGCCATAAATAAAGTAGATGCGCCGAGTAATATGGCAAGAATGGATATCTTCTTTGGCGCACCGATTCTTTCATTAAAGATATTTTTAGCCATAAAGCTGCCAGCAATCGCCGCGGCCCCGCCGACCGAACACACGACGCCGACTGCAAGATCGGATAATCCGAAGTTATGTTTTAAGTGATAAATAAAAACACCTAAGTAAAGAAACATGGCAAAATTATTTGCCATGAAGAGTAAGATGCCAAATTTTAAAAAATCATCTCTACTTATTGTTTTGGCACCTTCCTTTAACATGTGCCCGACGTGAATATTGCGGACCTGGGGACTCACAAAATGGAGGAATCTCAGGGTGACGATGACCGCAACCAGATAGCTAAATGCATTGAGATAAATGACGAACTCATAGCCCAGTACCACCACCGCCAATGCGCCAATTATTGGCCCTAGCGCACTTAACAAGCTGTCTCCAGCATTTACCATCGAATTTGCCCAGTGGAGACGCTGCTTGTCAATCGCGATGGGAATGCTGCCCTGAAAGATGGCATGATAAAATGTGCCAATGGAAGATATAACAAAAATCATCATATAGATGGTAGAGATTGGCGCCTGGTGGGTGACCTGAAAGGCAAGTATCAAGCAGGAAGCAAAACCGATCAGATCAAAGAGCCATAATAACGTTTTCTTATCATGGCGATCAGCAATAACACCTGCGGGTATGGCAAACAGAACCTGCGGTAAAAAAGTCAAAATATAGCCAAGAGCTGTACCAAGTGCCGAATTCGTTTTTGTATATAAAAAGAGAGGTACTGCAAAGCGAAATGCCCAGTCACCCAAGGCGCGGAAAAGATAGGTATATATCAGAGTGCTGTCTCTATGTTTCTTCACCTTGCTAACCCTGTTTCAAAATTATCAATAATTCAAGTACTCAGGCCAGCACATCCACCGTCAAATGCCGCGCGAAGCGCGCCGGGTCGGTCGATTTCTTGAGCACGCCGACTTGCTGAAGGTCGCGCGCGTAGGCCTCGATTTCGCTTTCCAGCGGAATGCCCTGGGTGTGGTGGCGGTAGCCGAAGGACGAGAGGATGGTGCGCAGTTCGTCGACCGAGGCGCGCGGCAGGTGTTTGTAGACCACGCGCGCGGCCTCGCCCGGGTTGTCGGCGATGAACAGGGCGGCCTGGTGCAGGGCGCGCACGGTGGCGGTGACTTCCTCGCGGCGGTTTTTCAGCAGTTCGCCGCGCGCGGCGATGATGCAGCACAGGCGGTCCTTGAAGTCGCCTTTTTGCACATTGGCGATCTCGACGTAGCGGCCGGGGTTGCGTTTTTCGACCAGGAACAGCGTCGGATCGGCGTCGGCGATGACGTCGGCCTCGCCCTTGTTGACGGCCAGGTCGAGCTGGTCGGCCGGGAAGACGCGCCACTGCACCTCGGTTTCGGGGTTGACGCCGCGCCGCGCCAGTGCGGTCGAGAAGAACTGCCGCCCGAAGCCGGCCGGGCTGGAGACGGCGATGGTCTTGCCCTTGACTGCCTCGATGCTGGTGATGTTCTTTTCGCGCGGGGCCAGCACGCGGATGCAGCCGGCGTGCGCCGTGCCCACCACCTTGACGTCGAAGCCGGATTCGAGCGGCTTGAGCCAGGCGTGGATCAGGCCCAGCGAGAGATCGGCCTTGCCGGTGGCGATGGATTCGAGCACCTGGTCGACCGCGCCGGCGAAATTGATGATGTCGACATCGACGCCGTTGTTGCGGAAGTAGCCCAGTTCGTTGGCGACGATGATGGGGCTCAGGCACAGGCCGGTGCCGGTCCACGACAGCACCAGCGGCTGGGCGCTGCCCGCGCCCCACGAACGGCGGCTGGTCAGCAGGCCGCCCGCGCCCAGGCCGAGCGCGGCGGCGCCGCCGGCCCGCTGCAGCCATTGCCGGCGCGTGGCCGGCTCGGGCTGGGCGGTGGGCGAGGCGGAGGCAGCAGCGGGGGATGAGCGGGAAGGTAAGGGGAGTGCAGACGTCACGATACGGCTCCAAGGCAACAAAACCACTCACGCTAGGCGTGTGCGCAGCGGCTGGCAACTGCGAAATTGGTGTTTGCTTGTGCGGATCACACACGCTGGGCGTGGATGGAGGCGTCGCGGGACGGGCCGTGGCGGTCGCCTCGCGTTCTTCTTTTTTTGCATAAAAAACCGCAGATTTATTCGTGGCACGAAGCAGCGGGTGGCGCGAGAGTGGCGTTCCTTCCCTTGTTCGGGGGGTCGGGTGCCGTCCGCCGGGCTGGCCCGAGGCGTCTTTCATGCGTGTCCTGCGTCTGCTCCTGCCTGCCATGTCCGTGTTCTCTCCCTCCGCATTTCTCGCGCGTGTCGGCGCGCTGGCCCTGGTGGCGGCGTTCGCCGCGAGCGCCTGGGCCGCCGATCTCCGGGTCGGCTTCATGCCGGGGCCTTACCGCGACGCCTTCACGCAAGGCATCGCGCCGCAGTTGGAGAAGCAGGGCTACCGCATCCAGTACGTCGAGTTCAGCCAGGGCGTGCAGCCCAACGAAGCGGTCGAGCGCGGCAACATCGACGCCAACATCTTCCAGCACAGCCTCTACCTCAACGCCAGCAACCGCAGCCAGGGTTTCCACCTGGTGCCCGTGGTGCAGGTGCCGACGCCGCCGATGGGGCTGTATTCCAAGCGCCATGCCGCGCTGGCCGATGTGAAGGACGGCGCTACCGTCACCATCCCGTCCGATCCGGTCAACGCGGCGCGCGCGCTCAACATCCTGGCCGCGCTGGGCTGGGTGCAGCTCAAGCCGGGGGTGGACCCGATTCAGGTGTCCGAGCGCGACGTCACAGCCAACCCGCGCCGGCTGCGCATCGTGCCGCTCGAATCGGCGCAAGGCCCGCGCGCGCTCGACGACACCGACTTGGCCGCCATCCAGGGCAATTTCGCCGTGGCCTCGGGCCTCAAGCTGACCCAGGCGCTCAAGCTGGAGGACATGACCTCGCCCTACGTCAACGTGGTGGCCGTGCGCGCCGACCGCCAGGGCGAGGCCTTCGTCAAGGCCATCGTGGCGGCCTACCAGTCGCCCGAATTCCAGCGGCTGGTGCGCGCCAACCCGACCTGGGCGGGCTATCGCCTGCCGGACTACTTCCACTGAGCCCCGAGCCGCCACGCGCTCCCTCCCACACGGCCTGGACCTTGCCATGACGATTGCCGACACGCCATCCGGGCAGCCCTTGCCCGATCTGTTTCCCGCCGATGCGCACGACCCGCTGGCGGCGCGTGCGCAGGCGCTGCGCCGGGTGCTGCATGCCGATGCGCCCGCGCGCGACCAGGCTGGCGGACGGCCGGTGGCGGCGGCGCAGGCGCTCAAGGCCAGCGGGCTCAATGCCGCGTGGATTCCGGTCGACTATGGCGGCGAGGGCGCGTCGTGGACCAGCGTGCTGCGCACCGTGCGCGAGATCGCGCGCACCGACGGCTCGCTGGCCCACCTCTACGGCTACCAGCACCTGCCGCAGCACATCACCTGGGCGCGCGCCGCCGAGCCGCAGCTGCGGCGCTGGTTCACCACGGCCGCGCGCGAGCAGTGGCTGTGGAGCAACTCGGGCAACGTCATGTCCAAGACCTCGTCGGCGCGCCGTGTGGGCGGCCGCTGGGTGCTCGACGGTTTCCGGCCGTTTTCCTCGGGCACGCACGTGGCCGACGTCATCCAGGTGAGCTGGGAGGCGGGCGCGCAGCGCTACGCCGCGCTGATCCCGGCCGACCGCGAGGGCGTGCGCATCGAGGACGACTGGGACGGCATCGGCCAGCGCCAGACCGGCAGCGGCACCGTCACCTTCGCGGGCGTGGCGGTCCACGACGACGAGCTGCTGGGCGGCCCGGACGAGGCGATCACGCCCTTTGCCTCGCTCACCTCGCTGCTGCAGCAGATCGTGTTGGCCAATGTGTTCATCGGCAGCGCGCAGGGCGCGCTGTCCGAGGGGCGCGACTACACGCTGGCGCAGTCGCGCCCCTGGATCCACGCCGGTGTCGAGCGCCATGCCGACGACCCCTGGGTGCAGCGCCAGTACGGCGACTTGTTCATCCAGACCCAGGCCGCGCTGGAACTGGCCGAGCAGGCCGCCGCCGAACTCGATGCCGTCTACGCCCAGGGCCGCGACCTGAGCGCGCAGACGCGCGGGCGCCTGGCGATCAGCCTGGGCGCGGCCAACCTGGTGGCCGGCGAAGCCGCGCTGGCCGTGGCCGAGCAGGTCTTCGAGGTGATGGGTGCGCGCTCGGCCACGCGCGCCAACGGCTACGACCGCTTCTGGCGCAACGTGCGCACCCACACCCTGCACAACCCGACCGAATACAAAAAGCGCACGCTGGGCCAGTGGCTGCTCGCAGGCCGCTATCCCGAGCCCGCGCCTTACCGCTGAACGGGCCGCCGAGGCCGAACGCCGTACCGACCACTGACATCGACCGCCGACACCGAAATCAAGGAGAAACGACATGAGCAAGGATTTGCTGCTGCTGCTGGAGCCCGGCTTCGAGGACCCGGCCTTTCCGGGCGAACGCTTCATCTGCCCTGACTGCAACCCGATCGAGGGCCTGCTGGCCAGCGACCCGGGCCGCGCCGAGCGGCTGCTGGTCAAGCGCCTGCCCTTCCCGCGGCCGCGCCAGGCCGTGATCGAGGCGCTCGACGACCAGCACCAGGGCCTGCCCGTCCTGATCTTCGGTGACGAGCAGCCGCCGCCGGCCGATGCCCAGCACGCCGCCGGCAAGGCCTTCATCGCCGATTCGCGCCGCATCCTCGCGCTGCTGGCCGAGCGCCACGGCTTCCCGCGCCTGCATTGAGCCGGCGCGCCCGTTTTCTCGCCGTTTTCTCGTCTTCCCGTTCGCTCTGACCGCAAGGACTGCCGCCATGCCGCCCAGCACCCTCGAACTGGCCTCCGACGCCGATGCGCTGGCCGCGCTAGCCGCCGGTGCCGCGCCGCGCGCCGCTGGACCGGCAGCCGCCCCGGCCGCCGACGCACCCACTGCCTTTGACGGCCGCGCCGCCGACACGCTGGAAAACCGCTTCGCCGCTCCGGCCGATGAGGCCAGCGCGCCCTGGCTGGCGCGCGCGGCCGCGCTGCGCGAGCGTCTGGCGGTCGACGCGGTGGACCGCGACCAGGCCGGCGGCCGGCCCGCCCAGCAGATCGCATGGCTCAAGGAAAGCGGCCTGCTCAAGCTGCTGATCCCGCGCGAGCACGGCGGGGAGGGCCAGCCCTGGTCGACCGCGCTGCGCATCGTGCGCCTGTTCGCGCAGGTCGACGGCTCGCTCGCCCACCTGTACGGCTACCACTTCGGTGCCCTGCAGGGCCTGCGCTTTCGCGGCGCGCCCGAACAGGCCGCGGCGCTGTGGCGCCAGTCGGCTCAGAACGACTGGTTCTGGGGCAATGTCGTCAACAGCTTTTCGCGCAGCCTGCACGGTCGGCAAGAGGGCGACTCTTTCGTGCTCGACGGTTTTCGTCCCTTCACCTCGGGCTCGCACGTCGCCGACGTGCTCTCGGTCGCCTGGGAAGACGCCGTCACCGAGGAACGCCGCTTCGCCGTGATCCCGGCTGGCCGTGCCGGCATCACCATCGAGGACGACTGGGACGGCATCGGCCAGCGCCAGACCGGCAGCGGCCGCGTCAGCTTCCGCAAGGTGCGCGTGCACGCCAGCGAGGTGCTGGGGTCGGCGGCCCCCTTCAACCCCCTGGCCGCCTCGCCGGTGCCCGCGCGTACGCTCGGGCCGCTGCAGCAGCAAAGCGTGTTGCTCAACGTCTTCGTCGGCAGCGCCCAGGGCGCGCTGCTGGCCGCGCGCGACTACACGCTGGCTGAATCGCGCCCGTGGCTGTACTCGGGCGTGGAACGCCACCAGGACGACCCGTGGGTCCAGCGCCAGTACGGCGAGCTGCTGGCGCAGACCCTGGCCGCCACCGCCCTGGCCGACCGCGCGCTGGCCGCGCTCGACGCCGCCTGGGCGCGCGGCGACTGCCTGACCGCCGCCGAGCGCGGTGCCGCCGCGCTCGCCATCGCCGCGGCCAACGTGCATGCCGGGCGGGTGGCGCTGAGAGTCACGCGCGAGATCTTCGAGGTGATGGGCGCGCGCTCGGCCACCCGCGCCTGGGGCTTCGACCGCTTCTGGCGCAACGTGCGCATCCACACCCTGCACAACCCTGCCGAGTACAAGACCCGCAACGTCGGCCGCTGGGTGCTGGGCGACGGCCATCCCGAACCAGGAAGCTTCCAATGACCGCCATCCTCGGCCAGGCGGCGCGCCCGCGCCAGCTGCACCTCAACATCAACATCCTGCACTCGGGCTTCGTGCCCTCGGCCTGGCGGCTGCCGCAGGCCGACCCCTACGCCTTCGCCAGCGTGCGCCACTACATCGAAGTCGCGCGCATCGCCGAGGCCGCCAAGCTCGACGCCGTGTTCCTGGCCGACAACGCCTCGATCGCCGACCAGATCGACTTCCGGCCCATCACCGCGCTCGAACCCACCGTGCTGCTGGCCGCCATCGCCACCGCCACCACCCACATCGGCGTCATCGGCACCGCCTCGACCAGCTACAACGAGCCCTACAACATCGCGCGCCGCTTCGCCACGCTCGACCACGTCAGCGACGGGCGCGCCGGCTGGAACATCGTCACCACCGCCGATCCCGGCTCGGCCCAGAACTTCGGCCTCGACGCGGTGCCCGAGCACGCCCGGCGCTACGCCCGCGCCGACGAGTTCACCGAAGTCGTCAAGGCTTTGTGGGACAGCTGGGACGACGAGGCCTTCGTGGGCGACAAGGCCAGCGGCGTGTTCACCGACCCCGAGGGCATCCGGCCGATCGCCCACCGGGGCGAGTTCTTCAAGGTGCAGGGGCCGCTCAACCTGCCGCGCCCGCCGCAAGGGCGGCCCGTGCTGGTCCAGGCAGGCGCCTCGGACGACGGCCGGGAGCTGGCCGCGCGCCATGCCGAGGCGGTGTTCTCGGCCTCGCAGTCCTTCGAGGAATCGCTGGCCTACGGCCAGGGCCTCAAGCGCCGTGCCGAGGAACTGGGGCGCGGTCCCGACGCCGTCAAGGTGCTGGCTGGGCTGACCACCATCATCGGCGCGACCGAGGCCGAGGCGCTGCGCCGGCGCGATGAGCTGGTCGACCTGATCCCGTGGAGCTACAGCCTCAAGCGGCTGGCCGGCACGCTGGGCATCAGCCCCGAGCGCTTGAAACTCGACGAGCGCCTGCCCGACGACCTGCCGCTGCCCGGCGGCGGCAACGGCAACCACACCTTCTTCCGCGCCACGCTGGCGCACGCCCGCCGCCACGGCTCCACCGTGCGGCAACTGGTCTATGAACTGGCCGGCGGCGGCGGCCACCGCGTCATCGTCGGCACGCCGGAACAGGTGGCCGACGACATCGAGCGCTGGTTCAAGGGCGGCGCGGCCGACGGCTTCAACCTGATGCCCGACGCCTTGCCCGACGGCCTGCAGGCTTTCACCGAAGGCGTGGTGCCCCTCCTGCAAAAGCGCGGCATCTTCCGCACCGAATACGCCGGCACGACGCTGCGCGATCACTTCGGCCTGGCGCGTCCCGAACATCCGCGCCAGGCGCGCGCGGCGGCCTGAACTTCTCTGTTGACCGAACCGACATGGCTAAACGCACTGGACAATTGCGCCTCGGCGCCTTCCTCTACCCCACCGGCCACCACATCGCCGCCTGGCGCCACCCGCAGTCGCAGGCCGACGCGGGCGCCAACTTCCGCCACTACGTGCAGCTCGCGCAGGCCGCCGAGGCCGCCAAGTTCGACCTGATCTTCATGGCTGACGGCGCCGGCACGCGTAGCGGCGACGCCGATTACCTCAGCCGTACCGCGCACAGCTATGTGGCGCAGTTCGAGCCCCTCACGCTGCTGTCGGCGCTGGCGGCGGTGACCGAGCGCATCGGCTTCGTCGCCACCGCCTCCACCAGCTTCAACGAGCCCTACAACGTGGCGCGCAAGTTCGCCTCGCTCGACCTCATCAGCGGCGGGCGCGCGGGCTGGAACCTGGTCACCTCGGCCAACGACTTCGAGGCCCAGAACTTCAACCGCGAGCGCAACTTCGACCACGCCGAGCGCTACGCGCGCGCCAGCGAGTTCGCCGACGTCGTCACCGGCCTGTGGGACACCTGGGAAGACGGCGCGCTGCTGCGCGACAAGGCCAGCGGCCGCTACTTCGACCCGGCCGGCCACCACACCCTGCACCACAAGGGCCGCCACTTCCAGGTCAAGGGACCGCTGAGCGTGCCACGCTCGCCGCAGGGCCACCCGGTGCTGGTGCAGGCCGGCTCCTCGCCCGCCGGCAAGGACCTGGCCGCGCGTACCGCCGAAGTCGTCTTCACCGCGCAGCAGACCCTGCAGGATGCGGTGGACTTCTACGCCGACCTCAAGGGCCGGCTGGCCCAGTACGGCCGCGTGCCCGACGACCTGAAGATCATGCCCGGCGTGTTCCCGGTGGTCGGCCGCAGCGAGGCCGAGGCGCAGGACAAGTTCGAGCAGTTGCAAGCGCTGATCCAGCCCGAAGTCGGCCTGGCCCTGATCTCCGGCCTGACCGGCGGCGTCGACCTCTCGGGCTATCCGCTCGACGGCCCCATCCCCGAACTGCCCGAGACCAACGCCAGCAAGAGCCGCCAGCAGCTCACCCTGGCGCTGGCGCGGCGCGAGAACCTCACCATCCGCCAGCTCTACCTGCGCGTGGCCGGCGCGCGCGGCCACTGGCAACTGGTCGGCACGCCCGAGCAGATCGCCGACCAGTTGGAGGAGCGCTTCGTCCACTACGGCGCCGACGGCTACAACGTGATGCCGCCCATCCTGCCCACCGGCCTGACTGACTTCGTCGAGCTGGTGTTGCCCGAGCTGCGCCGGCGCGGCCTGTTCCGCACCGAATACGAAGGCCGCACCCTGCGCGAGAACCTGGGCCTGAGCCGCCCGCGCAACCGCCACCAGTCGCCCGAGCGCGCCGCGCTGGCGGCCTGATTCGCCCGATCTGGCCCGATCTCGCCTGATCCCGCCCGATCGACGACCCGCCCCGGGTCTTTCCTCCCTGTCTTGAAAGGATTCCTGCCATGTCCACTGCTGCCCCGGACCGCGACGCGGCGCTGAACGACCCCGATGCCGCCGCGCGTGAGACGCTGCGCCTGCTCGGCCCGCTGCCGGCCAACTGGGTGCCGGAGCACGCGGGCATCGCCCACAACGTCGTCATCGTCGGCGGTGGTCAGACCGGCACCGCCATCGCCTTCGCGCTGGCGCGCGCCGGCATCGGCGGCGTCGCCGTCATCGATGCCGCGCCCAACCCCGCCAAGGCCGGCGTCTGGCGCAACCGCGCGCGCATGCTGCAACTGCGCACCCTCAAGAGCCTGGTCGGCCCCGACCTCGGCCTGCCCGGCCTGAGCTTCCAGGCCTGGTACGAGGCCCGCCACGGCCGCGCCGCCTACGACGCGCTCGACCGCATCCCGCGCACCGTCTGGGCCGACTACCTCGACTGGTTCCGCGAATTCCTGGGCATCGGGGTGCGCTACGGCACCCGCCTGCGCCGCATCGAGCCCGTCGTCGCCGCCGGCGAGACGCCCGCCCACCTGCGGCTGCACCTGCAGATCGACGGGCAATGGCAGACCGTCACCACGCGCAAGCTGGTGCTGGCTAACGGCGTGGCCGGCAATGGCGCGCCCTACCTGCCCGAGGAACTGGAGGCGCTGCGCGGCTCCGGGCTGGTCTCGCACACCGCCGACGACATCGACTTCGCCGCCCTGCGCGGCAAGACCGTGGCCGTGGTGGGCGCCGCCGCCTCCGCCTTCGACGCTGCCGCCACCGCGCTCGAAGCCGGCGCCGCCGCCGTCCACCTGCTCTCGCGGCGCGACCACATCGCCGCCACGCCGATTGCCAAGCTGCGCGGCTACCCCGGCCTCTACGACAACTACCTGTCCCTGCCCGACGCGGTGCGCTGGTCGGTGGCCACGCGCTGGCGCCGCGTCGGCTCGACGCCGCCGGCCGACAGCGTGCAGCGCGTGCTCGACTTCGAGCACTTCCACCTCCACCTCGCCACCCCCTGGCCCGCCGCCAGCGTGAAGGACGGCCAGATCCACGCCCAGCTGCACGGCGAGGCCTTCGCCTTCGACCACGTCATCGCCGGCACCGGCTACAGCACCGACCCCGCGCAACGCCCCGAACTGCAGGGCGTGGCCGAACACGTGCTGCGCTGGCGCGACCGCTACGCGCCGCCCGCAGATGAGCGCGACGAGGCGCTGGCCGCCTCGCCCTACCTGGGCAGCGGGCTGGAATACCTGGAAAAAACGCCCGGCGCCGCCCCGTGGCTGGGCGCCATCCACGTCTACAACCCGGCCGGCTTCGCCAGCGTCGGCCTGCCGCTGGGCGACGTGCCCAGCCTGCGCCGCGACGTGCCCGCGCTGGTGCGCCGCATCAGCGCCGATCTGCTGCACGCCGACTGGGCGCTGCACGAAACCCGCATCAACGGCGACGTGCCGCCCGACTTCGGCCCCGAGCTGTACGGCAAGGCCCTGTACCGGCCGGCGCAGCAGCGCGAGGCGGCGTGAGCCGAGATCGGCAAGGGGCTGATGTGATTAGCTATATTTGGTGACATCACATGGGATTGGTCTTATTATGATTTTTTCGAGTTAGCTAGCGGAAATTCATTCGTTTTCTGATCCATCCGGGGCTTCTAGAGTCAGGGTTTTTTGGTCAGGCGTTCACGCTTGGCCGCTTGATTCCGACTTAGACGATGGATCCCATGAACGCCCTGCCCACGCTTTCGCGCCGCCGCCTGGTGGCCACTGGTCTGTCCGCCGCCGCGGCCGTCGCCTCGTCGGCGGTGGTCTTGCCCGCCTGGGCCCAGAACACCGCGCCACGCGTGCTGCGGGTGGGCCACCAGAAGGGCTGGCTGTCGCTGCTGAAGGCGCGCGGCACGCTGGAAAAGAGGCTGGCCCCGCTGGGCGCGAGCGTGAGCTGGGTCGAGTTCAATGCCGGCCCGGTGCAACTCGAGGCGCTGAACGTGGGCTCGATCGACTACGGCGACGTCGGCGAGGCGCCGCCCATCTTCGCGCAGGCTGCCGGTGCCCGGCTGGCCTATGCCGCCGCCACCGTGCCGCGCCCGGCCGTGGAGGCGGTGGTGGTGCCGGCGCAGTCGGCTATCCGCAGCGTGGCCGATCTCAAGGGCAAGCGCGTGGCCTTCAACAAGGGCTCCAACGTGCATTTCTTCCTGGTCAAGCTGCTGGAAAAGCATGGCCTGAAGTACGCCGATGTGCAGCCGGTGTTCCTGGCGCCGCCCGACGCGCGCGCGGCCTTCGAGCGCGGCAGCATCGACGCCTGGGTGATCTGGGACCCCTTCCTGGCCTCGGCCGAAAAGAGCCTGGGCGCGCGCGTGCTGGTCGACGCGACCGGCGTGGTCAACAACCGCGCCTACTACTTCACCTCCAGCGATTTCGCCCAGAAGCAGCCCGATCTGCTGAAGATCGCCGTCGAGGAAACCACCCGCATCGACCGCTGGATCGGCGACAACAAGGATGCCGCCGCGGCCGAGCTGGCCCAGGTGCTGGGCCTGGACCGCAGCGTGACCGCACATTTCATCCAGCGCGTGGGCTACGGCACGGTGCCCGTCACGCCCGACATCCTGGCCGAGCAACAGGCGATCGCCGATACTTTCTTCGAGCTCAAGGTCATCCCCCGCAAACTGACGATTCCGGCATCCAGCGCCATCGCGTTGGCTTGAGCCACGCTGGCCGTCACGAACGCACGGAGCCATTGCCATGAAAGTCTTCTGGTTTCTTCCCACACACGGCGATTCGCGCTACCTCGGCAGCGCCGAGGGCGCACGGCCGGTCGATCTGGCCTATCTGCAGCAGATCGCCGGCGCCGCCGACGCGCTGGGCTACGAGGGGGTACTGATCCCGACCGGCCGCTCGTGCGAGGACCCGTGGGTGATCGCCTCCAGCCTGATCGGCGCGACGCGGAACCTTAAGTTCCTGGTCGCGGTGCGGCCCGGCCTGCACCAGCCGGCGCTGGCCGCGCGCATGGCCGCGACCTTCGACCGCCTGTCGGGCGGCCGCCTGCTGGTCAACCTGGTGACCGGCGGCGACCGGGCCGAGCTGGAGGGCGACGGCGTGTTCCTCGACCACGCCGCGCGCTACGAGCAGTCCGACGAGTTCATCCGCATCTGGCGCGAAATTCTGGCGCGCAGCCACACCGGCGAGACCTTCGACTTTGACGGCAAGCATCTGCAGGTCAAGGGCGCCAAGCTGGTCTACCCGCCGCTGCAGCAGCCGCATCCGCCGGTCTGGTTCGGCGGCTCGTCCGAGGCCGCGCACGAACTGGCAGCCGAGCAGGTCGAGCGCTACCTGACCTGGGGCGAGACGCCGGCCGAGGTGGCCAAGAAGGTGGCCGACGTGCGCGCTCGCGCCGAGCGGCTGGGCCGCCGGGTCGAGTTCGGCATCCGCCTGCACGTGATCGTGCGCGAGACCGAGGACGCGGCCTGGCGCGCCGCCGAATCGCTCATCAGCCGCGTCGACGACGCCACGGTCGAGCGCGCGCAGCAGGCCTTCGCGCGCATGGACTCCGAGGGCCAGCGCCGCATGGCCGCGCTGCACGCCAAGGGCGCCAGCCGCTCACGCGAGGCGCTGGAGATCAGCCCCAATCTGTGGGCCGGTGTCGGCCTGGTGCGCGGCGGCGCCGGCACGGCGCTGGTCGGCAGCCCCGAGCAGGTGGCCGCGCGCATCCAGGAATACGCGGCGCTGGGCATCGACGCCTTCATCCTCTCTGGCTACCCGCACCTGGAGGAGGCCTACCGCTTCGCCGAGCTGGTGTTCCCGCTGCTGCCGCTGGCCGTGCGCGAGAAGCTGGGCGGCCAGCCGCTGTCGGGGCCGTTCGGCGAGGTGGTCGCCAATGTCGATGCGCCGTCGCGGCTGCGGCGCGCGCAGAGCTGATCCGGGAGACCCAGGCATGGCCCAGAACCCCTCTCTGCCGGCGTCGGCGACGCTGGCTTCCTCCGCCGAGGCCGTGAGCGACAGCAGGCCGCGCCGCGGCTGGCGCAGCCTGTTGTCGCGTGCCTTGTCGGGTTCGCTTTCGGGCCTGCTGCGGCGGCTGGTGCCCTGGATCGTGCCGGTCGGCCTGATCGCCGGTTGGCAACTGGCCTCGTCGCTGGGCTGGCTGTCCTCGCGCGTGCTGCCGGCGCCGGTGGACGTGGTGGCGGCCGCCTGGACGCTGACCGAGTCGGGCGAGCTGTGGACGCACGTCAAGGTCAGCGCCGGCCGCGCGCTGCTGGGGCTGGCCATCGGCGGCGGCCTGGGGTTGGTGCTGGGGCTGCTGACCGGCTCGGTGCGCTTTTTCGAGACGCTGCTGGACTCGACCATCCAGATGGTGCGCAACATCCCGGCGCTGGCGCTGATTCCGCTGGTGATCCTGTGGTTCGGCATCGACGAGGCGGCCAAGCTGTTCCTGATCGCCATCTCGGTGTTCTTCCCGATCTACCTCAACACCTTCCACGGCATCCGCAACGTGGACCCGCAGCTCATCGAGATGGGCCGCACCTACGGCCTGAGCCGCTGGCAGCTCTACCGCGAGGTCGTGCTGCCGGGCGCGCTGTCGTCCATCCTGGTTGGCCTGCGCTTCTCGCTGGGGCTGATGTGGGTGATTTTGATCGTGGCCGAGACCATCTCGGCGCAGTCTGGCATCGGCTACCTGACGATGAACGCGCGCGAGTTCCTGCAGACCGACGTGGTGCTGGTCGGCATCCTGCTCTACGCCCTGCTGGGCAAGCTGGCCGACCTGTTCGCGCGCGGCCTGGAGCAGTGGTGGCTGCGCTGGCATCCGGGCTATCAAGGCAAGTAAGTATTCCAAGACATGACCCAGAACCCCAGTGATTCGGCACCCGGTGTGCGCCTGTCGGCGCGCCAGCTCGGCAAGCGCTACGGCCAGCGCGACGTGCTGCGCCAGACACAGCTCGAGATCGAGCCGGGCGAGTTCGTTGCCATCGTCGGGCGCAGCGGCTGCGGCAAGAGCACGCTGCTGCGCCTGGTGGCCGGACTGGAGCAGGCCAGCGCCGGCCAGTTGCTGGTCGACGGCCAATTGGTTCGCGGCCTGCACGCCGACACCCGCATCATGTTCCAGGAAGCGCGCCTGCTGCCCTGGCGCCGCGTGCTGGAGAACGTGACGCTGGGCCTGCCCGCCACCGCGCGCGAGCGCGGCCGCGAGGTGCTGGCCCAGGTCGGCCTGGCCGAGCGCGCCCAGGAGTGGCCGGCGCGCCTGTCCGGCGGCCAGCGCCAGCGCGTGGCCCTGGCGCGCGCGCTGGTGCACCAGCCGCGCCTGCTGCTGCTCGACGAGCCGCTGGGCGCACTCGACGCGCTCACCCGCATCGAGATGCACCGCCTGATCGAGGGCCTGTGGCAGCAGCACCGCTTCACCGCGCTGCTGGTCACGCACGACGTGCAGGAAGCGGTGGCGCTGGCCGACCGCGTGGTGCTGATCGAGGAAGGCCGCATCGCGCTCGACCAGCGCATCGACCTGCCGCGCCCGCGCTCGCCGGGCGACGCCGCCTTCGCCGCGCTCGAAAAACGCATCCTCGACCGCGTGCTGCAAAAGCCCGCCGAGGACGCGCCGCCCCCGGCGCCGCCGCGCGCCGCGCACGAGTTGCGCTGGGCGGTCTGAGATCGTCAACACGTTCTGAAACCATTTTTCAACGAGTGGAGTCTGTGTCATGAGCCAAGCGCATCCGTGGAAATTCGAAACCCTGGCCGTCCATGCCGGCTATTCGCCCGACCCGACCACGCGCGCCGTGGCACCGCCGATCTACCAGACCGTGGCCTTCGCCTTCGACAGCGCGCAGCACGGCGCCGACCTGTTCGACCTGAAGGTGCCGGGCAACATCTACAGCCGCATCAACAACCCGACGCAGGACATCCTGGAGCAGCGCGTGGCGGCGCTCGAAGGCGGCATCGCCGCGCTGGCGCTGGCCTCGGGCCAGGCGGCCGTGACCTATGCCATCCAGACCATCGCCGAGGCCGGCGACAACATCGTCAGCAGCACGGCGCTGTACGGCGGCACCTACAACCTGTTCGCGCACACGCTGCCGCAGTTCGGCATTACCACCCGCTTCGCCGACCACCGCGATCCGGCCAGCTTCGAGCAGCTGATCGACGACAAGACCAAGGCGGTGTTCGTGGAGTCGCTGGGCAACCCGGCCGGCAACATCACCGACATCGCCGCCATCGCGGCCGTGGCGCACCGGCATGGGGTGCCGCTGATCGTCGACAACACGGTGCCTTCGCCCTACCTGCTGCGCCCCTTCGAGCATGGCGCCGACATCGTGGTGCATTCGCTCACCAAATACCTGGGTGGCCACGGCACCAGCATTGGTGGGGCCATTGTCGATTCGGGCAAGTTCCCCTGGGCGCAGCACAAGGCGCGCTTCAAGCGGCTCAACGAGCCCGACGTGAGCTACCACGGCGTGGTCTACACCGAGGCGCTGGGCCCGGCCGCCTACATCGGCCGCGCGCGCGTGGTGCCGCTGCGCAACACGGGCGCCGCCATCTCGCCCTTCAACGCCTTCCAGATC
>JASGEH010000082.1:0-3416 GCA_047606565.1 Comamonas sp.
CCTATCTGCAGACCGGCAAGGCCGACCTGGTGATCTCGACCCTGGGCAAGAACCCCGAACGCGAGAAGGTGATCGACTTCACGCACGCCTACGCGCCCTTCTTCCAGGGCATCTTCGCCAAGGCCGATGTCAGCGTGAAGAGCTTCGCCGACCTCTCGGGCAAGACCATCGCGGTGACGCGCGGCGCGATGGAAGACGAGGAACTGGCCAAGGTCGGCCCGGCCGGCATGATCGTCAAGCGCTTCGAGGACCAGGCCGCCACCACCGCCGCCTTCGCCTCCGGCCAGACCCAGGTGGTTGCCACCAGCGTCTCCAACATCGCCACGCTGGCGCAGAAGAACCCGCGCCTGGGCGCCGAATACAAGCTGCTGCTCAAGGACAGCCCCTGCTTCATCGGCGTGGCCAAGGGCGAGGACGCGCTGCGCGACAAGGTCAACGCGATCATCCTGGCCGCCAAGGCCGACGGCACGCTCGGCAAGCTGTCGCAGAAGTGGCTCAAGCGCGATACCGGCGACCTGCCGCTCTGACCGCCGTCCCCCGCGTGACCGGTGCGCCCGCACCGGCCAAGCCGCCTCGCTCCACACACCCTCCTCGCCATGCGCATCGAACTCGACTTCATGGCCGTGCTCGGCCAGTGGCCCCTGCTGCTCACCGGCGTGGCCTGGACCCTCGGGCTCACGGCCATCGCCATGCTGCTGGGCACCGCCCTGGGCGTGGCCTGCGCCTGGGCCCGCTCGCAAGGCCCGCTGGGGCTGCGCTGGCTGGCCGGCACCTATGTCGAGCTGATCCGCAACACGCCCTTCATCGTCCAGCTGTTCTTCATCTTCTTCGGGCTGCCGGCCGCGGGCATCACGCTCTCGCCGGTCACGGCGTCGGTGCTGGCGATGGTGATCAACCTGGGCGCCTACGCCACCGAGATCATCCGCGCCGGCGTCGAGGCGACGCCGCGCGGCCAGATCGAAGCCGCGCAGAGCCTGGCGCTCAACCGCCTGCAGATCTTCACCCGCGTGGTCATGCCCCCCGCGCTCAAGAAGGTCTGGCCCGCGCTGATCAGCCAGATCATCATCGTGATGCTGGGCTCGGCCGTCTGCGGCCAGATCTCCACCGAGGAGCTGAGCTACGCCACCAACCTGATCCAGAGTCGCAACTTCCGCGCCTTCGAGGCCTACATCGTCGGCACCCTGGTCTACCTGGGCCTGGCGATCGCCCTGCGCCGCCTGCTCAACTGGGCCGGCCCGCGCTACATCTTCGGCCGCTGATGCGCTTTCGAAAGCCCGCCTCATGATCGACTTCACCCTCTGGGACATCTTTCGCAACCTGCTGCTGGCCGCGCGCTGGACGGTGGCGCTGTCGCTGATCGCCTTTGTCGGCGGCAGCCTCGTCGGCCTGCTGTTGCTGGTGGTCCGCCTGGGCAACCGGCGCCTGCCGACCGCGCTGGTCGACGGCTACATCCAGCTGTTCCAGGGCACGCCCCTGCTGATGCAGCTGTTCCTGATGTATTTCGGGCTGGCCCTGTTCGGCATCGAGACCTCGGCCTGGGTCTCGGCCTCGCTGGCGCTGACGCTCTACACCAGCGCCTTCCTCGCCGAGATCTGGCGCGGCTGCGTCGCCTCCATCCCCAAGGGCCAGTGGGAAGCCGCCCACAGCCTGGCCCTGAGCTTCGGCGAAATGCTGCGCCACGTGATCCTGCCGCAGGCGCTGCGCATCGCCGTGCCGCCCACCGTCGGCTTCCTGGTGCAGGTCATCAAGGGCACGGCGCTGGCCTCGGTGATCGGCTTCGTCGAGCTGACCAAGGCTGGCAGCATGATCTCCAACGTCACCTACGAGCCGCTGCTGGTGTTCGGCGCCGTCGCGCTCCTCTATTTCGTGCTGTGCTTCCCCGTGAGCCTGTACGCCAAGACCCTCGAAAGGAAACTCCATGCAGGCCACCGTTGAACCCGCCGCCGTGCTGGCCCCGCCCCACACCCAGCCGGGCGCGCCCATCGTGCGCATCACCGCGCTGCGCAAGTCCTACGGCAGCAACGAAGTGCTCAAGGGCATTGACCTCGACGTCCAGCGCGGCGAGGTGATCGCCATCATCGGCAAGAGCGGCTCGGGCAAGAGCACGCTGCTGCGCTGCATCAACGGGCTCGAAGTCTTCCAGGAAGGCTCGCTCACCGTCGACGGCAAGCCCCTGCTCTACGAAAGCGCCATGGCCATGCGCGAACTGCGCCAGCGCGTGGGCATGATCTTCCAGCAGTTCAATCTATTCCCCCACCTCACGGTCGGCAAGAACGTGATGCTGGCGCCCGCGCTGGTCAAGAAGAAGTCCGAGCGCGACAACGCCGAACGCGCACGGCAACTGCTGGCCCGCGTGGGCCTGGCCGAAAAATTCGACGCCATGCCCGACCAGCTTTCGGGCGGCCAGCAGCAGCGCGTGGCCATCGCCCGCGCACTGGCCATGGACCCGGCGGTGCTGCTGTGCGACGAGATCACCAGCGCACTCGACCCCGAACTGGTCGGCGAGGTGCTGCGCGTGGTCGAGTCACTCGCCGCCGAGGGCATGACGCTGCTCATGGTCACCCATGAAATGAGCTTCGCCCGCAAGGTGAGCGACCGCGTCATCTTCATGCACCAGGGCCGGGTCCACGAAATGGGCCCGCCCGCCGAGATCTTCGGCCAGCCCCGCACGCCGGAGCTGCAGCAGTTCCTGTCATCACTGCAAGACTGAGGCCGGTGGCACAGGCCGCGCCAGCGATTGTTTGCCGATTACTTGTCGATTTGTTGCATATCTGCCACCCCCTGCCGTCCATCCTGCCACCCACCCTGGCCTGGCCCACATGCGCGGGCCGCCAACGCACCGGCACCCGCAGCCGTGACACCGCGCCTTTTCATGAGCACCTGCGTTCCTGTTTGATTGGCGCAAGCGTGCGCCCGGCGTTCACAGACGACATCGCCTTACCACATCCCCAGCCGGTCATCGCCCAGGATGCGTCAGCACGCAACGCTTGATTGCCCGGGAAAAATTGCCTAGAGTCTGTCGCAGCGCAACAAAGCCATCGCCCGCCGGGTAGACTCATCCAACATGTTGCAACACGTTTGCCAAGCCGAATTCGCCGACAAAGACACCTTTCTCGACCCCGACTGCGCCCGCACGGCGTCGCTGGTGCGCGCGCTCGACGGCTGCATGCATCCGCGCGTCGGGCGCCTCATGCGCCAGATCAGCCAGGCCAGCAGCGACACCGACTTCGAGCGCGTCGCCAGCGAAGTGAAATACCTGCTGGCGCTGACTTTTGGCGAGGCCGAGGCTCAGCGTCGCCTACAATAGCTTCCTGACGGGCCTTCCCGCATGGTCAAGCAGCCAACCGGGTCAGGTGGGGAACCAAGCAGCCCTAACTGCGGCGCCAGTGCCGGGGTCAAGGCTCGTCACCCTCTTC
>JASGEH010000083.1:0-4936 GCA_047606565.1 Comamonas sp.
AGCGGCTGGCCGAGGTGCGCGCTCAACTGCCGGCCCTGTCGCACCGGGTGCTGCCGGCATGACGGCGCGGCGTGGCGGCCGCCTGGCAGCCGCGCCCGCCGCGCCGTCATGCCGGCAGCACCCGGTGCGACAGGGCCGGCAGTTGAGCGCGCACCTCGGCCAGCCGCTGCGCCGACAGCGCGGCTGCCGCCACGCCCTCGCCCTGCGCCTGGCAGGCCAGCACCTCGCCCCAGGGGTCGACCAGCAGGCTGTGGCCCCAGGTCTGGCGGCCGTTGCTGTGCAGGCCGCCTTGCGCGGCGGCGATCACATAGCACTGGTTCTCGACCGCGCGAGCGCGCAGCAGCAGCTCCCAGTGAGCCTGGCCGGTGGTGTGGGTGAAGGCGCTGGGCACCACCCAGATGTCGGCCGCCAGCGCGCGGTACAGCTCGGGAAAACGCAGGTCGTAGCAGATGCTCAGGCCGACGCGCCAGGCGCGCCCGTCGCGGTCGATGGCGGTGAAGGCCTGCGGCTGGCCGCCGGCGCGCAGCACGCGGCTTTCGTCATAGCGCTCGGCGCCGCGCTCGAAGCGAAACAGGTGGATCTTGTCGTAGCGCGCGGCCTGCTGGCCGTCCGGGCCGAACACCAGGGTGCTGTTGAAGACGCGCTGCGGATCGTCGGCGGTGGCCAGCGGCAGGGTGCCGCCGACCAGCCACATGCGGGTCTCGCGCGCCAGCGCGGCCAGGGTGTCCTGGATCGGGCCGGCGCCCGGGGTTTCGCGCGCGGCCAGCTTGTCGGTGTCGCGCTGGCCGAGCAGGCAGAAGTACTCGGGCAGCACGGCCAGCTCCACGCCGGCGCGGGCGGCCTGCCGCACCAGCCGGCTGGCGGCGTCGAGGTTGGCGCGAACGTCGTGGCTGCTGACCATCTGGAGGGCGGCGCATTTCATGGCGGGGCAATCCGTGGAAAGAGGAAGGGAAGGCGGAGAAACGAGGGCCGGGACGCTTCAGCGGGCCGCTGCTCCGGCCTCGGGACTGTCGCCAGCGTCGGCCGGCGGCTTCGATTCTGACACCGGCGCGCCGGCCGTCGCGGCGCCGGCCTGATCCGCCGCTTGCTGCGTCGCTTCATCCGCGGCCTCCTTGGCCACCTCGCCCACTGCCCGGGTATCGGCGGCCGTGCTCTGCACGCGCTCGATGCGTGGGTCGGCCCAGGTGCCCTGGATGTGGAAGGTGCGTGTGAGCGACTGCAGCAGCGGCTTGTGCAGCACCCATTGCGCCAGGAAGGTGCCCAGCCCGACGGCCGGGTTGATGGCGGTGGCAATCAGCGCCATGGTGCCGGTGTTGAGTTCGGGCACCACCACCACCTTCAGGTCCTGGGTCTCGCGCGCGATGTCAGCCTGCCCTTCCATCAGCACCGCCGCGCTGACGCCCTTCATCTGCAGGTTGTTGGTGCGCGCCACGCCCTGCGCGATGTGCGCCTGGCCGCGCACGAAGTCGAAGGCGAAGCCCTCGGAGAAGGTGTCGCGGAAATCCAGGGCCAGGCGGCGCGGCAGCGCCTGCAGGCTGAGCACGCCCAGCAGCCGCGCCGGGCCGGGGTCGGCCTTGAGGAACTGGCCGCCCCGCATGTCGACGTCGATCGTGCCGCCCAGGCTGGCGTTGTCCAGCGCCAGCGGCGAGCCGCGCCAGTGGATGCGGCCCTTGAGCGCGCCCTCGCCGTGGCGCAGCAGCTGGGCGAAGCCCAGGCGGTCGAGCAGGCGGCCGGCGTCGCGGGTCTGCAGCGTGAAGTCGAGCAGGGTCTGGCGCGCGCGCTGGCCGGCAGGGGCGCTGGCATCGATGCGCCACTGGCCGCTGGCCTTCAGCGTGGCCTCGGGCACGCTCAGACTGAGCGTGCGCAGATCCCATTCGTGGACCTGCCGGCTGCCGTCCTCGCCGCTGCCGCTGCCACCGTCGCTGCTGTCGTCACCACTGCCGTTGCCACCGTTTTCTCCGCTCTGGCCCCCCTCGGCGCCGAGCCTGCGCACGCCCCGGTTGGTGGCCAGCACGCGCAGCGCGCCCAGGTCGCTGCCGCCGAGCTGCAACTGCTGCACGGCGATGTCCAGCGCCGGCAGCGTGTCGGGCTGGCGGTCGAGCAGGTCGTCGACCGTGCGGGCGGCTCCGCCCGCATCGGCGCGCCCGGTGTCCAACCGCAGGCGCTGCAGCCGCGCGTACAAGCTGCCCGGCGCGCTGCCATCGCCCAGGCTGTAGGCGAGGTGGCCGGCCAGCTCGTCGGCCTCGACCTCGGCCGACCAGGTGCTGCGCTGGCGCGTGCCGCTGGCCTGGATGTGATTGAGCGCGTGCTGCTCGAACTGCAGCCGCTGCGCCTGCAGCGACCAGCGGTCGGGCAGGAAGCTGGCCAGCGCGTCCTCGTCCGAATCCGCACCGCCGTCCGGCCCGGCCCCCGGCGTGGATGCCGCGGCCACGGCGGCAGGATCGGCCTGATCGCCAGAGTCGGCGCTCCCCTGCGCCGGGCCGGCCGCAACCGGCGTGCCGGCCAGCAGTTTCTGCCAGGCGCCGAGGTCCACCGTGTCGAGCCGCACGCCCAGGTCCACGCCGGCGGCGGGCAGCGCGGCATCGGGCGCGCCCTGCGCGTCGATGCGGATGACGCCGCGCTGCACCAGCGGTGCGCGGCCGCTGAGTTCGCGCACGAATTCGGCCTTCGCCAACTCGCCCAGGCGCACGCGGATGTGGTCTTGCCGGGGTCCGGTCACGGCGCTTTCGAAGCGCAGCGGCAGCGCCACCGAAGCGGCCTTGTCCAGCGGCGCCGGCAGGCGCGAGGCCAGGCCGACCAGGTCGCTGTCGATGTGGGCCTGCAGCAGGCCCTGGCTGACGGCCAGGCGGGCGCGGTAATGGGTCTGGCCGTCGAGCGCGCGGCTGATGCGCGCCAGCAACGGCAGCTCGCGCGCCTGCCGCAGGCCGGCGGCGGTGAGCGTGCCCTGCCCCTCGAACTGGAGCTTGAGGGCGCCGCCCGCGACAGGGGTGGCAGCGGTGGAGGTGGCGGCGGTGGCGGCGGTGTCCGTGGGCGCGGCCGCCGGCCGCTCGCGCTCGCCCGAGCCGCTGAACTGCAGCTCGCCGCCCAGCAACCGGGTGCGGGCCTGGCTGATCTGGAATCCGCGTTCGCTGAAGTCGACACGGCCCTGGGTCTGTTCCAGGCGCGGCGTCTGCGGCGAGAACTGCAGCGTCGCCTGGCCGATCTGCGCGCGGCCCTGGACCTGAGTCGGTGTGGCGGGCGTCGCTTGCGCGAGCGGCAGGCGCAGCGCCAGCTGCACGTCGGCGTCGCCGGTGGCGCTGCTTTGCGCGAAGGCGTGGCCGGCCATGGCGTCGAGCGGCGAGCGCTTGACGTAGTCCAGCGCCTGCGCCAGCGGGCCGCGCACCTGGCCGTCGATCTGCAGCAGCGGCGCGGCGTGGCCGAGTTCGGCGATGCGCGCCGAGGCCTGCACGATGCCCAGTTGCGGCAGGCCGGCGAAGTGGCCGCGCGCCTGCCGCACGCGCATCTCCTGGCGCTCGAAGACCAGTTGCGCCTGCACCCCGGCCAGCGCCGGCCAGCCGCCCAGCAGGTGGTTGCGGGCGGCCAGCGTGGCCGGCACGTAGTCGAAATCGACGCCTTCGAGGTCGGCGGCGATGGAGAAATCGCCCTGGCGCGCGTTCTCGGGCGGGAAGTGATCGAGGTCGCTGTCGACCTTGAAGACGGTGTGCGTGGCGCGCCCGGCCCGGACCGCGTCGCGCACGTAGTGGCGCGTCAGCTCGGGAATCGCCAGCGGCAGGTAGCGGTGCACGCGGGTGCCGTCGGCGCGGGTCAGTTCGCCCTGCAGCGCGAGGTGGCCGGGCAGCAGCGCAGCGCCGCCTGGCGTTCCGGGGCCGCTTTGCCAGCGGCCGCTGGCGTGACCGGCGACGTCGGCGTTGGCGAAGTCCAGTTGCGGCAGCTCGATCACATTCCGGCCGCCCTGGCGGCGCCAGACGATGCGCGCCTGCAGCGTGTCCATCGGCAGCGCGGCGTCTTCGAACACGCCCGGGAAGACCAGTTGGCCGCGCCGCATGTCGACGCGGGCGCTGCCGCCGTCCTGGTTCAGGTCGAAGCGCACGTCCGCGCCGGCCAGCCCCGGACGGCCCGGGCTGGGGTACGGGCTGGCGGCTGTCGGCTGGGCCGCCGTGCCGGCGGCCAGGGCCAGGCCATCGATGCGCCCGCGCGCCTGCCAGGTCGCGCCGGCCAGCAGCGCGGGAACGCCAGCTCCGCCCTCGGTGGCCTGGGTTGTCGCATCCGTTTGCGCCTCCGTGCCTGCCGGCCCGCGCCACTGCGCTTCCAGCTCGCGCGCCAGCCCGCGCGGGGCGTAGTCGGCCAACGCCTGCCGCAGCGGCGCGGCCAGCGGCAGGCGCTGCGCCACCCGCGCCAGCAGGCCCAGGTCCAGCTGGTCACCGCTGAAGGCGGCTTGCGCGGGCTCCGGGCCGTCGGCCGCCTGGTAGCGCGCGCTGAGGTTGCCGCCGGACCAGCGCAGGCCGTCGGCGGTGCTGAACTGCAGGCCCTGGGTCTGCAGCGCGAAGCCGCGCGGCAGGTCTTGCCACGACAGGCGCCCGCCCAGGTCGGCCAGCGCCAGCGGCGCGGGCGTGGCGCCCGTCGTGCCGGCATCCTGGCGCAGCACCACGCCGCGCATCGCCAGGTCCAGCGTGGTGTCGGTGGGCCGGCCCTCGGCCACGCGGGCCCAGGCGCGCATGCGGCCAGTGCCGGCATCCAGCCGGATGGCGCTGGGCCAGTCGGCCGAGTACGGCGCCAGCTCGGCCAGGTCGAGCTGGCTGTAGTCGGCGTACAGCTCGCCGTGCCAGTCGCGCCAGCGCCCCGGGTGCAGCGTGAGGAGCGGCTGCCGCAACTGGCCGACCGCGCGGATGCGCTCGCCCCAGCCGGGCGGCGGGCTGGCGTCGAGCCGCCAGTCGTG
>JASGEH010000084.1:0-9985 GCA_047606565.1 Comamonas sp.
ATCCAGGCCAACACCGACTGGAAAAGCACGCTGGGCGAGGAATGGCGCCAGTACGAGGCGGTGTTCCCGGCGCTGGCCAGGAGCCGCATCGACCAGGTGAGCCTGGAGTGCATCCACTCCCACGTGCCGCCCGACCTGATGAAGCTGCTGGCCGGCAAGGATGTGATGGTCGGTGTGATCGACGTGGCCAGCGAAGTGGTCGAGACCCCCGAGGAAGTGGCCGACACCATCGCCCGGGCGCTGGAGTTCGTGCCCAAGGAGCGGCTGTTCCCGTGCACCAATTGCGGCCTGGCGCCGATGGGACGGGACGTGGCGTGGCGCAAGCTGAAGGCGCTGGCCGAAGGCACCCAACTGGCCAAGGAGCGTCTGGCCGCAGCGTGAGCCTGTCGTCTGGAGTAGCGGCTGCGGGGGGGCCGCCGGCTGGTTGGAGACCGTGCCGGCGGCCCCCCGCGCGCTTTTACTTGGCGGCCGCAGCGGCCTTGATCCAGCCGTCGAAGGTCTGCTGGTGGCCCTTGATCCAGGCGTCGACGTGGCGGGCGATGTCGGCCTGCGAGGCTTCGCCGTCGCGCATGCGCAGGTTCTGCGCGTTGATGTCGCCCACCGGCAGCTGCATCAGCTCGAACAGCTTGGCCGCCGACGGGTTGGCCTCGGCGAACTTCCGGTTGGCGACGATGTGCTGGGTGTTGGGCGTGAAGCCGTAGTTCTGGCCGTTGGGCAATTTGGTGTCGATGCCCTTTTGCTCGCCCGGCAGCGAGGAGAAGGGCACCTGCAGCCAGACCACGTCGGCGCCGGGCTTGAGCACGCCGCTGACCCAGTACGGCGTCCAGGTGTAGTACAGCACCGGCTTGCCTTCGCGGTAGCGCGCGATGGTGTCGGCCATCAGCGCGGCGTAGCTGCCCTGCACGTGGCGCACCGTGCCGTCGATGCCATAGGCCTTGAGCTGGTGGTTGATGACGGCCTCGCAGCCCCAGCCGGGGTTGCAGCCGGTCAGGTCGGCCTTGCCGTCGCCGTCGGTGTCGAACAGCTTGGCGAGCTTGGGGTCCTTGAGCTGGTCGATGCTCTTGATCTTGTACTGCTCGGCGGTCTTCTTGTCGATCAGATAGCCCTGCAGCGCGTTGGTCGAGTAGGTGCCCTTGCGCCAGAGCTTGGCGTCGCCGCCGGCGTTCTTGTAGAAGTCGTCGTGCAGCGGCTTCCAGTTGGCGGCCAGCAGGGTGGCGTCGCCGTTGGCGATGGCCAGGAAAGCGGTGGCGTATTCGACTTCCTTGATGGGCTGCACGTCGTAGCCCAGCTTCTCCAGGGCCCGGCTGACCAGCAGCGTCTGGAAGGTTTCCTCGGCGACGGAGCTTTGCAGAGGCTGCACTTTGACGCCCTTGCCGGGCAGGTCCTGGGCGAGGGCGGCGCTCATGCCGCAGGCCAGCAAGCCGGTGGCCAGCAGGCTCTTGCCCAGTGTCTTCATGGCGGTGTATGTCATGTCGGGAGTCCTTTCGTGTTGTTGACTACGGATGGAAAACGAGAGCAGCGGCGGCGACCGGCGCCAACCAGGCCGCCGGGCGCCGTTCAGGCCTTGGCTGGCAAGGCCGGGGAGGGCGTGGCGCCGCGTGCGCCACTGCCGTTGCTTGCGGCGGCGGACGTCGAGGCGGTCGCTCCGGGCTGGGCGGCCGGCGTGTTGCCGGCACGGGCCGGCTGGCGCGCGCCGCCGGCCAGCTTCCAGACCAGGCCGGCGGGGCCGCTGTGGAACCAGCGGCGCGCACCGCGCCGGCTCTGGCCCATGGCCTGGGTGATGCGGTCGAGCGTGATCGCCAGCAGCACGATGCCCAGGCCGCCCACGGTGGCCAGGCCCATGTCGAGCCGGCCGATGCCGCGCAGCACCATCTGGCCGAGGCCGCCGACGGCGATCATCGAGGCGATCACCACCATCGACAGCGACAGCATCAACGCCTGGTTGATGCCGGCCATGATGGAGGGCAGCGCCAGCGGGATCTGCACCTTGGTCAGCAACTGCCAGGGCGAGGCGCCATAGGCGCGCGAGGCCTCGATCAGGTCGGGCCGCACCTGGCGGATGCCCAGCGCCGTCAGCCGCACCAGCGGCGCCAGCGCGAACACGATGGTGACGATGACGCCCGGCACGTTGCCGATGCCGAACAGCATCACCACCGGCACCAGGTAGACGAAGGCCGGCGTGGTCTGCATGGCGTCGAGCACGGGGCGCACGATGCGCTGGGCGCGGTCGCTGGCGGCCAGCAGAATGCCCAGCGGCAGGCCGATGACGATGCAGAACACCAGCGAGGTCAGTACCAGCGACAGCGTGACCATGGCGTCGGGCCAGATGCCGAGCATGGCGATGACCAGCATCGAGATCACCGTGCCGATGGCCAGCGCGGGGCCGGCGAACTGCCAGGCCAGCAGGCCGAGGATGGCGATCATGGCCAGCGTCGGCACGCTTTGCAGCAGCGTCTGAACGCCAACCAGCGTGCCGTCGATGGGCCCGCGCACCGACTGGAAGAAGGGGCGGAAATGGGCGACGAACCAGCCCAGGCCGTGGTTGATCCAGTCCTGCACCGGCAGCGAGCCGTCCCACAGGCTGCTCAGGTGCCAGCCCTGATCGCCGCCGGCGGGGGCCGGCGGGGCACTGAGCCAATCGCTGCCGCCCGCATCAGCGCCCGTGCCGGTCGCGCCATCGGCCTGCCCCGCGGTCTCGGAACCCCACGGATCGCTCTCCGCGTCGGGCGCGCTGGCACTGGTGTCGGTCGTCACGGCCGGCTGCGCGGTGCTGTTCCACGGATCGGCGCTGGTATCGGCACGGGTATTGACGTCGTTCTGGGCGATCACGAGGCGCTCGTCGGGGGCCATCGCCGGGGGGGTCGTCGAGAGAGGTGTTGATATCGTCTGGGTGCTCAGGGTCATGGGCCGGGATCCTCCAGGATTGTTGTATGGCTGTAAGAACGTTCTACAGGGGCGTGTCAGTCGGTGTTGCGGTCGAGGAACTTGAGCAGCGTGGTCTTGCTGATCGAGCCGCGATAGCGGCCGGTGTCCTCGTCGACCACCGGGACCGGCCAGGGCGGCGCGGCGACGTGGGCGAACAAGTCGGCGACCGGGTGGCTGGCCGAGATCGTCTCCACGCCTTTGAGGTAGGCGTGCTGCAGGCCGAGCGGGCCTTCGTGGTCCTTGAGCGCCTCGCGCAGCGAGTCGATCGACACCGTGCCCAGGTACTTGCCGCTGGTGCTGACGACGAAGCCGTAGGTGCGGTCGCCGTCCTCCAGCATCTTGAGCGCGGCGCGGCAACCCTTGGTGCGGCTTTCGGCCACCACCACCTGCGACTTGCGGGCGATGTCGCCGGCCTTGAAAACGGCGGCGGTGTCGACGCCGCGGATGAAGTTGCGCACGTAGTCGTCGGCCGGGTGGCGCAGGATTTCCTCGGGCGTGCCGACCTGCACCACGTGGCCGTCCTTCATGATGGCGATGCGGTCGCCGATGCGCATGGCCTCGTCGAGGTCGTGCGAGATGAAGACGATGGTGCGGCGCTGGATTTCCTGCAGCCGCAGCAGCTCGCTTTGCATGTCGGTGCGGATGATGGGGTCGAGCGCCGAGAAGGCCTCGTCCATCAGCAGGATGGAGGGGTCGGAGGCCAGCGCCCGGGCCAGGCCGACGCGCTGCTGCATGCCGCCCGAGAGCTCGTCGGGGTAGCTCGCGCCCCAGGCGCCCAGGCCGACTTGCTCCAGCGCTTGCTGCGCCTGCTGCTGGCGCCGGGCCTTGGGCACGCCGGCCAGTTCGAGGCCGAAGGCGGTGTTGTCGAGCACCGTCATGTGCGGCATCAGCGCGAAGGACTGGAACACCATGCTGATGTCCTTGCGGCGCAGCGCGCGCAGGGCCTTGTCGCCGTAGTCGTTGATGTTTTCGCCGTTGACGAGGATGCGCCCGGCGGTCGGCTCGATGAGGCGGTTGAGCAGGCGAACCAGGGTCGACTTGCCCGAGCCCGAGAGGCCCATGATGACGAAGATCTCGCCCTCGTTGATGGTGAAGTTGGCATCGAAGACGCCGATCGAATTGCCGGTCCGCGCCAGGATGTCCTGTTTGGAGTAGCCCTGCTCGACCAGATCCAGGGCTGCTTTCGGGTGTTCCCCGAAGACCTTGAATACATGGTCGATGACGATTTCTTTTGCCATGCGATTGGACTCCTTCTCATGGTTGATGCCGCATGGCCCGGCAAGGGGATGCGACGAGGCGGTGTCTCTGCGGAAAAGGCGATGCCCGTGCGGGGGATGCCGCGGTCCGGCAGCGGCGGCTGGCGCCTTGCTGCCTGGAGCGGATAGGCCCTGTCCGAAGAGCGTGTCGGGATGGATGCTGCAGCGCCCGCCGAAGCGGCGCGAAGGCACCCGGCTGGACGCAGCCAGCGTGTGATGAATCCGCACGAGGCGGGATCCGTTCTTGACGCATCAGGCACCGCGACGGGACCGCTTGGTGGGTCCGCGAGTAGCGCCTGACGACCAACGTGGTTGGTTGTTAAACAGAGCGCCATTATGACTTTGTTGACTGAGGCCTGTCAACACGATTTACGTGGAAGATGCATGCTGAATGACGATGGCGGCAGATCACGGCATTCTGGCGACAAATGATGAAAACACCTTATTTTCAGGTGTCGGGCGAGCTCGGGCGTGTCGGAAAGCCTCCCTAGGGCGTGTCATCGTCGCCCGCGCTTGGTCGGGCCGGGGTCTGGCGGATTGCGGGCGATGTGGCCCCCGGATCCGGCTGGCGAAAGGGCGTGCGCTGCTTCAGGTGGTCGATGTAGCTTTCCAGGCCGGCCGTTTCACGGTCGAGGAAGTGCTGCACCGCATCGGCGAAAGCCGGGTGGGCCAGCCAGTGCGCGCTGGGGGTTGCGACCGGCAGCAGGGCGCGCGCCATCTTGTGCTCGCCCTGCGCGCCGCCCTCGAAACGCTGCACGCCGTGCGCGATGCACCAGGCGATGGGCTGGTAGTAGCAGGCCTCGAAGTGCAGGCAGTCGATCTCCTCCAGCGCGCCCCAGTAGCGGCCATAGGCCACGCGGGGCGGCCCGTCGTCGCGGGTGTCGTCGCGGGCGTCGTCGTGGTCCTGGCCGTCGGGCCCGTCGCTCTGCAGCCCGATCAGGCTGGCCGCCACGCGCTGGCCGTCGCGCTCGGCGACGAACATCAGCCAGGCCTGGGGCAGGGTGGCGGCCAGCCGGGCGAAGAAGTCGCGCGTGAGGTAGGGCGGGTTGCCGTGGGCGTGATAGGTGTGGACGTAGCAGCGGTAGAAAAAATCCCAGTCGGCCGCCGTGATCTCGCGGCCTTGCAGCGGGAGCAGCCGCACGCCGCTTTGCGCGACCTTGCGGCGTTCCTGGCGGATCTTCTTGCGCTTGTCGTGCGCGAGCCGGGCGAGGAAGTCGTCGAAGTCCGAATAAGGCCGCCCGGGGTCGTTGTGCCAGTGGAATTGCACGGCCTGGCGCAGCATCAGCCCGGCCTCGCGCGCGGCGGCATGATCGGCCGCGCTGCCGAACAGCAGGTGCAGCGAGGACAGTTTCTGCTGGTCGCACCAGGCGGTCAGCGCGCGCAGCAGGGCCAGCCGCGCGGCGGCGTCGCGCGCCAGCAGGCGGCTGCCCGGCACCGGGGTGAAGGGCACGGCCAGCAGCGCCTTGGGGTAGTAGTCCAGGCCGTGGCGCGCGTGGGCATCGGCCCAGGCCCAATCGAACACGTATTCGCCCTGGCTGTGGCTCTTGAGGTAGCACACGCAAGCCGCCTGCAGTTCGCCGGCGCCGTCGTGCGCCGTGAAGACCAGCGGCAGCCAGCCGGTGGCGGCGCAGGCCGACTGGCTGTCGTGCAGCGCGGCCAGGTATTCGTGGCGCATGAAGGGGCTGGGTTCGTCCTGCGCGGCCAGCAGCGCGTTCCAGGCGGCGGGAGGCACGGCCGCCAGGCTGGCGTGAAGGGCGATGACATAATCGCCGTTCGGCTTTTTTCCTGGAAGTTTCGCTTCAGTCATGTCGCTCCCATTCTGCATCGCACAGCTCAATTTCGTTGTGGGCGACCTCGCCGGCAATGCCCGCAAGATCATCAATGCCGGGCGCGCGGCGCACGCGCGTGGAGCCCGCCTGCTGCTGACGCCGGAGCTGGCCTTGTGCGGCTATGCAGCCGAGGACCTGCTGCTGCGGCCGTCCTTCATGCAGGCCTGCGACGAGGCGCTCGACCAGATTGCGCGCGAATTGGCGGACCTGCCCGACTTGGCGGTGGTGGTGGGCCACCCGCAGGGCGGCGACCTGCGCACGCGCAGCGTCTCGGTGCACCAGCGCCACAACCGCGCCACGGTGCTGCGCGGCGGCCGGCGCGAGCTGTCCTACGCCAAGCGCGAACTGCCCAACTACCAGGTCTTCGACGAGCGCCGTTACTTCACGCCCGGCGCGGACACGGAGGCCGGCGTGTTCGAGGTGGACGGTGTGCGCGTCGGCCTGCTGGTGTGCGAGGACGCCTGGTTCGAGGCGCCGGCCCGGGCCGCGCGCGCGGCTGGCGCCGACGTGCTGGCGGTCATCAACGCCTCGCCCTTTCACGTCGGCAAGAACGCCGAGCGGCTGGCTGCCATGGGCCTGCGCTGCCGCGAGACCGGCCTGCCGCTGATCTACGCCCACCTCGTGGGCGGGCAGGACGAGCTGGTCTTCGACGGCGCCTCCTTCGTGCTCGACGCGCAGGGCGTGCTGCGCGGGCAGGCCGAGAGCTTCGCCGAGACGCTGTATTTCGGCGAGCTGGATTTCGCGTCAGCGCGTGCCGATGCCGCCGCGCCGCTGGCCCTGCGCCAGGTGCGCGGCGAGCTGGCCGCGGTGCGCGAGCCCGAGGCTGACCTGTGGGATGCGCTGGTGCTGTCGGTGCGCGACTATGTCAACAAGAACGGCTTTCCCGGCGTGCTGCTGGGCCTGTCGGGCGGTATCGACTCGGCGCTGGTGCTGGCCATCGCGGTCGATGCGCTGGGCGCCGACAAGGTGCGCGCGGTGATGATGCCCTCGCCCTACACGGCCGACATCAGCTGGATCGACGCGCGCGAGATGGCCGGCCGGCTGGGCGTGCGCTACGACGAGATTTCCATCGTGCCGCAGTTCGAGGCCTTCAAGCAGGCGCTGGCGCACGAGTTCGCGGGCCGGCCCGAGGACACCACCGAGGAAAACATTCAGGCCCGCATCCGCGGCGTGCTGCTGATGGCCTTGTCCAACAAGTTCGGCGCCATGGTGCTGACGACGGGCAACAAGAGCGAGCTGGCGACCGGCTACTGCACGCTGTACGGCGACATGGCCGGCGGCTTCGCGGTCATCAAGGACGTGCTCAAGACCCGCGTCTTCGCGCTGGCGCGCTGGCGCAACCAGAACGACCCCTACGGCACCGGCGCCAGCCCGATCCCGGAGCGCATCATCACCCGCCCGCCCAGCGCCGAGCTGCGCGCCGACCAGACCGACCAGGACAGCCTGCCGCCCTACGAGGTGCTCGACGACATCCTGGCGCGCTACGTGGAAGACGACCAGACGCTCGACGAGATCGTCGCTGCCGGCCACGCGCGCGCCGAGGTCGAGCGCGTCACGCGGCTGCTGCGGATCAACGAGTACAAGCGCCGCCAGTCGGCCATCGGCCCGCGCGTGACGCACCGCAACTTCGGTAAGGACTGGCGCTACCCGATCGTGAATCACTACCGGGAATCCGTGCATAAAATAGCTTGAAGCAGGAGCCGTCGCCATGAAACTCATCACCGCCATCATCAAACCCTTCAAGCTCGACGAAGTCCGCGAAGCGCTGGCCGACTATGGTGTCTCCGGCCTGACGGTGACCGAAGTCAAGGGCTTCGGCCGCCAGAAGGGCCACACCGAGCTCTACCGCGGCGCCGAGTACGTGGTCGATTTCCTGCCCAAGGTGAAGGTCGAGCTGGTGGTCAACGACGGCGACGTCGAGCGCTGCGTGGAAGCCGTGCTCAACGCCGCGCGCACCGGCAAGATCGGCGACGGCAAGATCTTCGTCTCGCCGGTCGAGCGCATCGTGCGCATCCGCACCGGCGAGGAAAACGAAGCGGCGGTCTGAACGTATTCATTGACCCGCCATGAACGTCGTGGGCGATCGGATGGATTCCGACCTCATGGTCACCCTCGCGGAATGGCATCATCAAGATGGTGTTCAGGCGAGATGGAAGCTGTGTGACGCGTAACCAGCCAGAGAGCTAGCGCGACGAGCGCTCCGCCCAGCGCTTGTAGCCAAGTGATGCTGGCTCCAAGAATGCAGAACGACAGCACGACGGCGAACACTGGGGCAAGAAACAGATACCCACTGGTCTGTACCGCCCTACCTTTCTTTAAGGCAAGGAACCAGAGACCAAAGGAGCCAGTCGAGGCCGGGATGGCGAGCCAAATGAACCAGCCCCATTGCACGTGCGTGACGACTGGAGGCCAGTGTTCTCCCCGGCCGTAAGCCAGAACCAGTAAGGTGAGAGAGCCGATAAGCATTTGCCAGAAGTTCAAAGACCAAGCACTGAGCGGGAGGGCGGCGCGTTTGTGGATGACCGTGGCAACTGCCCAGAAAAACGCCGCGGCTAAGCCGAGCAATTCACCAATCAACGTACCCGAACTCGACGCCGCGTTGCCCCCCCGGCCAACAGCCAGAGCAACGCCGGCCACCCCCAAGACCAATCCAGCCGCCCGAATACGAGGCAGTGGCTCGTGAAGAAACAGCCAACTGAGCAGCGCAACCCACACTGGATTGGTGAATAGCAAAATGGCAGCCTCGGGGGCTGAAATACTCTGCATCGCGAGAAACAGCAAGCCCATGACCGCACCCGTCTGGAGCAAGCCGATCGCCAAGACCAAGGCCGCATGGCGCAGCTGAATTGCTTTGCGATTCAAATCGTCACAGTGCCTGTTCCTAGTCATTAGAACGATTGGTAAGGCCGCCGCCGCTGCAATGAGGAAGCGCCATCCCACCAGCAGAACTGGGGGGAAACCGTCCGCCAATAGAATTTTCCCGGCGACAAAGCTTGACCCCATCAGGAAGGTCGCCGCGATGAGCGTGAGGGCAAGGCCCGTCTCGGACACGCCGGCCCTGGGGCTCGCCGTTTTCATGGGCGTGCATGCCCATTCGCGTGGACCGCAAGGATATCGAAAATGGCGGTGTTGTAAGGCGTTGGTATACCAAGCCGACGCCCTCGTGCACTGACGTCACCGCTGAGCCATTCCACTTCGAGGGGATTGCCATGCTCCAGATCGCGCAGCATGGATGCCGTCATGTCCGCAGGGATCTGATCGCAGAAGCGCAGACGATCTTGCGCGAAATCAGCCGCGAGATTCGCGCCCTCGGCCCGCCCGACATCGACGGTCTCCTGCATGACAGCCTCAAGCAGTCGGCGAGAAGCCGGATTGTTGCGGACTGTGCCAATTGAACTGCGGATCGTCGCCGTCGTCGCTGATAGACCGACCAGGAAAACGAATTTCTCCCAGATCACGCGCGCGATATCGTCACTGATCTCGGCCTCGATTCCTGACTGGATGCAAGCTTGATGGAAACGTTCGATGCGGACGCTACGCTGGTCGTCGTACTCGCCGAAGACCATTCTTTGCAGCTTGTTGGTGTGACCGATCACCCCGGGCGCTTCAATGGTTGCCGCGATATAGCAGACGCCGCCAGCGACCGCCGCATGACCCAAGGCAGCCGTCAGCAGATCGTCCTTGACTACACCATTCTGCAAGGAAATCACCACGGTCTGCGCGCCGAGTAGTGGCTTGATCGCCTCGGCTGCGGTCTGGGTGTCCCACAGCTTTACGCCAAACAGCACCACGTCGACGGGACCGATGTCAGCTGGTGCATCTGTGGCTGTGGGTGCTTGAACATGCAAGTTGTATTGACCCAGCAGAACCTGCACAAGTCAGGCCGCTAATGCGAATGCCTCAGCGGGAGTCTTCATGTTGAGCGCCTGATGGGGGCGCTGGTGGTTGTAGAAGCCGATCCAGTCGGCAATGACG
>JASGEH010000085.1:0-7063 GCA_047606565.1 Comamonas sp.
CACGCGCCCGATGAGGATTTCGAGCCACTCAAGGCCCATTTCAGCGATGCGGAAATCACCGACCTGAGCTTCGCCGTCGCGCTGATGAGCGCCTTCAATCGCCTGGCCATAGGCATGCGCCAGTAGGTCGGCGACGAGTGGACGACGGTCGCGTGGCCGCGTCCGTCCTGACCGATGCGCCGAGGATGGCGCTGCCCGCTCGGCCAGCCAGCAAACCGCTAGCGGCTGGAAGCCCCTTTGTTCGTCAACAGCGTGATGAGCCCTTCGACAGCCCGTTCATACGGGATCGCCGAATTGGCCGCCCGCGCCAGAACATAGCCTCCCTGCCGCACGGCGAGCACGGTGGCGGCAAGCTCCTGTGAATCGCATCCGTCTGGCAAATGACCGCCGGCCTGGGCATCGTTCAGCAACGCCGCCAAGCGCCCGGTGATCCACGCAAAAGTGTCTTCCAGTGGCTTGCGCAGCGCGTCGTCGGCCAGTACTTCGGGGTCGGCGGTCAAGCGGCCGATGCGGCAGCCCTTGAGGACATCACGCTCCAGCCTGAGGTAGGCCAGCACGCGATCCAGCGGCGCGCCAGGGCCGTCGAGCAACTGGCCAACCTCCTCGATCAGTTCCTTGGCGGAGCGCTCTTCGGCCGCCTGCGCCAATGCAGCCTTGGTACGGAAATGGTGGTACATGCTGCCCTGCCCCACCCCCGCGCGATCCTGGATGGCCCTGGGGCTGGTGCCCCCATAGCCGCGCTCCCAGAGCAGGGCTTGGGTCGTCTCGATCAGCTTGTCGATGGATGTGTTCATGAAATTGATTGTACCTACTGGTATGTTCATGTGCTACATTCAAAACATACCAGTAGGTACAGAGGTGATTCATGACTTCCCAAAACACGTCGACCGCCTTCGTTCTCGCGCCGAAGCAGCATGGCTCTTATTACCGATGGGTGATCCTGGCGATCGGTGTTGCGGCACAGGCGAGTTTTGCGGCGGCGTTTTCTGGCCTCCCGGTGACCGGCGTGCTGATGCGCAGTGCGTATCAGATGACCACCGGGCAACTCGGCCTGGTGCTCGGCTGCATGGCCTTGGGCGTCACGTTCTCGGAGCTGGTCTGGGGGCTGCTGACCGATCGCTTCGGTGACCGAAAAGTCCTGTTGACGGGATTGCTTGCGACCGGAGCGGCCTTGCTGTTGCTGGCGATGTGGGTGGTCCCCACCGAATCGCAGGTGCCCAGCGCCCTGCTCCTGGGCGCGGGCCTGGTCCTGGTGGGCGTCTTGGGCGGCAGCGTCAACTCGTCCTCGGGGAGAGCCATCATGGGATGGTTCAGCGACGGCAAGCGTGGGCTGGCGATGAGCATACGCCAGACAGCGATTCCCGCCGGCGGCGCGATGGGCGCGGCCTTGTTGCCCTGGCTGGCCCAGCGTTTCGGCTTTCAGGTGGTATTCGGCACACTGGCTGTGTTCTGCGTCCTGAGTGCATTGGCAACCTGGCGCTGGCTGCATGAGCAGCCCTTGCCCGATGTCCCAGGATCGGCCCAGGTTGCGGCGGGCCCTTCGCCGCTGCACCGCGTCGAGGTCTGGCGCCTGGCTCTGGCCAGCGGTCTGTTGACGGCACCGCAGATCGCGGTTCTGACCTTTGGCGGTGTTTTCCTGCATGACCACAAGGCGGCCGGACTGGCCTTGATTGCAGGCGTGATCGCCCTCGTCCAGGTCGCGGGTTCGATCGCCCGTATCGTGATCGGCCACTGCTGCGACCGTGGGGCTGACCGCCGAACCCTGGTGCGAGGCATCGGCATGCTCGCTGCCGCATCGACGGCGATCCTGGCAATTTTCGCGGATGCCGGCACTTGTTGGGTGGCATCGCTGCTGTGCCTCAGCGGGCTGACGGCCAGCGCCTGGCACGGTGCGGCCTATACGGAGATCGCGAGCATGGCCGGCGCGGCGCGTGCGGGGACGGCCTTGGGCATCATTGGCATGACCATCTTCGCATCGGCGTTCATCACGCCGGCGCTGATTCCCTTCCTGCTGTCGGCAAGCTCATGGCCGATTACCTGGGGGGTCATCGCTGTTGCCGCCTTGTTGGCGGTGCCCCTAGCCCCCAAGCGCAGCGGCAAGGGCTGAAACACGAGACCACTCACAGGCTCCGCGTGGACCTGCGGAACTCGCCCGCTTCATCCCCCTCCCCTGTCTTCATCACTTGCTCAAACAGAGCCTCTACGGCCTGCACCTCGGGTGCTTCGTTGGCAAACAGCATGCGGTACATCAGTGGCGCGACCACGACACGAATGATGGTCTCGGCCGAGACCGGACGCTCGCCTCGGGCAAGGGCACGCATGCGGATGACTTCGAGCTGCTGGCGCAGAAAACCGTCGCATTTGCCTGCACTGGCATGGCCTTGCGTGCCCAATACATCGCGAAGCATTGCCCGTCCAGGCGCCGATGACATCTCGTCGAAGTACTGCAACAGCCACGCGCGCAAATCGTTGTGAAAGCTGCCCATGTCTGCCGGCGGCTGCTCGGGCTGCAGTTGCTCGACGGCCACATCGGCCAGCAACTGCGCCAGATCTCCCCAACGCCGGTAGATGGTGGACGGCGTCACCCCTGCGCGGCTGGCGATGGCCGGGACGGTCAGCCCAGCGCGCCCTTGTTCTTCTTGCAGCGCACGCACGGCCTGGTGAACGGCGGCCTGAACGCGGGCACTTCGCCCTCCGGGGCGGGGGGCAGATTTTTCAGTCATGTGCTCCGTGGGTGGTCTGTTTGTGAGTTTCAAACCACTAAAGCATAAAAATTGCTTTAGTGCAGTCAATGATCTATGATCTCTAAAGCAAATATTTTGCATTTAAAGCGAGATCATGTCCACCCCACCCGCTTCGCCACAAACCCCGTGCCAACGGCTTCGGCAGCGGTCCTCACCCTGGGCCGTGACCTTGCACTGCGGCACACTGATTGCCTTTATCGCGGCATCCAGTGCGCCCACGCCGCTGTATCGGCTCTATCAGCAGCAATGGGGATTCAGCGCCACCGTGCTGACTGTCGTCTTTGCGACCTACGCACTGGCACTGCTGCTGGCACTGCTGGTGACCGGGCGGCTTTCAGACCATGCGGGCCGTCGTCCGGTGATTACCCTGGCCTTGACCTTGCAGCTCGTCGTGATGGCCGGCTTCCTGTATGCCAACAGTCCCTGGTGGTTGATGGCCACGCGCGCGCTGCAAGGTTTTGCCACCGGCATGGCAACCGCCGCAGTCGGCGCGGCGCTGCTCGACCTGGACCGGGAGCATGGCACCTTGATCAACAGCATGGCGCCGATGATCGGCATCACAGCAGGCGTTCTGGGCAGTACGGCACTGATGGTGTTCGCCCCTTGGCCACTGCATATGGTGTATGCCGTGCTGCTGGGTCTTTTTCTGGTGCTTCTGGGTCTGACCTGGCTGGCTCCGGAGACGACCACACGCCGCCCGGGTGCATGGGCCAGTCTCAAGCCACGCATGGCGATTCCGCCTCAAGCGCGCCAGGCATTTCTGTCGGCCACGCCAGCGAATGTGGCGGTGTGGATGCTGGGCGGTTTTTATCTCTCGCTCATGCCCTCACTGATCGCGACGGTCATGAAGGTGAACACGCCATGGCTGGGAGCCTGGGTGGTCGCGGCATTGACTCTCACCGGGGCTATGGCGGTACTGATCGCGCGAAAGATGAGCGCGTTTTCCTGTCTCTTGTCAGGTGAGCTGGCATTGGTGATGGGGCTGGCCATCATTCTGCTCGGAACCCATCAAAGTCATGCCGCTTTACTGCTGGGCGGTTCGGTCCTTGCCGGTTTTGGTTTCGGCGCGAGTTTCCTGGGCGCGGTGCGCAGCGTTCTGCCACTGGCCGGGCCGCATGAACGCGCGGGATTGATGGGGATTTTCTACACCGAGAGTTATCTGGCTCACAGCGTGCCCACATTGGCCGTCGGCTATCTGGCCCAACGTACGGGACTGCTAACAGCCGTCGACACCTACGGCGCGGTGATCATGGTACTGGCGGTATGGACCATTGCCCTGCTGTGCAAGCGCAGTCCGGCCTCGGCGTTGAAGGCGTAGTCGGCATCGCCGCTGTTCCAGCAAAAGACTTCGCCTGACTTCTACGGCCACCGCCTCGCGACATGCAAGACACGCAGCACGCGCACCCGATCGCCCAGCACGTCATAGACCAGAATGTCACTGAGGTTCGCCAGCAGTTCGCGGGTGCCGGCCACGCGGCCCTTTAAGGCAGCGTCGAGCAACCGGTCGTTGGGCCAGGCGATGCTGTCGAGCGCGCCGAGCTAATGACCCGGCTCCCCGCCGACCACCGCCTCGCCCGCAGATGCGGCGGTGTCCGACACAGGCCGATGCTGCGACCAGGCGCGGCCGGGTGCGGCCAGCCGCCTCAGATCGCTTCAGGCCCGACTCACGCCCGCTGGATCCAGGTCGGGGCGATCTGCGTGCCCTGGCCGGCGCCGTAGGCGAAGTAGACGTTCAGGCCCGCCAGCGGCTCCAGGTAGCGCGCGTTCTTCAGGCCGCCGGCATCGATGGGCTTGAAGCCCAGGCTCTCGGCCAGTACACGCACGGTCTGCTTGGCGCGCTCGTCGTCGCCGGCGTAGAAGACGGGCACGGTCTGGCCGCCCGCGAAGGCCGGGCCTTCGGTCAGCACCTGGGCCAGCACGGTGTTGAAGGCCTTGACCACCTGCGCGCCGGGCACTGCCTTGGCGATCTCCTCGGCGGCCGAGGTCTCGAAGCCCAGCGTCAGGCCCATGTAGTCCGCCGTCAGCGGGTTGGTGATGTCGATGACGATGCGCCCGTCGAGCGCGCCCAGCGATCGCAGCGCGGGCACGGCCCCCTCGTACGGGGTGGCGACGATCACGACCTGCGCGTCGCCCAGGGCCTGCGCGGCCGGCACGGCTTCCACGCCCGCGTGAGCGAAAGCCAGAGCCTCGGCCTTGGCCAGGTCGCGCGCGGTCACGCGCACCCGGTGGCCCGCCTGCGCCAGTTGCTTGACGAAGCCCGCGCCCATGTTGCCGGCGCCGATGACGGTGATGTCCATGATGATGTCCTTTGAAGTGAGCGAATTGCCATGGCACGGGAGGAATTCCCGCACCGGCCAACCACGCGGTCGACATGGGCATCACTGTAGGAAACGGACGGGCCGGGATAAAGGTCTGTGCGGTAGACAGATTGTCTTGCCTGGCAGAACAATGGCCATGCGTCGCTCAACGTGTCATTCAACGCGTCACGGCCCGACGGTCAGCAGCCGCGCCAGCGCCAGGGTGGCGGCATCGGCGATTTCGCCCTCGTCGCGGACGTACAGGCCCAGCGGGATGTGACGGACCTGCCCGATGCCCAGCGCAAGCTCACGCAGCGTGCCGCCCTGCAATTCGGACGTGATCAGGTGCTGCGGCAGCCAGCCATAGCCCAGCTGGTTGCGCACCGCGTCGATGGCCGAGTCCACCGTGCCCATCAGCCAGCGCCGGCCCGTGCCCTCCACCTCGCCGCCCTGCTGGAGGCCGCGGATCTCCACGCAGACATGCCGCGCCAGCGCCGCGCGTGAAGGCGGCTGACGGCCAGCGAACAGCGGGTGCGCCGGATGGGCCACGGCCACCAGCCGGATGTCGGCGACAGGATCGGCCTCGCGCGCGCCGGGCTCAAGCACCAGGATCGCCAAGTCGTGGCCGTCGGCGGGCAGTTCATGCACGGTCTGGCGCACGGTTTCGATCACATGGACCTGCGCGTGCGGATGCGCCTGCGCCAACGCCCGCAAGGCCTCGAACAGACGCGGCTTGGGAAACAGGCTGTCGACCACCAGCCGGATGCGGACGGCTTCGCCCGCGCCAATGCCCCGGCCACGCCGCTCAATACGTGCCAGCTCGGCGATCAGCGGCGCCACCTCGTCGAGCAAAGCGGCGCCGGCCGCGGTCAGCACGGCGCGCCGCCCGCTGGGGGTCAGCAGATCCACGCCCACCGCATCGCGCAAACGCGCGAGCGCGTAGCTGACCGAGGACTGGCTGCGATTGAGCGCCTGCGCAGCGGCGGCGAAGCTGCCCGCGTCGACCACGGCTTTGAGGACAGCCCATTGTTCGAGGGTTGATCGAGGCTGCATGGCGAAGAAGAGGTTGATGACCTAAATTGATCTGAAATTTCGATTATTTTGACGCGAAATCAGCGCTTTTTACATCAAGCAATTAAATGCATACTGAACCCAAGCCATCCCGCTTCCACCAACAAGGAGATTGAAATGTCCGATCCGTTCGAATCCACCAAACCCGCGCAACTGACCCGCTTCATCGGCACCCACATCATCTACACCTACGACAACGGCTGGCAGTACGAACTCTATGTCAAGAACGCCCGCACCATCGACTACCGCATCCACAGCGGCATGGTCGGCGGCCGCTGGGTGCGCGACCAGCAGGCCCACATCGTCCGCCTGTCCGACGAGGTCTACAAGATTTCCTGGGACGAACCGACAGGCACCACCGTCAGCGTCGCCGTCAACCTGGCCGAGGGCCTGCTGCACGGCGTGATTTTCTTCCCGCGCTGGATCGCCGAGGACCCGAAGAAAACGGTCTGCTTCCAGAACGAGCACCTCGATCAGATGCATGCCTACCGTGACGCCGGCCCCACCTACCCCAAGCTGGTCATTGACGAATTCGCCCGTATCACCTTCCTTGAGAGAGTCGCGGCCGACGACCAGAGCATCATCGACCGCGGCCCGGAGGCCTTGCCGCAAGGCTACGCCAGCCGGACCCACGCGTGAGCTGATCGCAACCCAGGAGTACACGCAATGCCCTCGTTCCGATCCCTCTGTCTTGGCGGCCTGCTCATGAGCAGTCTGCTGGGTGCGCACGCCGCCACCACCACCGCCGACACGGCCAACGCCGCCGCCCTGCCCGGCTACGCCCCCGGCGCGCAGATCCTGCGCGTGGACAGCCAGCGCGGCCAGATCGACCAGATCAGCGGCGTCATCTATTCGCAGATCGCCTCGACCCGCGCGGTGCGCCAGCTGCGCATGTCGCTGCTGGTGCCGCGCACCACCGACCTCAAGCCCGCCGTGGTCTACTTCCCCGGC
>JASGEH010000086.1:0-10775 GCA_047606565.1 Comamonas sp.
AGCCCAGCGCCTCGGCGCCGATCTGGTGGAACTGCCGGTAGCGGCCGCGCTGCGGGCGCTCGTGCCGGAACATCGGGCCCATGTAGTAGAGGCGCTTGCCGCCGTCGTAGAGCAGGTTGTGCTCGACCACCGCGCGGACGATGCCGGCGGTGTTCTCGGGCCGCAGCGTCAACTGCTCGCCGTTGAGCCTGTCCTCGAACGAGTACATCTCCTTTTCGACGATGTCGGTCACCTCGCCCAGGCCGCGCACGAACAGCGCGGTCGGCTCGACGATGGGGGTGCGCAAATTGCGGTAGGCGTAGCGATTCATGAGCCGGCGGACGGTGTCCTCCAACTGCTCCCAGCGCGCCGAGTCGGGCGGCAGGATGTCGTTCATGCCCTTGATGGCATTGATTTTTTCGGCCATTTTTCCTGATACTTCAAAAACCTGCCCGGCGCCAGCACGGCGCCCGGCGGATCAGTTCGTCGAGCCCACTTCGGCGCCGAAGCGCCGCTCGATGTAGTCCTCGACGATCTTCTGGAATTCCTCGGCGATGTGCTCGCCGCGCAGCGTCATGCGCTTTTCGCCGTCGATGAAGACCGGCGCCGCCGGCGCCTCGCCCGAGCCCGGCAGGCTGATGCCGATGTCGGCATGCTTGCTCTCGCCCGGACCGTTGACGATGCAGCCCATGACCGCCACCTTGAGCCCCTCGACCCCGGGATAGCGGCCGCGCCACAGCGGCATCTGCAGCCGCAGGTAGTCATCAATCTGCTTGGCCAGTTCCTGGAAAGTGGTGCTGGTGGTGCGCCCGCAGCCCGGACAGGCCGTCACGCTGGGCACGAACACGCGCAGGCCGAGCGCCTGCAGGATCTCGGAGGCCACCACCACTTCCTGCGTGCGCGCCTCGCCGGGCTGCGGCGTCAGCGATACGCGGATGGTGTCGCCGATGCCCTCCTGCAGCAGCACCGCCAGCGCCGCGGCCGAAGCCACCGTGCCCTTGGTGCCCATGCCGGCCTCGGTCAGCCCCAGGTGCAGCGCGTAGTCGCAGCGCCGCGCCATCTCGCGGTAGACCGAGATCAGATCCTGCGTGCCGCTCATCTTGCAAGACAGGATGATCTGGTCGCCGTCCAGGCCGATGGCCTCGGCGCGGCGCGCCGAATCGATGGCCGAGGTCACCAGCACCTCGTACATCACCTGCTTGACCGACCAGGGCTGGGCGCGACGCGAGTTCTCGTCCATCATGACCGACAGCAGCTCCTGGTCCAGGCTGCCCCAGTTGACGCCGATGCGCACGGCCTTGCCGTAACGCGCGGCGGCCTCGACCATCTGGGCGAACTGCTTGTCCTTCTTGTCGCCCTTGCCCACGTTGCCGGGGTTGATGCGATATTTGGAGAGCGTTTGCGCGCAGTCCGGAAATTCGGTGAGCAGGCGGTGGCCGTTGTAGTGAAAGTCGCCCACCAGTGGCACGTCGATGCCCATGCGGTCGAGCTGCTCGCGGATGTGCGGCACGGCCTGCGCCGCCTCCGGCGTGTTGACGGTGATGCGCACCATCTCCGAGCCGGCCTGCGCCAGCTCCTTGACCTGGATGGCCGTGCCGATCACGTCGACCGTGTCGGTGTTGGTCATGGACTGCACGCGCACCGGCGCGTCGCCGCCCACGGTGACGGTGCGCGGCCCCCAGACCACGCGGGCCTGGCGGGAGCGCCGGGGCAGCGGCGCGGCCGGCTCGATAGGCCCGGCGTATGGAACAGGGAAGTCAGGCGTCATGGTCGCTTATTTGACCTGAAAACGCGCGACCTGGCCGCGCAGATACGGCGCCAGCGCGAAGGCCTGCCCACGCACCTCGACCTGCACCTCGCGGGCATTGCCCACGATGACCGACAACGGCTCGGCGCCACTGACCCCCACGCGCTCGCCCGCCTGCAGCGTGCGCCGCAGCAAGGGCAAGCGGTTGGCGTCGAGCACCTCGATCCAGGCCTCGCCACGTGCCGAAAACACCACGGTGCCCGTGGTGGGCAAGGCCATCGCGGCCTGCGGTGCCAGATCGGCCATGATGGCGGGGGCCGCCGCAGACGACGACTGAGCACCCTGCTCGCCCGCTACCGCACCCGCCGTGGCCGACGACGATGGCACAGGCTCAGCCACGGGCGCCAAACCCGGCACCAGCGACACCGACGGGGTCACGCCGGCAGGCGAAGTACCGGCATCCGCGCCCGATGGCGGCTCGGCGCGGCTCGATCCGGCGCTGGTATCGGCCGCAGCCGGCGCTTCGTCGGACTCCGACCCGCCGCGCAACTCCGGCACGAACAGCAAGGCGGCCGCGGCGGCGAGCAGCAGCACGATCAGCACCGCCAGCCCACCCGTCCAGCGCGACCGCCCCGCGCCATGCGAGGGCAACACACTGTGGCGCGACATCGAGGCCACGGCACGGTCCTGCTTGAGCAGGGTCTCGCCGCGCGGCAACAGGCCCAGCACCTGGTCGACGTCGAGTCTGAGCGTACGCGCCATGCTCGCGGCCAGCCCGCGCACAAAGGCCATGCCGGGCAGTTGATCGTATTGGTCGGCCTCCAGCGCTTCCAGACGCTGGGTCGGCACCTTGAGTACCGCGGCCAGGGACGCCAGGTGCATGCCAGCCCGCTCGCGCGCCTGGCGCAGCAATTGCCCGGCCGTGGCGCCAGCGCGCGGCACCGTAGCGGCGGCATCGGCCGCGCGGTCTGGAGAGGAAACGGGGTCGCCTGAGGTCATAGTCACTCTTCGAATGCACCGCGGTCGTACGCGACCAGTTCGGATGAATCGGGAAAACGCCGACGCAACTGCTCGGCAAGCTGGCGCACGGCATCGCCGTGGCCGAGCGCGCGCTCGACCCGGATGCCCAGCCAAAGACTGGCAGCACTGGCCTGGTCGCTGTTGTTGATGCGCCGGATGTAGAAGCGCGCATCGGCATCCTTGCGCTGGCGATGCAGCACGTCCGCCAGCGCCTGGCCAGCGGCCGTGCTGGCGGGGTTGAACTGCAGCACGCGCCTGAGCACCGCCTCGGCTTCAAGCCATTGGCCGGCACGCGTCAGGCAAATGCCGCTGACCAGCAGCGTCTTTTCGCGTGCGCGATAGGCCGGATCGGCCAATGCCGCATCGAACTGCTGCCGGGCCTGCGCGTAGCGGCCGGCCTGGCACAGCATGTAGCCGTAGTTGTGGCGGATGTCGCTGTTGTCGCGGCTGATCGACAGGGCGCGCTGGAAATCCTGCTCCGAAGCCTCCAACTGCCTCATGTCCAGGTGGATCAGTCCACGCAGGTTGTAGGCATCGGCATCATCGGGGTTGAGCCGCAGGCTCTGCGCCAGCTCCTCCAAGGCGATGTCCAGACGGCCTTGCGAAAAATAGGCTTCGGCCAGCGTCAGCCGCGTGCGCGCGCGCGTCTTGTCATCGGCACGGAGTGGCACCTGCTCGGCCGCCTCCCTTGCCGGCGCCGGGCGTGACGGCACGCCACCGCTGGCCTGCCCCGCCCCCCCTGCGCCCAGCAGCGAACAGCCCCCGAGCAGCAAGGCCAGGGCCGCCGAGAAAGGAGTCGCGCCGCGCGTCATTCGTCCTGCGCCGCCACCGCGATCTCGTGCCGGGGCTGGAGCTTGACCTCGATGACGCGCTTTTGCGCCATGCGCGCCGCGGCATTGGTACGGTCGCGCACGTCGCCGGCCAGTTGCCCGCAGGCCGCGTCGATGTCATCGCCACGCGTCTTGCGCACCGTGGTCACGATGCCGGCGGCGCTCAGGATGTCGGCGAAGGCCTGCACCGCGGCATGGGATGAGCGCTTGAGGCCGGAGGCCGGAAAGGGATTGAACGGGATCAGGTTGAACTTGCACGGCACCCCGCGCCCCCGATGCTGGCGCACCCACTCGATCAACTGGCGCGCATGCTCGGGCTGGTCGTTGACGCCGTCGAGCATGCAGTACTCGAAGGTGATGAAGTCGCGCGGCGCGTGATCGAGGTAGCGCACGCAGGCGTCGAGCAGCTCGGCGATCGGGTATTTGCGATTGAGGGGCACCAGGTGGTCACGCAGGACGTCGGTCGGCGCGTGCAACGACACCGCGAGGGCGACGGGGCAGTCCTGCCCCAGCCGGTCCATCATGGGGACCACGCCGGAGGTGGAGACCGTCAAGCGGCGCCGCGACAGGCCATAGCCGTGGTCGTCGAGCATGGTGCGCAGCGCCGGCACCAGGGCGCCGTAGTTCTGCAGCGGCTCGCCCATGCCCATCATCACCACGTTGGAGATGACGCGCTCGGTGGTGTTCAGGCGCTTGCGCAGGAAATGCTCGGCATGCCAGAGCTGGGCCGTGATCTCGCTGGTGCGGAGGTTGCGCGCGAAGCCCTGATGCCCGGTCGAGCAAAAGCGGCAGCCCACGGCGCAACCGGCCTGGGACGAGATGCACAGGGTGCCACGATCGTCCTCAGGGATGAATACGGTTTCGACCGCGTTGCCCTCGCCCACGTCGAACAGCCACTTGATGGTGCCGTCGGCGGAGACATGTTCGGTCAACACGGTCAAGGCCTGCACGTGCGCGCAGCCCTTGAGTTTTTCGCGCAGCGACTTGGCCAGATCGGTCATCTGGTCGAAGTCGGCCGCGCCGCGCTGGTGGATCCAGCGAAACAGCTGGGTCGCGCGAAAGCGCTTCTCGCCGAGCCGCTCGCAGAACGCGGCCAGACCGTCGAGGTCGAAGTCAAGCAGGTTGGCCGGGGTCATGGGAAGGAATCCAGTTCAGCAGCGAAGGCGCGGCGCGCGGGAGGCTCAGCGGCTGTAGACGTTCAGCGCCGGGAAGAAGAACGCCACTTCGACGGCAGCGGTTTCAGCCGCGTCGGAGCCGTGCACGGCGTTGGCGTCGATGCTGTCGGCGAAGTCGGCGCGGATGGTGCCGGGCGCGGCCTTCTTGGGGTCGGTGGCGCCCATCAGGTCGCGGTTCTTGAGGATGGCGCCTTCGCCTTCGAGCACTTGCACGAACACCGGGCCGGAGATCATGAAATCGACCAGATCCTTGAAGAAGGGGCGCTCCTTGTGCACGGCGTAGAACTGCTCGGCTTCGGCACGCGAGAGCTGGGTCAGGCGGGCAGCGGCGACCTTCAGGCCAGCGGCCTCGAAACGGGCGACGATCTGGCCGATGACGTTCTTGGCAACTGCGTCGGGCTTGATGATGGAGAGGGTGCGTTCGATAGCCATGAGAGTCCTGTGAGGATTTTTCGGGAGACAACAAGGAAGGGGGCCCATGCCCGGAATCCCCGAGATTCCGGACCGGCAGCCAAAGGGGTGCATATTTTAACCTGCGCCCCCACCCCAGCGGGGACACGCAAGTCGAGATTTGGAAGCACGCATGCGCGCGGCGGCAAGCCCGGACAGGACCTTCACCGCCACCGCCGGGGATCAGCGAGAACGACCGCCGCGACCGCCGCCGAAACCACCCCCGCCACCGCCACGGCGGGGGCCATTGCCACCACCGCCGCCGAAGCCGCCGCTGCGGCCACCGCCGCGCGAGAAGCTGTCGGCGCCGATGTAGCCGACGGAGGTGCGCATCGGGTCGGGCTGGCCGCCCGATCCCTTGCCGCGACCGCCCGGCAGGCCGTCGTTGTCGAAACCGCGCCGGCGGCCGCGGATCTGGGCCAGGCTGTGGCTTTGCATGTAGGCATCGGCCGTGGGCTGCTTCTCGCCGCGCGGTTCGCGCGGTTCTTGCTGCTCGCCCGCATTGCGGCCCCGGTTGTTGTCCTTGGGCGGGCGCTGCTGCTTGCCCTGCCCGCCCTGGGCGCCGCCGCGGCGGTTGTTGCCCTGGAAGGGCTTGTCGCCCTCGAAGCGGTCACCCCCGCCCTGCCCTTGCCCCTGGCCACCGCCGCCGCCCGCGCGCTTGTCGGCGCGGCCACGCGACTGGCGGTTGCCACGGGACTGCGGCTGGCCCTGGCGGTTGGTCTTGATGGACTCCGATTGCAGCGGGCCGCCCGAGGCTTGCGTCAGGGCCTGGATTTCACGCTCGTCGAGCTCCAGCCAGGCACCGCGCTTGAGGCCGCGCGGCAGCACCATCGCGCCGTAGCGGATGCGGATCAGGCGGCTGACCGCATGGCCCACGGCCTCCACCAGACGGCGCACTTCGCGGTTGCGGCCCTCGGCGATGGTGACGCGGTACCAGCAGTTGGCACCGTCGCCGCCGCCCTCCTCGATGCTCTGGAACTGCGCCAGGCCATCGTCGAGCTGCACGCCGTCGAGCAGCTGCTGCTTTTCTTCCTGGCTCAGCGCGCCGAGCACACGCACGGCGTACTCGCGCTGCAGGCCAAAGCGCGGGTGCATCAGCCGGTTGGCCAGCTCGCCCGAGCTGGTGAACAGCAGCAGGCCCTCGGTGTTGAGGTCGAGCCGGCCGACCGACTGCCACTTGCCCTGGTAGAGCTTGGGCAGGCGGCGGAAGACGGTCGGGCGATTCTGCGGGTCGTCATGCGTGACGACCTCGCCCACCGGCTTGTGGTAAGCCAGCACGCGCGGCGCTGGCGGCGCGATGCGGTAACGGATCGGCTTGCCGTTGACCTTGATGTGGTCGCCGAACTGGATGCGCTGGCCGACGTGGGCGGGCTCGTCGTTCACCGAGATCTTGCCATCGGCGATCATCTGCTCCATCTCCAGCCGCGAGCCCATGCCGGCCTGCGCCAGCACCTTGTGCAGCTTGGGCGTCTCGGGCTGGGGCTGCAGCACGCGCTTGGGCGGCGGCAGATCCTCGTCGGCCTCATCAGCATCGAACTGGCCTGAAATGACGTCGGAGAACAGCGTCGGCTGCGTCGGAACGGCAGCGGCCTGCTCGGCGACAGACCCGGCCTCCTCTGCGTCCACCGGGTCGTCCTCGCGGCGGCGACGATCGCCACCGCCCACGCCATACTTGCTGCGCAGCTTGCGGCGGCGCTTGCCGGGCGCGCCCTGCCGCTCGTCGCCTTCACCGGCTTCTCCGGCGCCCGCGAAGTCCGAAGCCTGCGGCGCCTGGGCGGCAGGCGCCTCGGACACCGGCTCGCCAACCGTCGGCGCGGCGGCCACAGGCTGCTCAGGCGCGGTGGCCACAATCACATTGGCAGCAAGCGCCGGTGCGGCATCGGCTGCGACGTCCGACACGGCCTTGCGAGGGCGGCGGGGACGTTTGGGCTTTTCCTCTCCCGCACCCTCGGCGGCCTGGGATCCGGGCGCCGCGCCTTCCGCAGCCGCCTGGACGGCTTCGGCCGAGTGGCCGGCGGCATCGGCCACCGGCGCGGTCTTGCGCGTGCGCGGCTTGCGCACCTTGGCGGGCGCAGCGGCTTCGGGCTGGGCGGCGTCGATGCCGGGCAGCGAAGGGAGCGTTGTTTCGTCGTTCATGGACCAGTTCTTGGGTTGGACTTTCTGCCACCGTCACGGAGACGGTGGCATCTGTCGGTTTCTCATTGTTCGTTCGACTCAGAACGTGTTCAAAGTCTTTTGATGGGCGACGCCTTGGATGCGTCATTCCCGGCAGAAATAGCTGCCTCTTCCTCGATGGATACGGAGGCGGCCGTATCCGCCTCGCCGACCAGATGCGGTTCAACACGCGCTGACGCGGCCTCGGCTGGCGAGGGCGGCGGCGTCAACGCGAATCCGTCGCCCTCGCCTTCGCCCTCGCCTTCGCCCTCACCGCCTTCCAGCGGCTCGGACTGGGCATCCGCCGGTGCGGTCACATCACCGATGGCCAAGGCACTCTGCAGGCGGTCGGCCATCGCATCCGACTGACCATCGAGCGCGGGCAGCGCATCGAGCGACGGCAGTCCCAGGTCGTCGAGGAACTGCTGCGTGGTGGCGAACAGCGCCGGGCGACCCACCGCTTCGCGGTAGCCGATGACCTCGATCCAGCCCCGGTCTTCGAGCTGCTTGATGATCTGCGAGCTGACCGTCACCCCCCGGATCTCCTCCATGTCGCCGCGCGTGCAGGGCTGCCGGTAGGCGATGATGGCCAGCGTCTCCAGCGTGGCGCGGCTGTAGCGCGGCGGCTTTTCGGGCCGCAGCCGATCGAGGAACTCGCGCATCTCGGGGCGACTCTGGAAACGCCAGCCACTGGCGACCTGTACCAGCTCGACACCGCGCCGCGTCCAGGTCACCCGCAGCTGATCGAGCAGATCCCGGATGGTGTCGGCACCCAGTTCGTCATCGAAAAGCACGCGCAGCTCACGCACCGTCAGCGGCTGCTGTGCGCAGATCAAAGCCGTCTCGAGGACGCGTACTGCATCCACCGTGTTCATGGTGCCATCAAAACTCTAGGAAGAGACGCCGCGCGCCTGTGACTCGGGCGACGGGACATCAAGGAGCATTCGGAGCCGCTGGAGGGAGAAGCGCAGCGGCGAGTTCTCGGGCCGGTCGGCTGGCTACGCAATGGGCCGCGCCAGCGCGTCTCGGGGCCACCGAGGAGGCAGTGCGGCGTGCTGGCACGGGGCTGATCCATCACCCGGGATTAGCCACGGCGGGGGCCGCATCGCTGGCATTGTACCCCAGCACCAGCAAACGTCCAGCAGCGGCCATGTCGACAGGCAGCGCGGCGCGGAAAACCAGCGGTTCGCTGGTGACCGGGTGGATAAAAGCCAGCCGCCAGGCGTGCAGGGCCTGGCGGGTCAGGCCGGCCGCGGGCGCACCGCCGTACAGCGTGTCGGCGACCAGCGGATGCCCGAGGCTGGCCATGTGCACGCGGATCTGGTGCGTGCGCCCGGTGCGCAGCGTGCAGCGCACCCAGCAGGCGGCCTCGCCGCTGGCCAGGTGTTCGATGGTGGTGAAGGCGGTTTTTCCAGGCGTGGTGGCGAGATCGACGACGGCCATGCGCAGCCGGTTGGCCGGATCGCGGCCGATGGCGGCATCGACCTCGCGCGGGGAGGCGCCGCGCCACGGCCGATGCGCCAGCGCCAGGTACTGGCGGCTGACCTGGCGCTCGGCGATCAGCCGCACCAGCGCATCCATGGTCTGCCGGGTACGCGCCACCACCATCAGGCCGCTGGTGTCCTTGTCGAGCCGGTGCACGATGCCCGCGCGCGGCAGCAGCGCGGCCTGCGCGTCGGCGGCCAGCAGGCCGTTGAGCAAGGTGCCCGACCAGTTGCCCGGCGCGGGATGCACGACCAGCCCGGCCGGTTTGTGGATGACCATGAGATGATCGTCGCAGTGGACGATGTCGAGCGCCATCGGCTCGGGACGGAAAGCCTGGCTCTGCGGCGTGGGCCGCAGCTCGACCACCCATTCGTCGCCCGCCCGAACCTTGAGCGCGGACTTGGCCGCGCCAGCCCCGGCACCAGTCTTTACCTTTTTTTTCACCAGCCCGGCTTCGACCAATTGCTGGAGATAACTGCGCGAGAATTCGGGCAATCCTTCGGCCAGCGCCCTGTCCAGCCGCATGCCGTGGCCGCCTGCGGGGATCACCAGGCTGCGGTACTCGACCGCCTCCGAGAGTTCGCCGCCGTCGTCCAGGCCGGCCGTGGAATCTTCTGGGTGCAATGGAGTCAATGGTCGGTCGATATAATTTTGGCGGGACGCATGATGCGTCCCTGACCCGTTAACAAGGATAGGATTTTGATGTCCAGCACTCGATTATCAATGCTGCGCGCCGGCAGTCTTGCGCTTGTGGCCACGCTGCTCTTCGCGGGCTGCGCCACCAAAACTGAAGACCCGACCGTGGGCTGGAGTCCGAACCGCATCTATTCGGAAGCAAAGGAAGAGTTCGCCGCCGGCAACTATGAAAAGGCCATCAGCTACTACGACCGGCTCGAAGGCCGCGCCGCTGGCACGCCGCTGGCGCAGCAGGCGCAACTCGACAAGGCCTACGCACAATACAAGAACGCCGACAAGGCCCAGGCGCTGGCCACGCTGGACCGCTTCATCCGCCTGCACCCGGCCAGCCCGGCGATGGACTACGCGCTCTACCTGCGCGGTCTGGTCAACTTCAACGACGACCTGGGCATGTTCTCCTTCATCTCGCGCCAGGACCTGTCCGAACGCGACCAGCAGGCGGCCAAGGAATCGTACGAGGCGTTCCAGCAGCTGACGACACGCTTTCCCGAGTCCAAGTACACGCCCGACGCCACCCAGCGCATGACCTACGTCGTCAACGCGCTGGCGCAGTACGAGGTGCACGTGGCCCGCTACTACTACTCACGCGGCGCCTACGTCGCAGCCATCAACCGCGCGCAGACCGCGATCGCCGAGTACAAGGAAGTGCCGGCCATCGAGGAAGCCGTGTACATCCTGGCACGCTCCTACGACGCACTGGGCATGACGCAACTGCGCGACGACACCCTGCGTGTCCTGAAGCAGAACTACCCCAACCGCAACGTCAACGCCATCTTCGAGCGCAAGACCGACGACCCGTGGTGGAAGCTGTGGTGATCGGCTGAGCTGATCCCCGAACCAGGCCGGCCAGGGTGCCGGCCTTTTCTTTTGAACCGGCTCAGGCTGCGCCCGGCATCCCGTCCGCCAAGGTCTCCGCGTCGGTCCGCAAGGCATCGAGTGCCTGCTCGTACTGCGCGAGGGTCTGCAAGGGCCGCATCGGCGGCAGCGATGCCAGCAGGCGCCGGCCGTAGCCCATGCTCGTCAGCCGCGTGTCGCCGATGACCAGGATGCCGCGATCGCCCTCGCGGCGGATCAGGCGGCCCGCGCCCTGCTTGAGCGCGACCGCCGCCTCTGGCAGCGAATAGTCGGCGAAGGGGCTGCGGCCCTGGGCCTCGAGGCGGCGCGAGCGCGCCTCGACCAACGGGTCGTTGGGCGGTGGGAAGGGCAGCTTGTCGATCACCACCAGTTGCAGGGCGTCGC
>JASGEH010000087.1:0-12643 GCA_047606565.1 Comamonas sp.
ACAATCTCGAATTCCTCGGCCGCAACGACAGCGCGGGCGCCGGCGAATGGGGCCGCGCGGCGACCAACGAGTTGATCCGCTCCAAGATCAAGATCAAGAGCATGAACTTCATGCGCGGCCGCACCTTCCTGAACAAGTACGTCATCATTGACGAGGCGCAGAACCTCACGCCCAAGCAGATGAAGACGCTGATCACACGCGCCGGCCCGGGCACCAAGATCATCTGCATGGGCAACCTCGCGCAGATCGACACGCCCTACCTCACCGAAGGCTCCTCGGGCCTGACCTACGCGGTCGACCGCTTCAAGGGCTGGCCGCACGGCGGGCACATCACGCTGGCGCGCGGAGAGCGCTCGCGGCTGGCGGATTTCGCCAGCGAAGTGCTCTGACCTCTGCTCCCCCGCATTGAAAAACCCCGTGGAGGCGATACCTGCTCAGGTATCGCCTCTTTTTTTGCTCACCACAGGAGATGCCCCATGGCCCTGCCCTGGATGACCGCCCTCAAGCTCATTCCGTGGACCGACGTGATCGCCGCCACGCCGCAAGTGCTCAAAGGCGCGCAAAAGCTCTACGATTCGGTCAGGAACCGCCCCAAGGCCCCAGAGACACCAGTCTCGGCCGCCGAGATCGAACAGCTCGCGCACGACCCGCAGGCCATCGCCTCGCGCGTGCAGGCCCTGCACGCCCGCCTCGGCCGGCTCGAACAGCAGCAGCGCGACACCGCCGAACTGCTGCGGGCCCTGGCCGAGCAGAACGAACGGCTGGTCGCCGCCGTGGACGGCCTGCGCGGCCGCGCCCGCACGCTGCAACGCCTGGGCTATGGACTGGCAGCGGTCGTCGGGGTGCTGCTGGTGCTGGTCTGGCGGTCGGCCTGAATGAACGACTCAGAATCTGTTCACGGTCGACAGATTCTCATCGCGCCACGCCTGACACCGGCCGCGCCGGCACGCCGTTGCGCCGCACGCCGCTGATGGGGGCATGGGCCGGCGAAGCAGCCGGGCTCTGGCCCTGTGCCCGCGCGGCGTCCCTGGGTCGGGCAGGCGCCGTCACGGCATTCGAGGCGCTTGAAGCACTCGATGCATATTCGTGGGACATCTCCAACCGCCAATCCGGCTGGCCCGGCGCCGTCAGCCGGGCGCCCCGGGTGTCCAGCGCCGCGAGCCGGTAGCCGTCGGCCACCTCGGCGCCCACCCGGTAGGGCCGGGCCGGCGCACCATCCAGCGAGATCAGCGCAGCCCCCGCCTGCGCATCGCCACGGCCCTGGGCCACCACGCCCAGCAGTGTGGCCTTGACACGCACCACCGGCTGACTCGGCGCCAGCACCGGCGTGGCCCCCAGCAGGCGAGCGATGCTGTCGGCGTCGGCCAACGGCATGGCCACCCGCGCGATCGGGACCGGCACGGCCTCGCCGCCGCCCATCTGCGCCATCCAGTAGACGACCACGGCCGCAGCAGCCGCCCAGATGGCTGCGGTCACCCCGCGCACGGGCAAGAACTCGGAGCGCGGACGCCCCCATGAAAAGCGGGAAACAAGGGCAGAAGACATGGTCGGATTATGCGGTGGCCACCCGCCTGAAAGTCATGGGCAAACCTGGGGATTTACGCACGCCGAGCGAATGGCAACTGGTTAACATGGCGGGCCTCGTCCGGAGCGTGACCTGTCTGGAACCTGAGCCACCCGGCACGCACAATCATCCGTTTTTCCCCATTCCGTGGCCCGCGCCCGCCGCGCCCCCGGAGGAGACTCCCGTTCCATGCCTCGTGCCACCTTCCCCCGCCCAGCCCCCCGCTCCTCCATCCACACCGCCCGCCGCAATCCATCGGTCCGCAAGAACCGGGGCTTCACCTTGATTGAACTGATGGTCGTGCTGGCCATCATCGGCATGCTGGCCGCCCTGATCGTCCCCAACGTCCTCAGCCGCGCCGACGACGCCCGCGTGACCGCCGCGCGCACCGACGTCAACAACCTGATGCAGGCACTCAAGCTCTACCGCCTCGACAACCTGCGCTACCCCACCGCCGAACAGGGCCTGCAGGCGCTGGTGACCAGGCCCACCAGCAACCCGGCTCCGGGCAACTGGAAAAGCTACCTCGACAAGCTGCCCAACGACCCCTGGGGCCACCCCTACCAGTACCTGAACCCGGGCGTGCATGGCGCCGTCGACGTGTTCTCCTTCGGTGCCGACGGCCAGCCCGGCGGCGAAGGCAACGATGCCGACCTCGGCAGTTGGCAGTAAGTCAGGTCGCCCTTTACGCCAGCAATGCTCCTGCAACCGCGTTCCCGCCGCCAGGCCGGCTTCACGCTGCTCGAACTCATCGTCGTGGCCGCGCTGATCGCCACCGGCACCGCGCTGGTGACGCTGGCCTTGCCCGACCCCGACCGCACGCGCCTGCAGCACGACGCCGAACGCCTGTCGGCCCTGCTTGAAGCCGCGCGCGCGCAATCGCGCACGCTGGGGCAGCCGGTCTACTGGCGGCTGCTGCCCAACGGCTTCCAGTTCGAACAGGGCACGCCCGCCTCGGGCGGACCGCGCCGCGCCATGAACTGGCTCGACCGCCACACCCACGTCGTCGCGGGCAACACCTTCATGGTGCTGGGCCCCGAGCCCATCCTGCCGCCGCAGGGCCTGCTGATGGCACGCGGCGACCAGCGCATCACGCTGTCGAGCGACGGCGTGCGCCCCTTTACCGCCGAGGCGGTCGAGCCATGAGGGTGAGGCGTCATGCCGCACCCCGCCACGCAGCCCGGGGCTTCACGCTGGTGGAGGTGCTGGTGGCGCTGGCCATCGTGGCACTGGCGCTGGCGGCCGGGCACAAGGCCAGTGGCACGCTGATCCGCAGCACCGAGCGCCAGGACGACATGCTGCTGGCGACCCTGTGCGCCGACAACGCGCTGGTCGACCTGCGCCTGGCGCGGCAGTTGCCCGACATCGGCAGCAGCCCGTCGACCTGCGAGCAAGCCGGCCGCCGCTACGACCTGCAGGTGCGCGTCAGCGGCACCGCCAATGCTTCGTTCCGGCGCGTCGACGCGCAGGTCGGGCGCGGCGGCGCGAACGTGCTCACGCTCTCGACCATCATGGGGCAGTACTGACCATGCGCGGCAGACCGGCAAGCGGCTTCACGCTGGTCGAGGTCATGGTGGCGCTGTTCATCATGAGCCTTCTGGCGCTACTGGGCTGGCGCGCGCTCGACGGCATGGCGCGCGTGCAATCCCGCGTCTTCGGCCACAGCGACCAGACGCTTGCCCTGCAGGCCAGCCTGGGCCAGTGGAACGCCGACCTCGACGCCTTGCAGGAAACCCAGATCGTCAACGCCCTCGACTTCGACGGCCGGACCTTGCGCATCACACGTCACGCCAGCGCCCCCGACACCGCTGCCCTGGTCGTCGTGGCCTGGACCATCAAGCCCGGCGCCGACGGCCCGGTGCTGGCGCGCTGGTCGTCGGCCCCCTTCACCACCGTGACGCAACTGCGGCAAGCCTGGCAGCGCGCGGCCGACTGGGCGCAATCCAGCAGCCTGGGCGCGAAGGCCACGCCGCAAGGCCAGGCCGCGGCGCTGCTCCCCGCCAGCGATCTGCAGTTGCTCTACTACCGCAACAACGCCTGGAGCAACCCGCTCTCCAGCGCCGATAGCGCAGCCGAGGCCGAAGCCGACGGTACGGCCGACGAAGTCACCGACAGCACGGACAGTACCGACCCCACCCTGCTGGCCCTGCCGGACGGCGTGCGGCTGACGCTCACCCTCACCGGCGGCGCCAACGGCCACGCCCTCGCCGGCACGCTGGTGCGCGACTGGGTCCGCATGACGGTCGGGGCCCGCTCATGAGCGCGCGCAGCCCCCACCCGCAACGCGGCGCGGCGCTGCTGATGGCTATGCTGACCGTGGCCCTGGTCGCCACGCTGGCCTCGGCCGCGCTGTGGCGGCAGTGGCGGGGCGTGGAAGTCGAAGCCGCCGAACGCAACCGACTTCAGGCCCACTGGATCCTGAGTGGCGCGCTCGACTGGGGCCGGCTGATCCTGCGCCAGGACGCCCGCAGTGGTGGCCCCGACCACCTGGCCGAACCGTGGGCGATTCCGCTGGCCGAGGCACGCCTGTCGACGTTTCTCGCGGCCAGCGCAGGCAGCGCGGCCACTGCCACGGGTGGCGGTGATGCCATGGAAGCTTTCCTGACCGGCGACATCACCGACCTGCAAGGGCGCCTGAACGCCCACAACCTGGTCAACAACGGCAAGGTCTCATCGGCGCAGCACATTGCTTTCCAGCGCCTCTTCCAGTTGCTCGGCCTGCCGCAGGCCGAACTCAACCACTGCATCGAACTGCTGCAGCTCGCCCTGCCCGTGGGCACCTCCAGCACATCGAGCGGCACGGCGACAGCCGGCCTGGCCGGCAGCGCCGCCAACGACGCACCCATCGTCCCCACGCGCTTCGGCGACCTGGCCCGCTTCGGGCTGAGCGAGTCCACCCTCGCGCGCCTGGCCCCCTTCGTCACCTGGCTGCCCTCGCCGCACACCACCGTCAACCTCAACACCGCGCCGATGGAAGTGCTGTACGCCATCATCAACGGCATCGACCAGGCCGGCGCGCGCAAGATCGAGCAGCAACGCCACCTCACCCACTTCGTCAACATCGACGAAGTGCGCACACTGGTCGCCCACGCCAGCAGCACGTCCGACAGCGACGGCCCCACCATCTCCAGCCAGTTGCACGGCATCAGCAGCCGTTACTTCCAGATCAACGGACAGGTCCGCATCGACCAGGTCAGCCTGGCCGAGCAATCGGTGGTGGCGCGCAGTGGCCTGCGCGTCAGCGTGCGCGACCGCCAGCCGCGCGCGGTCTACGCTGGCAACCCGGCACCCTGAGCCCATCTTTACCGAATTGCAATGACAATAACGCCGAGTTTCTTTTCGACACACCGTCCGACATGACACTGCTGATCGCCCTGCCCGCTGCCCTGCCCGACGGCCGCCTGCCCGACGGCTACCGCTATGCCATCACCAGCGATGGCCTGACGCTGTCCGGCCAGGGCACCGCCCCGCTGGCCCTGCTGCCGCGCGTGCCCGGCGAAATCGTGGCGCTGCTGCCCTCCACCGCGCTGTCGTGGCACGCCGTGCGCCTGCCGCATGTGACGCGCGGCACCGGCCCGGCACGCCTGCGGGCCATCCTCGACGGCCTGCTCGAGGAACACTTGCTCGATGACCCTGCGCGCCTGCACCTGGCGCTCGAAGCCGGACGCCACATCGGCCAGCCCGCCGGCCATCCGGCCTGGGTCGCCTGCTGCGACAAGGCCTGGCTGACCCAGCAATTGCAACACCTGGAGCAGCATGGCCTGCGCGTGACGCGGCTGCTGCCGTGCAACCGCCCGCTGCCGGCCCACGGCTTTGACCACGCCGGCGGCATCGAAGCGACCCGCGTGCTGCTGACCGGCAGCATCGAGCAGCCCCTGCTGGAGATCGCCAGCGCCAGCGGCCTGTGGGTGCTGCCCGTGCGTTCCGCCGAGGAAACCGCGCAAGCCCTGGCCCTGGCTCAGTTGGACGGCCGGCCAGCTACCACGGCCCCCCCCTCCGCCACCCGCCTGGAGACGGTCCACGCCACCGCCGCCAGCGAGGCGCCCCCCGCATTGGCCCCCGCCGGTCCGCTGTTCCAGACCGAGCCGGCGGTCGCTCCGCTGGCCGAAAAATGGCTGCCGCAAGCCGCCGAACTGCGCACAGTGGAGCAGCGCTGGCTCGAACGCCTGGCCGGCGACGACGACCTGGCCCAATTCGACCTGCGCCTCAACAGCCGCAGCCACGCCGCGCGGCGCGCCCTCAAGATCGCCAGCCTGCTGTGGCATGCGCCGCAATGGCGGCCCGCCCGCATCGGCCTGGCCGTGCTGGTCGCCGCCCAACTGATCGGCCTCAACGCCTGGGCCTGGACGCTGCAGCGCCAGGTCCGGCATGGCCAGCAGGCCGTCGAGGCCACGCTGAAGCAAGCCTTCCCGCAAGTCGGCGTCGTCCTGGACGCCCCGCTGCAAATGAGCCGCGAACTGGCCGCGCTGCGCCGCCAGGCCGGACAGACCACCGACCAGGACCTTGAAGCCCTGCTCGGCGCGCTGGCCGTGGCGCTGCCCCCCGCGCAACGCCTCCAGCACATCGCCTACAACACGGGTGAACTGCACTTCGGCGGCCAAGCCATGAGCGCCGAGGAACTCGCCGACACCCAGGAACGCCTCGCCCCCGCTGGCTTGCTGCTGCAGCCCAGCGGCACCCACCAATGGACGCTGAGCCAGCGCCCGCCCGCCGCAGGCCTCTCCCGCACCGCAGGCATCTCCCGATGAACACCGCCATGCCCCCCCACGCCCGCCCACGTCACACCCAGCCGTCCGGCCCCTCTGCAACGGCCTCGGTCGCCACGGTCCTCAAAGCCCTCAAAGCCCGCTGGGCTGCGCTGCGTCCGCGCGAACAGCTGCTGTTGGGCGCGGGTGCGGCCGTGCTGGCGCTTGCTTTGGTCTGGCTGCTGGCGCTGGCCCCCGCGCTGGGCGTGCTGCGCAGCGCGCCCGCGCAGATCGACCGACTGCAAAGCCAGCAGCAGCTCATGGCCCAGATGGCCCGCGACGCCGCCGTGCTGCGCGAGCAGACGCACGCCGGCCCCGACGATGCACGCGCCGCGCTGGCCGAGACCACCCGCAACGTGCTGGGCAGCCGCGCCCAGTTGACGGGCACGGGCGACCAGGCGCAGGTTCGCCTCGAACAGGTCCTGCCGGCCGAACTGCTCGACTGGCTGGCCCAGGTGCGCAGCAATGCCCGCCTGGCGCCGACCGAAACCGACTTGACGCTCAACCCGCAAGGCCAGTGGAGCGGCAGCGCCACCTTCGCGCTGCCACCGCCAGGTTAGCCCACGTCGCCCGCCATCCTTCCAGCCCCTGGGTCACGCCCGGCCGCCCCTGCCAGCCCAACGGTCCCGTACCGCCCCCAGACATGCAGCCCTTCGACAAGCCCCGTCTCATCCAACAAGCCTTCCTCGGCGCCTGCCTGGCCGCCCGGCTGGCCGAGCCGGCATCCGCGCCGACCGCCACGCCCGCGCCCTCACGCGGCGACGCCCTGCCCGACTTCATGCGCAGCGAAATGCCCTGAACGAAAGTTGCCATGCTGCACCCCCTTCCCTACGCCTTCGCCCGCTCGCACCAGTTGCTGCTGGAAGACAGCGGTGACCAGCGCGCCCTGTGGCTGAGTCCGGCCAGCAGTCCGGCGGCCAGCAACGAGGTGATCCGCAAGTACGCCATCGACGCCATCCACCAGGAAGACGCCGCCGCGCTCGCCCAGCGCATCAGCAACGCCTATTCGCAGGGCGAGTCCAGCGCCGCCGCCGTGGTCAGCGAGGTCGAATCCGACGCCGACCTCTCGCGCATGATGCAGGAGCTGCCGGCCGTGGAGGACCTGCTGGAGACGGCCGGCGACGCGCCCATCATCCGCATGCTCAACGCCTTGCTCACGCAGGCCGCGCGCGACGGCGCCAGCGACATCCACATCGAGCCCTTCGAGCGCCATTCCAGCGTGCGCTTTCGCATCGACGGCGCGCTGCGCGAGGTGGTGCGGCCCAACCGCGCGCTGCACGCCGCGCTGATCTCGCGCCTGAAGATCATGGCCGAGCTCGACATCTCGGAAAAACGCCTGCCGCAGGACGGCCGCATCGCGCTGCGCATCGGCCGCCGCGCGGTCGACGTGCGGGTCTCCACCCTGCCCTCGGCGCACGGCGAGCGCGCCGTGCTGCGCCTGCTCGACAAGAGCGAGAGCAAGCTCAGCCTGGAGGCCGTCGGCATGCAGGGCGACGTGCTGGCGCGCTTCGAGAAGCTGGTCGCGCAGCCACACGGCATCGTGCTGGTGACTGGGCCGACTGGCTCGGGCAAGACCACCACGCTGTACGCCGCCCTCAGCCGGCTGATCTCGGGCAGCACCAACATCATGACGGTGGAAGACCCGATCGAGTACGAGCTGCCCGGCATCGGCCAGACCCAGGTCAACGGCAAGATCGACCTGACCTTCGCCAAGGCCTTGCGCGCCATTCTGCGGCAGGACCCGGACGTCATCATGATCGGCGAGATCCGCGACTTCGAGACCGCGCAGATCGCCATCCAGGCCTCGCTCACCGGCCACCTGGTGCTGGCCACGCTGCACACCAACGACGCCGCCAGCGCCGTCACGCGGCTGATCGACATGGGCGTCGAGCCCTTCCTGCTGTCGTCCTCGCTGCTGGGCGTGCTGGCGCAGCGGCTGGTGCGCCGGATCGACCCCTCCGACCCCAGCGGCTACCGCGGCCGCACCGGCGTGTTCGAGCTGTTGGTGGCCGACGAGGCGATCCGCGCGCTGGTGCACGCGCAGGCGCCCGAGGCCGAGATCCGCCAAGCGGCGCTGGCGCGCGGCATGACGCTGATGCGCGACGACGGCCAACGCCTGGTCGCGCTGGGCATCACCACGCCCGAGGAAGTCCTGCGCGTGACGAGAGACTAGCCCATGCCCGCCTACGCATTCGAAGCCCTCGACGCCCAGGGCCGCACCCGCAAGGGCATCCTCGAGGCCGACACCGCGCGCGCCGCGCGCAACGCGCTGCGCGGCCAGTCGCTGGTGCCGCTGGAGGTCCAGCCGGTCTCGGGCCAGGCCGCGCCAGCCGCCGGCAGCACCGCGCGCTCGTCCGAGGCGCCCGCGCACGACAGCTGGAACATCACGCTGTGGCAAAGCCGCGTCTTCGGCGCCACCGCGCTCGCGGTCTGGACCCGCCAGCTCGCCGACCTGGTCGGCGCCGGCCTGCCGCTGGAGCAGGCGCTGGCGGCGCTGACCGAGGAGTTCGAGGACGCGCGCCAGCGCGCCCTGGTCGCCACGCTGCGCGCCGAGGTCAACAGCGGCGCCTCCTTCGCGCGGGCGCTGGCGCTCTACCCGCGCGAGTTCTCCGAGATCTACCGCGCCGTGATCGAGGCCGGCGAGAGCAGCGGCCGACTCGACCTGGTGCTCGACAAGCTCGCCAGCGACCTCGCCGACAGCCAGGTGCTGCGCGGCAAGCTGCTGGCCGCCGTGCTCTACCCGGCCATCGTCACGCTGGTGGCGATCGCCATCGTGATCTTCCTGCTGAGCTACGTGGTGCCGCAGGTGGCGCAGGTGTTCGCCGGCTCCAAGCAGGCGCTGCCGTGGTTGACGGTGATGATGATGAAGCTCAGCGACGCCGTCCGCCACCACGGCTGGGCGCTGCTGGCCGGTGCCCTGGCCACTGCCGTCCTCGCGCGCCGCCTGCTGCGCATCGAGCGCGTGCGGCAGGCTTTCGACGCCTGGTGGCTCACGCTGCCCATCGTCGGCCGGCTGGCCGCCGGCTACAACGCCGCGCGCTTCGCCTCCACGCTGGCCATGCTGGCGGCCGCTGGCGTGCCCATCCTGAAGGCGCTGCAGGCCGCCGCCGACACGCTGGGCAACGCCGCCATGCGCGCCGGCGCGCAGGATGCGCTGGTGCTGGTGCGCGAAGGCGCGCCGCTGGCCTCGGCGCTGCAGGGCAAGCGCGGCTTTCCGTCGCTGGTCGGCATGTTCGCCCGCCTGGGCGAGCAGACCGGCCAGTTGCCGCTGATGCTGCAGCGCGCGGCCACCCTGCTGTCCAACGACGTGCAGCGCCGCGCCCTGCAGCTCGCGACCATCCTCGAGCCGCTGCTGATCGTGGCCATGGGCGGCATGGTGATGCTGATCGTGCTGGCGGTGCTGATGCCCATCATCCAGCTCAACCAGTGGGTGGGCTGAAGCCTCTTTTTCCGGCCACCCCGCTGGCACAATGCGGGCGCCCTCGTTTTCTTGAGCAGGAGAGTTCCCGATGTCCGCTTCATCCCGCCTGTGGATCATCCTGGCCGCGCTGGCCGGCGCCAGCGGCGTGGCCTTCGGCGCCTACACGGCGCATGGCCTGGGTTTCATCGCCGCGCCCGAGGCGCGCGAGGCCGCGCGCGCCACGCTGCAGTCCGCCGTGCACTACCAGTTGCTGCACGCGCTGGCACTGCTGGCGGTGGGCCTGTGGTCGGCCGCGCGCCCGCGGGAACGCTGGCCGCAGCTGGCCGGGTTGCTGTTCACGCTGGGCATCGCGCTGTTTTCCGGCCTGATCTACTGGCACACGCTCTCCGGCGCCACCGCCCTGCGTTTCCTGGTGCCATGGGGCGGCACCTGCTTCATCCTGGGCTGGCTGGCGCTGATTCCCGCCGCGCTGCGCGCCAGCGGCCCGGCTGCCCTGGCCTCGCGCCCGGGCCTGTGATGCCCGCCTGGCATTCCCGCCGCGCCCCTTCCGCCACGCCCGCCCTTGCGGCGCGTGCGCAGGCCACCACGCCGGCCCGGCCCTGGATCTGGGCGCTGGCAGGCACGCTGCTGGGCGCCACCGCCACGCTGGCCTGGCAGTTTCCCGCCCGCTGGGCGGTCGGCTGGATCGGCGACGCCACGCAGCAGCGCGTGCTGCTGCGCGATGCGCGCGGCAGCATCTGGAACGGCTCTGCCGTGCTGGGCGTCAGCGGCGGTCCCGACAGCCGCGACGCGCGGCTGCTGCCCGGCCGCCTGTCGTGGACCCTGGCCCCGGCCTGGTGGCCCGATGGCGCGGCCCTCGCGCTGCGCCTGCAACTGGCGCACGCCTGCTGCCTGAACCAGCCCGCGCGACTGCTGTTGCGCCCGCAATGGGGCGGCGGCCAGTTCCTGCTGCAAGGCCTGGACCTGCAACTGCCGGCCAGCCTGCTCGAAGGCCTGGGCACGCCGTGGAACACCCTGGCGCTCGACGGCCAGATCTCAGCCAGCACGGCACGCTGGTCCGGCACCTACGCGCAAGGCCGGCTGGCCCAGCAGGGCCAGGGGCGGCTGCAACTGCAGTCAATCACCTCGCCCGTCACCCCCCTGCGGCCGATCGGCAGCTACCAAATCCGTTTCCAGGCCGGCGATGAGCAGCAGCCCGGGCCCTTGCGCTTCACCCTGACGACCCTGCAAGGCGCCTTGAAGCTCGAAGGCGAAGGCGAACTCGGCGGCGCCGGCTGGCGCTTCAAGGGCGAAGCCGGCACCGATGCCGGGCACCGCGCCGCTCTGGCCAACGTGCTCAACCTGATCGGCAACCGCAACGGCCCGATCGCCTTCCTCATCCGGCGCTGAGAACCCACCGCGCCAGCCGACGCCGGCCGGCCGCCAGCGCCAGCCACAGCGCGCCGATGACCGCGCCGTAGATGTGGGCGATGGCGACGATGTGCCCGCCGATCATGCGCACCTCGGTGTCCAGCGGCCCGCCCAGCCACTGCCAGGCCATCCAGCCCACGACGACGAGCAGGGCCGCGGCCATCCCGGGATCACGCCGCTGGGGCCAGAGGCCCGCGACGAACAGGCCGTACAGCACGCCGGAAAAGCCGGCGTAGTTGCCGACCTGCGGCGACAGCAGCCAAAGCCCGGCGGAAATCCCCAGCGCCTCGGCAGCCAGCAGCGCCGCGAGGCGCGCCGGGCGGGCGAACAGCGCCGGCGCGAGCACCGCGCACAGCGCGATGCCGGCCATATTCAGCGCCGCGTGCGCCCAGCCCAGGTGCACGGCGTGCGCGGTGAACGCGCGCCACCACTGGCCGTCGGCCAGCGCGGCCCGGTCATAGCGCAGCGCCAACCGCCATTCGTCGCCGCCCCAGGCCAGCGCCGCCAGCGCCACCAGCAGCAGGCCCAGGCCCAGCGGCCCGAGCCAGGCTGCCTGCCGCGCGCCTGAGGCCCTGCGTGCGGCCAGCGGCATCAAAAATCGTCGCCGCCCATGCCGGCGGCCAGGTTCTCGAACTTGGTCAGCGGCTTCAGGAAGGCCAGCTTGACGGTGCCGGTCGGCCCATTACGCTGCTTGCCGATGATGACCTCGGCCACGCCCGGCTCCTTGCTGTCCTTGTTGTAGTAGTCGTCGCGGTAGATGAACATGATGACGTCCGCATCCTGCTCGATGGCGCCGGACTCGCGCAGGTCGCTCATCATGGGGCGCTTGTCGGTGCGCTGCTCGACCGAGCGGTTGAGCTGCGACAGCGCGATCACCGGGCATTGCAGTTCCTTGGCCAGCATCTTCAGGCCGCGCGAGATTTCGCCCAGCTCGGTGGCGCGGTTGTCGCCGCTGCTTCCGCCCGAGCCGCTCATGAGCTGCAGGTAGTCGACCACGATCAGCCCGAGCTTGCCGCACTGCCGGGCCAGCCGCCGCGCGTTGGCGCGCAATTCGCTGGGGGTGAGACCGGGCGTCTCGTCGATGTGCATGGAGACGTTGCGCAGCTTCTCGATGGCCTCGGTCAGGCGCGGCCATTCGTCGTCGGTGAGCTTGCCGGTGCGCAGGTGGCCCTGGTCGACGCGGCCGATCGAGCCGACGATACGCACGGCCAGTTGCGCGGCGCCCATTTCCATCGAGAACACCGCCACCGGCAAGCCCTCGTTGAGCGCCACGTTCTCGGCGATGTTGATGGCCAGCGAGGTCTTGCCCATGGACGGGCGCGCGGCCAGCACGATCAGGTCGCCGGCCTGCATGCCCGAGGTCATGCGGTCGAAATCGTAGAAACCCGTGGGCACGCCGGTGATGTCGTGCGGGTTGTCGGCCATCTCGGTCACGCGGTCGATCAGGTCGGTGACCAGCGAGGACATGGGCTGGAAGCCCTGCTTCATGCGCGAGCCCTCTTC
>JASGEH010000088.1:0-6877 GCA_047606565.1 Comamonas sp.
CACGTTTCTTTGCCACCCCGACGAAACCCTGCTGGCCGCCGCCATCCGCCAGGGCGTGGGCCTGCCCTACGCCTGCAAGGACGGCGCCTGCGGCTCGTGCAAGTGCCGCCGGCTCGACGGCCAGGTCGCCATGGACAGTTACCAGCCGCGCGCCCTCTCCGAAGCCGAGGCCGCCGAGGGCCAGATCCTGACCTGCCGCGCCCGGCCTGAAAGCGACGTGGTGCTGGAGTCGCGCCAGGTGACCGAGGCCGGGGGCTTCCCGATCAAGAAGATGCCGACGCGCGTGATGAGCATGGCGCGTGTCTCGCACGACGTGATGGTGGTCAACATGCAACTGCCCGCCAACGACACGCTGGGCTACCACGCCGGGCAGTTCGTCGAGTTCATCCTGAAGGACGGCTCGCGCCGCAGCTACTCGATGGCCAACGCGCCGCATGTGCAGCCCGAGCCGGGCAAGCCGTCGATCCAGCTGCACTTGCGCCACCTGCCGGGCGGCAAGTTCACCGACCACGTTTTCAATGGCATGAAGGAGCGCGAGATTCTGCGCATCGAAGGCCCCTACGGCAGCTTCTTCCTGCGCGAGGACTCGGCCGCGCCCATCATCCTGCTGGCCTCGGGCACGGGCTTCGCGCCCATCAAGGCCATCATCGAGCACATGCAGTTCAAGGGCATCGCGCGCGAGGCCACGCTCTACTGGGGCGGGCGCCGCCCGGGCGACCTGTACATGGCCGACTGGGTCGAACAGAAAGCGCAGGAGATGCCCAACCTGCGCTTCGTGCCAGTGGTCTCGGACGCTTTGCCGGAAGACGGCTGGCGTGGGCGTACCGGCTTCGTCCACCAGGCCGTGCTCGACGACCACCCCGACCTTTCGCGCCACGAGGTCTATGCCTGCGGCGCGCCCATCGTGGTGGAATCGGCGCGCCAGAGCTTCGTCGCCCAGGCCGGCCTGCCGCCGGATGCCTTCTATGCGGACGCCTTCACCAGCGAGCGCGACAAGCAGCCGGCTGCGGACTGAGACACCCGCACGGTCCGAACCAGAACAACACGCCAGGGCGCCCACGAGGCCGCCCGGCAACCCTCATTCCAAAGCGAGAGATCATGAAACGCCGCACCCTGCTGGCCCGCGCTGCCCTGGCCGCCAGCCTGCCCGCCATCGCCACCACCACCATCGTGCGGGCGCAGCCGCCCATCCGCATCGTCGTGCCCTATGGCGCCGGTGGCGCGGTCGACGCGACGGCCCGCATCCTGGCCGAAGCCGTGGGCGGCAGCCTGGGCACCGTCATCGTCGATAACAAGCCCGGCGCCGGCGGCAACATCGGTGCCGCCCTGGTCGCGCGCGCCGCGCCCGACGGCCTGACCCTCGGCATCGCCGCCACCGCCACGCACGCCGTCAACCCCTGGCTGTTCGACAACCTGCCCTTCGATGCCGCCAGGGACTTCGCCGGCATCACCCAGATGGTGAGTGTGCCCAACGTGCTGGTGGTCAACGCCGAGGCCGCCCGGCGGCTGAACATCCGCTCCGTGCAGGACCTGATCCGCTACGCCCGCGCGCACCCGGCCCAGCTCAACTACGGCAGCGGCGGCAATGGCAGCGCCGGCCACCTGGCGGGCGAAATGTTCAAGAAACAGGCCGGCATCTTCGCCGTGCACATCCCCTTCAACGGCGGCAACCCGGCGCAACTGGCACTGCTGTCGGGCCAGGTCGATTTCAACTTCGACAACCTGGCCACCGCCGCCCCGAACATCCGCGCCGGCAAGCTCAAGGCCCTGGCCGTGACCACCGCCGAACCCAGCCCCATGCTGCCCGGCGTGCCCACCGTGGCGTCGGTGCTGCCGGGATTCGCCATCGACACCTGGTGGGGCCTGGTCGCCCCCGCCGCCACGCCCCGGCCGCTGCTCGACCGCCTGGGCCAAGCCTTCGCCGACGCCCTGCGCCAGCCCGACACCCGGCAGCGCTTCGCCGCGCTGCTGGCCGAACCCGTGGCCTCCACCCCGGCCCGGTTCGATGCCTTCATGGCCGCCGAGCGCGCCAGGTACCGGGCCATCGTGAAGGCGGTGGGGGCGAAGGTGGATTGAGGGCGGGTCACCCCAACTTGCGCACCCGCCCCTGGAGCGAGCCGAGGTCGAACACCGTCTGCCGGCCCAGGGCGCGTTGTGCCAGCCGCATCAGCGCCGTCACGGCCACGGGCACCAGCGCGGCCAGCAGGAAGGATTCGAGCAGGTGGTCCATGGGCTGGCCGGGCCGGGGGAATAGGGCCAGGCCGGCGCCCAGGCCGGCCAGTGTCGCCACGGTGGCGGCCAGGCCGTCGTGGCGGCGGCTGTAGAGGCCGTAGAACACCGGGAAGGCGGCGGCCGAGCACAGCAGGTCGGCCAGCAGGAACAGGTAGAGCACGCTGTAGCCCTGCGCGGCGACGATCATCACCGGGATGGCGACCAGGAAGACCAGCCCCCGCGCCAGCCGCAGCATGTGCGCCGCGCTGGCCTGCGGCAGCAGCCGGCCCAGGTCCACCGCGACGATGCTGGAGATGGCGCAGATCGTGGTGTCGGCCGAGCTCATCACCAGCGACAGGCCCAGGAAGATCAGCAGCACCGCGAACCACGCCGGCACGTCGCGCATGACCACCTCGAACAGCGCCACCGAGCTGTCGCCGCCGGGCGTGACGGCCATGAAGGCCAGCCCGAACAGGCCCATCACCAGGATGAAGGGCGCGACCATCATGCCGCCGAACAGGAAGCCGCGCCGCATGGATTTCGAATCGCGCGCGGCGTAGATGCGCTGCCAGTTGCCCTGGTGGAACAGGCCGGTGAGCAGGATGGCGACCAGAAAGGTGAAGCCGGCCTTGATGCCGACCGGGTCGGTCAGCGACAGCAGCCGGGGCTGCTGGGCCTGCAGCGTCTGGACGACGGCTGCCGCGCCGCCGCTGGCGCGCCAGCCCACGAACAGCAGCGCCGCCAGCAGCGGCAGCACCAGCACCATGTGCACCTTATCGGTGAAGATGGAGGTGCGCAGCCCGCCGTAAGACGTGTAGAGCAGCGTGCAGCCCATGACGATGGCGGCCGTCACCCACAGCGGCACTGGCGCGACCAGCGTGACCAGCTTGGCCATGGCCGTGATCTCTGCGGTCAGCGCGATGAACATGTAGAACAGCATGATGAGCAGCACCAGCGCATACAGCGGCCGGCCGTAGCGCGCCAGCAGGAACTCGGTGAGCGTGTGGCCGCCTGGCATCAGCTCGCGCATGCGCCGCCCCAGCGGGATCATGGCCAGGCGTGGCGAGGCCGAGCCCAGCGCGTAGCCGATCACCGCCGCCAGCCCGCCCCAGGTGGCCGCCTGAGCGGGCGAGAACAGAATCCACGCGCCCAGCGTGCCGGCCATCAGCGTCAGCACCGTGGCCAGCGAGGACTGGCTGTTGCGCGCCACCACGTAGTCTTCGAGCGAGCCCTGGCGGCGCCGGGCGTAGAGGATGCTGGCCGAGGCATAGGCCGCCGAAAACAGCAGCAGCCACCACAGGGCCGAGGTTGAACTGAGCATCATGCGGGTCTTTCCATCGAAAAAGGCAGGTCGAGGACCGGGTCGATGGCGACGGCGCGGGGCAGCCGACCGGCGGCGGCACGCGCCCAGGCCGGTACGGACAGTCCTTCCCTTCGCCGGCATGACCCGGATCAGGTTCGAAGGGTGAGCGCATCACTGCCGCGCAATCTCAGCCCCGCATGTCGGGACTCCCCCAGGAATTGGGCGCGACTGTAGGCGATGCGGGCGGGGCCTGTCAATGCGGGGCAACGTGGGGCAACGCGGCCGGTCCCGCCACGCCGCGCGGAGGGCGTGTTATCGTCGCACCTCGTGACACGGGGTGTCCGGCGCGCGCAGGCGCGGCCCGGGCTGAGATCAAACCCGTCGAACCTGATTCAGTTCACACTGGCGTAGGGATGTCCGGTCGGCTTGGCCTGGGAGCGTTCGTCTCCAGGCTGCCGCGCATGGCGTTCTGGGCCGGTTTTTGCCCAGGAGCTTGCAACGATGCCGACCCTTTCTTCTCCATCCGATACCGCTTCATCGACGCCAGCGGCCAGCGGCGTGCCGCTCGACCGCCAGCTCGTGCTCGTGACCGGCGGCGCGCGCGGCCTGGGTGCGGCCATCACCCAGGCTTTCCTGGCGCAGGGCGCGCGCGTGGTCGTCAACTACTTCCAGAGCGCCGAGGCCGCGCAGGCGCTGGCGGCCGAATCGGGCGGTCGTGCCATCGCTCTGCAGGCCGACGTGCGCGACGCCGCCGCCGTGCAGGCCCTGTTCCAGCAGGCCCAGGCGCATTTCGGGCAGGCCGTGAGCACCGTGGTCAACAACGCCTTGCCCGCCTTTCAGTTCAACGGCGACGCCCGCCCGCATGCCGATGCGCTGACCTGGGAGCAGCTCGGCCAGCAGTTCGAGGGCAGCGTGCGCGGCGCGCTCAACACCGTGCAGGCGGCGCTGCCGGGCATGCGCGCGGCGGGCTTCGGCCGTGTCATCAACGTCGGCACCAATCTGTTCCAGAACCCGGTCGTGCCCTACCACGACTACACGGCGGCCAAGGCCGCGCTGCTGTCGCTCACGCGCACGCTGGCGCAGGACCTGGGGCCGGATGGCATCACCGTGAACATGGTTTCGGGTGGCCTGCTGCGCACCACCGACGCCTCGGCCGCCACGCCCGAGGCGGTGTTCGACCTGATCGCCGCCAGCACCCCGCTGCGCCGCGTGACCACGCCGGCCGAATTTGCCGATGCCGCGCTGTTCTTCGCCTCGCCCTGGGCGCGCGCGGTCACCGGGCAGAACTTGGTGGTCGATGGCGGCCTGGTGAAGAACTGACGTGTTGCGCCATGGCTGATCGCAAGCAATCCAAGCAACCCAAACAACTGCACCTCAACCTCTTCATCTTCGGCTGCGGCCACCATCGCGGCGCCTGGCGGCACCCCGATTCGGCCGTCGAGCGCCTGGGCGACGTCGCCTGGTACGAGGAACTGGCGCGCACCGCCGAGCGCGGCTGCCTCGACGCCGTGTTCTTCGCCGACGGGCATGCCGCCATCGAACTCGGCGACGGCCCGCGCTGGTTCCTGGAGCCGCTGACGCTGCTGGCCGCCATGGCGCGCGCGACCGAGCGCATCGGGCTGGTCAGCACCGTCTCCAGCACCTTTGGCACGCCCTTCCACGTGGCGCGCCAGCTCGCCTCGCTCGACCACATCTCCCGCGGCCGCGTGGGCTGGAACGTGGTCACCTCCATGTTCGACGCCGAGGCGCGCAACCACGGCTACGCCGCCATGCCGCCGCACGCCGAGCGCTACGCGCGCGCCGAGGAAATGGTGGACGCCGTGCTGGCACTGTGGGACTCGTGGGACGACGGCGCGCTGGTGCTCGACCGCCAGGGCGACTTCGTGCGCCCGGGCAGCGTGCGCGCCATCGGCCACCACGGCGCTCACTTCCGCGTCGACGGGCCGCTGACCGTGCCGCGCCCGCCGCAAGGCCACCCGGTGCTGTTCCAGGCCGGCGCTTCAGACCAGGGCCGCGACCTCGCCGCGCGCCGCGCCGAGGCCATCTACGCCGTCGCCTACGACCTGCCCGCCGCGCAAAGCTATTACCGCGACATCAAGCGCCGCGTCGCCGACGCCGGCCGCACCGCGCCCGTGCCGGTGATGCCGGGGCTGGTCACCTTCGTCGGCTCGACCGAGGCCGAGGCGCGCGCCCGGCAGCGCGCGCTCGACGAACTGCTGCCCGCCGAATCCTCGCTCAACCAGCTCGGCACCTTTCTGTTGCAGGACTGCTCGGGCTGGGATCTGGATGCGCCCGTTCCGGCGCTGCCGCCGCTGGTCGAGTTCAAGGGCCCGCAGGGCCGCTACGCCACCATCCTGCGCATCATCGAGACCGAACCCGAACGCCCCACCGTGCGCCAGCTGCTGGGCCGGCTGGCCGCCGGTGGCGGCCACTGCACCGTGGTCGGCACGCCCGAGCAGATCGCCGACCACATCGAGCACTGGCTCGACCACGAAGGCGCCGACGGCTTCAACCTGATGCCGCCCGAACTGCCGCACAGCCTCGACGACTTCGTCGACCACGTCGTGCCGGTGCTGCAAAAGCGCGGGCGTTTCCGGCGCGAGTACTTGGGGCGCACGCTGCGCGAGCATCTGGGGCTGGCGCGGCCGTAGTAGTAGCCTGAACGGTGAGAACGCCCGCGGGGCAGTACCGTTAGAGCTATGCGCGAGCGGGCTTCCCTTCAAGTCGCAGCGTGGCCGGGCTTTGCCCGGCCGGTGCTGCGGCCCCCCAGTGGGGGGAGGCGCCGCAGGCGCTTCGGGGGGCGTCTCAGAACCTGTTCACGATCTTTTCATGGGGTGCGCATGGCTTCAAAACGCGTCCGATCAAGGCGCAGGCCGCAGTCAATGCCGGGGCCTTGACAAGGTCTGCAACGCCGAGCGGGCGCGTTTTGGAGCCATGCCCTTCGGGTTGCCCCGCCAGGCGCGCGTCTGCGGCGTTGCAAATCCTCGCCGGGCCACCAGCCCGCCTGCGGTTTGCGCCTTGCAGCCACACCCCTGGCGGGACAACGCACCCCATGAGAAGATCGTCAACACGTTCTGGCAGCCCCGCAGTGTAGAGCGAGTCAGCGCGTCCTGCCGGCCGCCGTATCCCTATGATGCGCGATAGCCCGATGCCCCGGTCCGGGCATGGGACAATCCGGGGCTTTGCCGCTGGCCGGCGCCGCCGCCGTGCGCCGCCCGGCCCCCGCTCCCCTACAGAATTTGGAAAGACCGCACACCATGGACGCAGAACGCATCAACCAGATTGGCAGCCAGCTCGAAGACCTCCAGGCTCGCACCGCCGAGCTACGGGGGTATCTTTGACTACGACAACAAGCAACGCAAG
>JASGEH010000089.1:0-10459 GCA_047606565.1 Comamonas sp.
CTGGAAGGTCAACATGCTCGGTCAGACGCCCGGCCCGCCCCTGCGCAACATGCAGGAACCGTGGCCGCGAAGGTCTCGAATGGAAGGAAGGAAAGGCGCAAGGCGCGCAACCCTGCGATTCTACGGGTCCATGGCTGGCCGGCATGCGCGGCTTGGTCTCCCGCGCTAGCAACAAGCCGGAGCATTCCGGCCCGCGAACGCGGTTGCCGCTTGGCTCAGCCCCCAAAGAAAAACGGGCCACCTCCATGGAGATGACCCGTCGATTTCTGAATTCTGGTGGCCTGGGGCGGAATCGAACCACCGACACGCGGATTTTCAATCCGCTGCTCTACCGACTGAGCTACCAGGCCTTGCAAAGAAGCGGAATTGTAGCAAGAAAAATAGCCGCCTTTGGCTTCGACCGGATTTTTCCCGATTCAACCGGCATTGCGCTTGTTGCGCGAGAGGTCGACGCCGAGTTGCTTGAGCTTGCGGTAGAGGTGGGTGCGCTCCAGCCCGGTTTTTTCGGCGACGCGGGTCATGGAGCCGTTTTCCTTGGCGAGGTGGAATTCGAAGTAGGCCTTCTCGAACTCGTCGCGGGCTTCGCGCAGCGGTTTGTCGAGGGCGAAGCGCTGCTCGGCCTGCGGGCCCAGGGCGATCGGGGGCGTCAGCGGCGGCTGGCTGGGACGGATGCGTTCGGCCGGATCGGTAGGTGCGGGGTGGCTGGCGGCGGTCGGATGCAGGGCCAAGGCGGGCTTGAGAGGGCTGGCGGCGACGGCAGGCTGCTGCGACTTCGCCAGGCCCTGCTCGACGGCCTTGAGCAGCTTTTGCAGGGTGATGGGTTTTTCGAGGAAGGCGTAGGCACCGATCTTGGTGGCCTGGACGGCGGTGTCGATGGAGGCGTGGCCGCTCATCATGATGACGGGCATGCTGAGCTGGCCGTTGCCGGCCCATTCCTTGAGCAGGGTGACGCCATCGGTGTCCGGCATCCAGATGTCGAGCAGGACCAGGTCGGGCTGCTGGCGGTTACGGGCCTCGCGCGCCTGCGCGGCGTTTTCCGCGAGCTCGACCGCGTGTCCTTCGTCATTCAAGATTTCCGAGAGCAGGTCACGAATGCCCAGCTCGTCGTCCACCACCAAGATATTCGCCATAGCTTGTCCCGTCAGGGTGGGCCCATTGCCCGTCGTCGAACCTGGCCTGAAGGCCGCGCATCGCTGGAATGCGTCGCCTTCAAACCGCACTGTTGTCAGGCAGCAACTTTAAACGAAAGCGCGACCTGCGCGCCATGGATCTGGCCATTGATGAGGCGGTTGGAGATATCAACGCGCGCGCCATGTTCTTCCGCTATTTTTTTCACCATGGGCAGGCCCAGGCCGGTGCCCTTGGGTTTGGTGGTGACATAGGGCTCGAAGGCGCGCTTGAGGATGTGTTCGGCAAAGCCCGGCCCGCTGTCGCGCACCAGCAGGCGGATGCGCTGGGTGTCGGGATTCCAGAGGGTGCGGATGACGACTTCGGGCCGCCCAGCCCCGGCGGCGGGCGGCGTGCCAGCGGCAGCGGCAGCGGCCACTTCGGCGCTCGCGGGCCGGGTGCTTTCGGTGGCATCCTGGGCGTTTTGCAGCAGGTTGTGGATGACCTGGCGCAGTTGCTGGGCGTCGCCCATGATGGGCGGGCAGGCCGGGTCGAGGTCGGCGCGCACCGGTACCTGGGCGTGTTCGGATTCGTAGAGGTGCAGCACCTCGGCGACGAGCGCGTTGAGATCGATACGCGCGAGGTGGACCTGGGGCAGCCGGGCGTAGTCGCGGAATTCGTTGACCAGCCGCTTCATGGCGTCCACCTGGTCGACGATGGTCTTGACGGATTTGAGGAGGATGGCCCGGCCGGGGCCTTCGAGCTGATCTTGCAGCTTGAATTCGAGCCGCTCGGCCGACAGCTGGATGGGCGTGAGCGGGTTCTTGATCTCGTGCGCCAGCCGACGCGCGACTTCGCCCCAGGCCTGGGTGCGCTGGGCCGAGACGATTTCGGAGATGTCCTCCAGCACCAGCAGGCGGCGGTCGCCGGGCAGCAGCGCGCCGCGCGCGAGCAGGCTGCTGGCGCCGCCGTCGACTTCGCCGGGGGTCGGGCGCAGTTCGAAGGACTGCTGCCAATGGTCGATCGAGTGCTGCTCCTGTTCGCCCAGGAAGGCCTCGAACTGGGCTTGCACGCCCTGCGCCAGTTCGGCCAGGCCGTCCAGCGCGGCCAGCGTCTGGCCCTCGCAGGCGGCCAGCGGCACGCGCAGGATGCGGGTGGCGCCGGGGTTGCTGGTGACGATGCGGCCCTGTGCGTCGAGCACGACCACGCCGGAGGTCAGGTTGTCCAGGATGGTCTGCAGGTTGCCCCGGGCTTCGTTGACTTCGCGCATGCTGACGTCGACGGCGGCACGCGCGTCAGCGAGCTGCTGCGTCATGGAGGCGAAGGAGCGCGTCAGGCCAGAGAGCTCGTCGCGGTGGGTCATGACGTCGCGTGGAGCCAGGTTGCCGCCAGCGACTTCGCGCACGCCTTCGGCCAGCCACAGCAGCGGCCGCACCAGTTGGTTGCCCAGCAGCACGGCCAGCAGGATGGCGCCGAACACGGCCAGGAACAGGCTGAGCGTGAGGGTACCGATGTAGACGCCGCGCAGGCTGTCGCGCGCCAGCGCGCGCTCCTGATATTCGCGGTAGACATCCTGCACCTGCAGCGCATTGCGCACCAGGGTCTCGGGCAGGCGCTGGGTGATCTGCAGGAAGCGGTTCTCGGCCAGCAGGTCGAAGCCCGAGGCCGGCACCACGGCCAGCGTCTGCACGCGCACGCGGCTGGCCGAGGCGGCCGAGGCGTCGTCCAGCCCCTCGATGGTGGAGAGCGCCTGCTGCGCGCGGGCCTCGCGCATCTGCTGCGCCGTGGGCCGGCGCGGGCTGAGCTGGAAGCGCGAGTCGCCCACGCTGGCCAGCAACTGGCCGCTGGCGCTCCACAGTTGCAGGTCGTCGGCGTCGAGCTGGGCGCGCATGCGCTCGAGCGTCAGCGCCGCCGCGGCATTCGACGTGCCCGCCAGTTGCTGCGCATTGGCGCGGGCCTTGTTGGCCATGTCGTTGGACAAGGCCTCCAGGCTCAGCCGGCCCAGGCTCAGGCCGGACTCCAGGGCCGCCTCGACGCGGACGTCGAACCAGGTCTCGATGGAGCGTGAGACGAACTGGTAGGACACGAAGTAGATCAGCAGGCCCGGCGCGAAGCCGACCAGCGCGAAGATGGCCGCCAGCTTGAGCAGCAGCCGGCTGCCGAACTTGTTGCGCCGCACGCGGCTGAGCAACCGCGCCCCGCCCCACACGATGATGACCCCCAGCAGGCAGGCCACCCCGGTGTTGATGGCCAGCAGGCGGCTGTAATTGACCTCGTAGAGCGCCTGGTTGCTGGTGGCCAGCGTCAGCATGAAGAACAGCACCAAGCCGATGCCGACCATGGCCACGCCGCCCAGCAGCAAGGCCCAGCGCACGCTGCGCGCGTCGGTGATCAGGCGCTGCGGCATGTGGCCCAGCGAGGCGGAGCGGCCGCTGCCCGCAGCGGCACCGGTGCCCGCATCGCCCGGGCCGGGCGCCTGCGGCGTCATCACTCGCCCTCCCCTTCGCTCGCCGGCTGCCCGGCGGGTGGCGCGGCGGCGGGCGTGTCCGCAAGCGCGGCAGTCGGATTCGGCGTCGGCGCGGGCGGCTCGGGCGTCCACCGGAAGTCGACCTGCGCGGCGATGCGCCAGTCGTCCTGGCCGGACATGCCGATCTGCAGCAACCGGGGCAGTTGCGCCACATCCAGGTGGAAGGCGAATTCGACGCGGTAGACCTCGCCGCTGGCGAAGTCGGTGCGGGCGGCGATGCGCCACTCTCCGAGGCGGCGCAAAACGTTGAGCGCCTCATCGAGCGACGCGAAATTCTGCCCGAAGGTCAGCCCGCCGCCGGCCTGGGGGCGTTCAGCGCTGATGCCCAGCCGCCAGCGGTCGGTCAAGGGTTGGTAGGAGAGGCGGTAGTAGCGGCGGGTATCGGCCAGGATGGCGTCGCGCCAGTACCAGCGTGACTGCACGATGCGCGTCTGCGCCACGAAAATGACCGGAATGCCCTTGCGCAGCGCCTGCTCGACGGCCTCGGGCAGGGCCAGCGCGAGGTGGGCATCGAGCCGCACGGCGGTATCGCGCTCATGTAGCGAGGCTTCCAGCACCCGCACACCGGCGGCCCGCGCCTCCTGCGCGTGGGCCGGGACAGCGGTCAGTCCCAGCAGCGCCAGCCCTGCCGCCAACACCACCCACAGTGCCCGACACAGCCTCGGAGACAGCCAGGCCGGGGTATCAAGCCCCGATCTTTTCCAACCGCGCGTAATAAAAGCCGTCGTGCTCACGAGAGGCATTGTCAGGCATATCGTCGGCGTCACTGCCGCCGTGCGGCAATAAATGGCCGGGCGCGGAAAGGCGCTTCGCGTCGCTGTTGCGCGCCAGGAACGCCGCGATCCGGTCATCGCCCTCGGCCTTGAAGACCGAGCAGGTGCAAAACAGCAGCCGCCCGCCCGGCCGGACCAGCGGCCACAGGCGCTCGAGCAGGCGCTGCTGGAGGGCCGCCAGCGCGCCAATATCGGAGGCCCGGCGCAACCACGGGATGTCCGGGTGACGCCGCACGATACCCGAGGCGCTGCACGGCGCGTCGAGCAAGATGCCATCGAAGAGGCGGCCGTCCCACCAGTGGTCGACGTCGGCCGCATCGGCAATGCGGACTTCGGCGGCCAGACCCAGCCGCGCCAGGTTCTCGTCGATGCGGCGCGCGCGCACGGCATCGATCTCCAGCGCCAGCACCTCGGCGTCGGCCAGCTCCAGCAGGTGCGCGGTCTTGCCGCCCGGCGCGGCGCAGGCGTCCAGCAGCCGCAGCGGCTGACCGGGGGCCGCGGTCAGGCCGTCGAGCAGCAGGGGCGCGGCCAGTTGGGCGGCGGCATCCTGCACGGCGACCCAGCCTTGATCGAAACCGGGCAAGGCCTGCACCGGCACCGGCATTTCCAGCGCCAGGGCATGGGGTCCAACCTGGCGCGCCGGCAGCCCGGCCTCGGCCAGCCGGTCCTGGTACTGCGCGAGCGAAGCGCGGCGCGGGTTGACGCGCAGCGTCATGGCCGCGCGCGCCAGGTTCTGCCGGGCAATCGACTGCCAGGCATCGGGGTGGTCGCGGCGCAGCCGCTCGATCCACCAGTCGGGGTGGTTCCAGCGCGCCTGCGTGCCCTGCTGCGCGACGGCCAGCAAGGCCTCGCGCTCGCGCAGGAAGCGGCGCAGGCAGGCGTTGATGAAACCGGCCTGATGGCGCATGGCCGGGCTGCGCTTGGCGGCCTCGGTAGCCTGGTTGACCACCGTGTGGTCGGCGTAGGCGGCGGCCGGCTGCGGCACCAGCAGGGCCAGCGCCAGGCACAGCAAGGCATCGGCGCGGGCCACCGGCGCGCGCGGTGCCAGTTGCGCGCGCAGGGCCTGCGCCAGGCCCCAGCGCCGCAGCGCGTCGAAGGCCAGCGCCTGCACGCCGGGCCGGGGCACGTCGTGGACCTGCGCCAGCGCGTCGTTCATCGAATGGCCTTGTCGCACCAACTGCAGCACCTGCGCGGCGGCCTGCAGCTGGCGCCAAAGCGGCAAGGGAAGGGGTTCGCTCATGTCTGCGCCTGCAAGGGATCGGTCGAGGATGGCGCAAGCGCCAGGGAAGCGGTGGGTTCGAGGCCCATCAGCCCGGCCAGGGCCCGGGCTGGGAATTGACGGATGGCCCGATTGTGCTCGTCCACCGCGACGTTGAACTGCGCGGCCGTTAAGCGGTACTGCCCTTCGGCCTGCAGCCATTGGTGCAGCAGCGCCCGGGCGGGATCGCCCGCCGGCAGGCCTGGTTCGGCCACGGCGCGATCGACGTGATCGACCCGCGTCTGCGCATCACCCGCCGCCGGCTGTGATGCCGTCACCAGCCGCTCCTGCCAAAGCGCCCACAGCAGTTGCTGCGCCGCATTGAGCGCGGCAATGGCCTCGGGCGACAGCGGCCGGCTCTGGGCGGCAGCCAAGGCCGCCACGTATTGCAGCAGCGCGCCGCGCAAGGGCGCGAGCACGGCCGGGGCCTCCGGCGCCAAGGCCTCGTGCGGCGGTAAAGCGGCCGGGGAAGCGGGATCGACCGGGGCGGCGGCGCTGGCGGGGGTATCGACCAGCGTATGGATCAGGCTGGCCAGCCGCTGGCCGGCCTCGCCGACCGGGACGAAGCCCGCCATCACCTGCGCGCGCAGGCGCGCCAGGCGCTGCTGCGCGCCAATGGCCCAGCAGACCAGAAGCAAGGCCAGCAAGAGCGCAAGCCAGGGCGTCATCGGAATCTCCAGGAATCTTGAAAAACGAAAACGCCTTCCACCCCTTGCAGGATGGAAGGCGCTGGAACGCGAAGCGCACCGCCTGGCCGGGACAGGCGGGCGCGTGCCGCTTATTCGCCGGCGGGTGCGTCGCCGGATTCGGCGGCCGCCTCGAAGGCAGCGGCCTCGGCGGCCTCCGCTTCGGCGATGGCGCGGCGCTCGGCCTCGTCCATGGCGTCCTTGGCCTTGCGGGCGTCGTGGTAAGCCAGGCCGGTACCGGCCGGAATCAGGCGGCCGACGATGACGTTTTCCTTCAGGCCACGCAGTTCGTCGCGCTTGCCCATGATGGCCGCTTCGGTCAGCACGCGGGTGGTTTCCTGGAAGGAGGCCGCCGAGATGAACGAGTCGGTCGACAACGATGCCTTGGTGATGCCCAACAGGATGTTGCTGTACGTCGCGGGCTGCTTGCCCTCGGCGCGCAGCGCATCGTTGGTGTTGAACATTTCCGAACGCTCGACCTGCTCACCAGCGATGTAGGTCGAATCGCCCGAGCTCTCGACCACCACGCGGCGCAGCATCTGGCGCACGATCACCTCGATGTGCTTGTCGTTGATCTTCACACCCTGCAGGCGGTAGACGTCCTGCACTTCATCGACGATGTAGCGCGAGAGTTCCTCGATACCCAGCAAGCGCAGGATGTCCTGCGGATCGGCCGGGCCGTCGACCACGACTTCGCCCTTGTTGACCACCTGGCCTTCGTGCACCAGGATGTTCTTTTCCTTGGGCACGAGTTCGTCCCAGACCTTGCCGTCCGGATCGGTGATCTGCAGGCGCACCTTGCCCTTGGTTTCCTTGCCGAAGGAGACCGTGCCGGTCATCTCGGCGAGCATGCCCTTGTCCTTGGGCGAACGGGCTTCGAACAGCTCAGCCACACGCGGCAGACCGCCGGTGATGTCGCGCGTCTTCTGGCCTTCGACCGGGATGCGGGCCAGCACTTCGCCGGGGCCCACGTCCTGGCCGTCGCGCACCTGGATCAGCGCGCCGATCTGGAAGCCGATGGTCACCGAGTGATCGGTGCCGGGGATCTTCACCTCGTGACCCTGGGCATCGACCAGCTTGACCTGCGGCCGCACGACCTTGGTCGAGCCACGGCGCTTGGGATCGATCACCACCAGCGTGGACAGGCCGGTCACGTCGTCGACCTGCTTGGCCACCGTCAGGCCTTCCTCGACGTTCTCGAACTTCACCTGACCGGCGAATTCCGTGATGATCGGGCGGGTCAGCGGGTCCCAGTTGGCCAGGATGGTGCCGGCCTTGATGGTCTGGTCGGCCTTGATGGTCAGCGTCGCGCCATAAGGCACCTTGTGGCGTTCGCGCTCACGGCCATGCTCGTCCTGGATGATGATTTCACCCGAACGCGAGATCACCACCAGCTCGCCGCGCGTGTTGGTCACGTAACGCATGGTCGAGTTGAAGTTGATGATGCCGCTGGACTTGGCTTCCACGCTGGAGGCCACCGCCGCACGCGAGGCCGCGCCGCCGATGTGGAAAGTCCGCATGGTCAGCTGGGTGCCGGGTTCGCCGATCGACTGCGCGGCGATCACGCCCACGGCTTCGCCCTTGTTGACCAGCGAGCCGCGGCCGAGGTCGCGGCCGTAGCACTTGGCGCACAGGCCGAAGCGGGTTTCGCAGGTCAGCGCGGTGCGCACCTTGACTTCGTCGACGGCGGCTTCTTCCAGCAGGTCGAGCGCGTCTTCGTCGAGCAGCTTGCCGGCCGGCAGCAGCACGGCACGCGTTTCCGGGTGCAGCACTTCCTCGGCCGTGGTGCGGCCCAGCACGCGGTCGCGCAGCGACTCGATGACTTCGCCACCCTCGACGATGGCGCGCATGTAGTTGCCATTGGAGGTGCCGCAATCGTCTTCCGTGATCACCAGATCCTGCGTCACGTCGACCAGGCGGCGCGTCAGGTAGCCGGAGTTCGCGGTCTTCAGCGCCGTATCCGCCAGGCCCTTACGGGCACCGTGGGTGGAGATGAAGTACTGCAGCACGTTCAGGCCTTCACGGAAGTTGGCCGTGATGGGGGTTTCGATGATCGAGCCATCCGGCTTGGCCATCAGGCCGCGCATGCCGGCGAGCTGGCGGATCTGCGCTGCGGAACCCCGGGCGCCCGAGTCGGCCATCATGTAGATGGCGTTGAACGACTCCTGGTCCACTTCGTTGCCGTTGCGGTCGGTCACCTTCTGCTTGGCGAGCTGGGCCATCATCACCTTGGAGACGGCGTCGCCGGCCTTGCCCCAGATGTCCACGACCTTGTTGTAGCGTTCGCCGGAAGTCACCAGACCCGAGACGTACTGCTGCTCGATCTCCTTCACTTCCTTCTCGGCGGCCTCGATGATGCCGGCCTTCTCGGGCGGCACCAGCATGTCCTCGATGGCGATCGAGATGCCCGAACGCGTCGCCAGACGGAAGCCGTTTTGCAGCAGCTTGTCGGCGAACACCACGGTTTCCTTCAGGCCGCAGCGGCGGAAGGAGGCGTTGATCAGGCGCGAGATTTCCTTCTTCTTGAGCGCCTTGTTGATGTTCTCGAACGCCAGGCCCTTGGGCAGGATTTCCGAGAGCAGCGCGCGGCCGGCGGTGGTCTGGACCAGCTTGGTCTCGGCCACGAACTCGCCGGTCTCCTTGTCCTTGACCCATTCGGTCAGGCGCACGGTAATCTTGGCGGTCAGCTCGACCACGCCAGCGTCGAGCGCGCGCTGGACTTCGCCGATGTCGGCGAACACCATGCCCTCGCCCTTGCCGTTGATGCGCTCGCGGGTCGTGTAGTACAGACCCAGCACCACGTCTTGCGACGGCACGATGGAGGGCTCGCCCGAGGCCGGGAACAGCACGTTGTTGGAGGCCAGCATCAGCGTGCGGGCTTCCAGCTGCGCTTCCACGGACAGCGGCACGTGAACGGCCATCTGGTCACCGTCGAAGTCGGCGTTGAAGGCCGCGCAGACCAGCGGGTGCAGCTGGATGGCCTTGCCTTCGATCAGCATCGGCTCGAAGGCCTGGATGCCCAGGCGGTGCAGCGTGGGCGCGCGGTTCAGCAGAACCGGGTGCTCCTTGATGACCTCTTCGAGGATGTCCCAGACCACCGGCGTGCCGGCGTCGACTTCCTTCTTGGCGGCCTTGATGGTCGTGGCGATGCCCATCTGCTCCAGGCGGGAGAAGATGAAGGGCTTGAACAGCTCCAGCGCCATCAGCTTGGGCAGGCCGCACTGGTGCAGCTTGAGGGTCGGGCCCACGGTGATCACCGAACGACCCGAGTAGTCGACGCGCTTGCCCAGCAGGTTCTGGCGGAAGCGGCCGTTCTTGCCCTTGATCATGTCGGCCAGCGACTTCAGGGCGCGCTTGTTGGCGCCCGTCATCGCCTTGCCGCGGCGGCCGTTGTCCAGCAGGCTGTCCACGGCTTCCTGCAGCATGCGCTTTTCGTTGCGCGCGATGATCTCCGGCGCCTTCAGTTCGAGCAGGCGGCGCAGGCGGCTGTTGCGGTTGATGACGCGGCGGTACAGGTCGTTCAAGTCCGACGTGGCGAAGCGGCCGCCATCCAGCGGCACCAGCGGACGCAGGTCCGGCGGCAGCACGGGCAGCACGTCCAGCACCATCCACTCGGGCTTGATCTTGGACTTCTTGAAGGCCTCGATCACCTTCAGGCGCTTGGCGTTCTTCTTGAGCTTGACCTCGGAGCCGCCGGCATTGATGTCGGCGCGCAGGCGCTCGATCTCGGCGTCGAGGTCGATGTCCTCGAGCAGATCCTTGATGCCTTCGGCGCCCATCTTGGCCACGAACTCGTCGCCGTATTCCTTGCGCTTGGCGTCATAGTCGTCCTCGGACATGATGCTGAACTTCTTCAGCGGCGTCATGCCCGGATCGATCACCACGTAGGCCTCGAAGTACAGCACGCGCTCGATGTCGCGCAGCGTCATGTCGAGCACCAGGCCCAGGCGCGAGGGCAGCGACTTCAGGAACCAGATGTGGGCGCAGGGCGCGGCCAGGTCGATGTGGCCCATGCGATCGCGGCGCACCTTGGCCTGCGTCACTTCCACGCCGCACTTCTCGCAGGTCACGCCGCGGTGCTTGAGGCGCTTGTACTTGCCGCACAGGC
>JASGEH010000090.1:0-6645 GCA_047606565.1 Comamonas sp.
CGCTCATCAACCAGGTACGCGAACGCACCGGCGCCCGCGGCGTGCGCGTGCTGCAGCCCGGCCAGGCCGTGACCCAGGAATACAACGCACAACGCGCCAACCTGGTGCTCGACGCCGACAACAAGGTTGAATCCGTACGCTGCGGCTGAGGCCGCAAGTGCGGACTGCTGGCCTCGTACTCAGGCCAGCAGCACCTCGCACCGCGTCTGCTGCAATTCCTCCAGGGCCGGCAAGGCGCGCGCGGCGGCATCGGTGACGACGACATCGATGTCACCCGGCCCGGCATAGACCACGCGACTGGACTGCCCAATCTTGCTGTGGTCGGCCAGGATGATGCGCTTGGCCGCCCGCTGGGCCATGGCACGCGCAATGGTCGCCTCGTGATGCTCGAAGCTGGTCGCGCCATGCTGGCCACTCAGCCCTACAGGCGAAAGCAGCGCCACATCGGCACGGTAGCGGTGGATCTCGGCCACCGTGATGTCGCCATAGGTGGCCGCCAGCGCGGGGCTGACGCTGCCGCCCAGCAGCAGCACCGAATTGCCCGTTTCGCGCTGCGTATCCGCGGCAGCCAGCTTGAGCGCCACGTTCAGGCCGTTGGTGATCACCGTCAGTCCGCTCATCGAGGACAGTTCCTCGGCCAGTTGCGTGGTCGTGCTGCCGGCGTCGATGAACAAGGTCTGGCCAGGCTGCACCAGCCGCACCGCCGCGCGCGCGATGGCGCGCTTCTCCTTGGCGCGTACCGCCTGGCGCACCACCAGCGGCAGCTCGGGCTCGGCGCTGACGGCCACGACGCCACCGTGCACCCGGCGCAGCACACCCTGTCCCTCAAGCTCCAGGACGTCGCGCCGCACAGTCTCGCGCGAAACGCCCAGGTCCTGCGCGATACGCTCGCTGCTGACCTGGCTGAAGGTCGAGAGCAAGGCGCGTATGCGGTGCAACCGGGCTTCCTGGAGCATGGGCGAGTGGCGGTGGTGGATGGAGGACAGTGGATCAGCGGGCGTTCGCGCGGGAATGCGTTAACGCATGCAGCAATGCTGCGATCGTAGCAACAATGACCATGATGCACGTCGAAAACGCCGCCGCCTGCGACGTCATGCCGGCCTCGTCGAGCCGCATCACGGTGACGGCGGCCAGTGGCACGTCGGGCGTGACCAGGAAGATCACGGCCGACAGCGTGACCATGGAGCGCATGAACAGGAACAAGGCCACCGCCACCAGCGTGGCGCGCACCGCCGGCAGGTAGACATCGCCCAGGATGCGGCCCATGCCGCCGCCCAGCACCGTCGTGGCGTCTTCCAGGGCGCCCGGCACATTGCGCATGCCGGTCATCATGGCCGTGTAGCCCTGCGTGTGATAGTGCATGTAGTTGCACAGCGCGATCAGGATGGCCGACCCATACAGCAGCCCCCAGGGCATGCTGGCGCTGTTGAAGACAAACACGTAGGACAGCCCCAGCACCAGGCCCGGAACGGCCACCGGCATGGCCGACAGCAGGCCCGCCACGCTCGCCAGACGGCCGGGCATGCGGCGCACGCCGAATGTCAGCATGAACAGCAGCCCCGTGCCGACGGCGGCAGCCAGTGCGGACACCCAGATCGACGTCCACAGCGAGGCGTAGCCACCCGCCATGTCGATGTCGTAGTGACGCAAGGTCAGGTCCAGCCGATAGGGCCACAGCCGGATGAAGCTCGCCAGCACCACGGTCAACACCACCAGCGCGACACAGCCCGCCGTCAGGGCTGAAGCCAGGAACACCGGAATGTCGCGCGCCGGCAGGCGGCCGGGCACCAGCGGCATGGCCGACTCGGTGCCAGCCACCGCCTGGCGCCGGGTAGCCAGCCGCTCGATCCAGACCGACAGCGCGGCCGGCAGCAGCAGCAGAATGCCGACCACCGCGCCCATGCCGAATTTCATCTGCCCGCTGACCTGGCTGTAGATCTCGGTGGCCAGCACCGAGAAGTCGCCGCCGATCACCACCGCATTGCCGAAATCGGTGATGGTGATCGTGAACACCACGAAGGCCGCGCTCAGCAAGCCGTAGCGCACACCCGGCAGCGTGATGTCGAAGAACTGCCGCCAGCCGCCCGCCCCCAGCATCTCGGCGGCCTCGTACTGGCGCGCGTCGCCGTGGCGCAGCGCCGCGCGGATGATCAGGATGGCCTGCGGCAGCGCGTACAGCACGTCGGCCAGCAGCAGCCCCCAGAAGCCGTAGACGTCGGGCCGCATGCCCAGCATCTTGCCGACCACGCCGTTGCGTCCGAGCAAGAAGATCAGCCCCAAACCCAGCACCAGCGAGGGCGCCAGCACCGGCAGCGTCATCACCAGCGAAATCAGTCGCTTGCCCGGCATTGCGGTGCGCTCGATGCCGTAGGCAACGACGAAAGCCAGCAGCACGGTCAGCACCGTGGTACTCAGCCCCAGCACCAGGCTGTTGAGCACCGCGCGCCAGACACCGGGTGTGTCGAGCAGCGCGAGGTAGTTGCCGAAGCCGACCGCGCCGCTGCCGTCATCGACCAGGCTGCGCCACGCGATGCCCAGCATGGGCAACCCGAAGAACAACACCAGCGCGGCCAGCGGCAGCCACAGGCAGATCCGCAGCAGCCAGCGGTCGGACGCCGCACCCAGGCGGCTGCCGGCAAGATTGTTCACCGCCATCACACGCCTCCCGCCGTCTTGCGCGCCGCAACCGGCACCCAGGCCCAGTTCTCCCGATCCGCCACCACGACACCGACCGCATCGCCCACCTGCAGCAACTGGCCGCCGCGGGTCTCGGCCAGCAGGCTGAGCCCCTTCCATTCGACCTGCACGCGCTGGATGCTGCCCAGGAAACTCACGCCCGTGACACGCCCCTCGGCACCTGGCCGCGCCGCCAGCGCGATGTGCTCGGGACGCAGGCACAGGTCCATCTCCCCGGGCGCCGCCCCATCATCCCCGGCCTCTGGACGTCCGCCCAGCAGTTCGGCAGCCACCGCTGCGGGCAGCAGATTGCTATGCCCCATGAAGTCGGCCACGAAGCGCGTGCGCGGACGCAGATAAAGCTCGCGCGGCGTGCCCACCTGTTCGATGCGGCCGGCATTCATGCAGACGATGCGGTCGGCCATGCTCATGGCCTCCTCCTGGTCGTGCGTGACCATCAGCGTCGGGATGCCCAGGCGTTGCTGCACCTCGCGCAGTTCCTGGCGCAGGCCGGCGCGCACCCGCGCGTCGAGCGCCGACAGCGGCTCGTCGAGCAGCAGCAGCGCAGGGTTGACCGCCAGCGCCCGAGCGATCGCCACGCGCTGCTGCTGGCCACCCGAGAGCTGGCCCGGGTAGCGGTCGGCAAAGCCGGGCAGCCGCACCACCTCCAGCAGCTCCTGCACGCGCTGCGCGATGGCGGCTGGCGGCGTCTTGCGGATCTTCAGTCCGTAGCCGATGTTCTGGGCAATCGTCATGTGCGGGAACAACGAATACGACTGGAACACGATGCCGAAACCACGCTCGCGCGCCGGCAGCGCCGCCAGGTCGCGGCCATCGAGCAGGATGCGCCCGTGGTCGGCGTCGAGCAGGCCCGCGATGATGCGCAGCAGCGTGGTCTTGCCGCAGCCCGAGGGACCGAGCAGGCAAATGAACTCCGAGCTGGAGATGGACAGGTTGATGCGTTCGAGCGCGGCCTGGCCGTTGAACGACTTGTTCAGGTTCTGAATGGAGAGGGACATGGGCAAATCCGCGCGCGGCGACAGAAGAGGAAAAAAGAGCAGCGCAAACGCTCAGCGGCCGATGGTTTTCTGCCAGTCCGAAAGAATGGCCTCGCGCGCCTTGGCCGATTTCTCGAAGTCCATCGGGTACAGCACGCCCGAGAGGTCCGCCGGCAAGCCTGCGTCCTTGCTGGCCTTGGACTGCGGTGTGCCCGCGATCGTCACGATCTCCTTGTATTTGCCATACAGCGCGGCGGCGGCAGGCGAAAGCGTCCAGTCCAGGAAACGCCTGGCGTCGGCCTTGTTCCTGGCGGCGGCCATCAGGCCCGAGGCCTCCAGTTCGTAGCCCGCGCCATCGCTGGGAATCACCATCTTGATGGGATAGCCCTCCTCGATCGACTGCATGGCCGCGAAGGCCAGCGAGGTGCCGACGCCGAACTCGCCCGCCCGCGCGGCCTTGCAAGGCCGCGAGCCGGACTTGATGTACTGCGCCACGTTGCCGTCGAGCGTCTTGAGGTACTTCCAGCCCTCAGTCTCGCCCTTGGACTGCAGCAGCGCCGCGATCTGCAGATAGCCGGTGCCCGAGGACACCGGGTTGGGCATGACCACCTCGCCCTTGTACTTGGAATCGGCCAGTTCCTTCCAGCTCGTTGGCACCGGCAGCCCCTTGGCCTTGAGCACCTCGGTGTTGACGCAGAAGGCGGCCATGTAGCCCGTGGCGGCGAACCACTTGCCATCGGCCGCGCGGTATTTGGCATTGAGCTTGTCGCTGCCCTTGGCGGCGTAGGGTTCGAGCAGCGCGGTCATGCGCGGGTCGAGCATGTTGGTCACGGCCCAGCCCCAGATCACGTCGTGGCGCGGATTGGCGGCCTCGGCCAGGATGCGCGGCCCCAGGTCACCGGTCGACAGGCGCAGCACCTTGATGTCCAGGTCGGGCATGTCCTTCTTGGCGGCGGCCACGTAATCCTTGATCTCGTCTTCCTCGAGCGCGGTATAGACGGTGATGGTGCCGGCGTGTGCGGCGCAAGCGGCCGCCATCAGGACCAGGGCAGACAGTGGGCGATACAGGCGGGCAAGGGAAAGCGGCAGGCTCTTCATAGCGGAATCCATTCAGGACATGAGGGTTTCAGAACCGACCCCAGCACCAAGAGAGTGCAGGAATGGGCACAAAATGTGCATTTATGTGCATTTGCGTTTTTTTGTGCATACACACTAAAATATCCCAGCACTTAATGTGCCAACGGGCCGCGGCGGTTTCGCACGCCCACCGGGTCACCTCCGATCAGACCCTGCGGCCGTCCCGTTCAACTGCAGTGCTGCCTTCCTCCCCTTTCGCCACCCACCCCATCGAAAGACCGCCATGGCCACCCGCTCCACCATCATGGACACCAACAGCTTCCGCGCCGAGCATGCCGCCGCGCTCGGCGCCAGCGAACGCCGGCTCACGGAAAAACGCGCCCGGCTGCTGGGCGACTCGTACCGGCTTTTCTATCGCCAGCCCGTGCATCTGGTGCGTGGCCAGGGCCAATACCTGTGGGACGCGCATGGCGACCAATACCTCGACGTCTACAACAACGTCGCCAGCATCGGCCACTGCCACCCGGCCGTGGTCGCGGCGGTCCACGAGCAGATGCAGCAGCTCAACACCCACACGCGCTACCTGCACGAACACATCCTCGACTACACCGAAGACCTGCTGAGCACCCTGCCCGCCGAGATCACCAAGGCGATGTACATGTGCACGGGCTCCGAGGCCAACGACCTGGCCATCCGCATCGCGCGCGCCTACAGCGGCGGCAGCGGCATCATCGTCAGCCGCGAGGCCTACCACGGCACCAGCGGCCTGACCTCGGGCGCCTCGCCCGCGCTGGGCAGCGGCCAGCCGCTGGACGCCACCACGCGGCTGGTGCCCGCGCCCGACCGCTACCGCGTCGAGGCGCCCGACCTGGGCACCTGGTTCGCCGCCGAAATCCAACGACAGATCGACGACCTGGCCGCGCACGGCATCAAGTTCGCGGGTTTCATGGCCGACTCCATCTTCTCCTCCGACGGCGTGCTGCCCGGCCCAGCCGGCTACCTGAAGGAGGCGGTGGAGGTGGTGCACCGCAACGGCGGCATCTTCATCGCCGACGAGGTGCAGCCCGGCTTCGCGCGCACCGGCGAGGCGTTCTGGGGCTTCGCGCGCCACGGCGTGGTGCCCGACGTGGTCACCACCGGCAAACCCATGGGCAACGGCATCCCGGTCTCCGGCCTGTTCGCCCGGCCCGAGGTACTGGCCGCCTTCAGCGACGAGATTCCCTACTTCAACACCTTCGGCGGCAACCCGGTCTCGATCGCGGCGGCGCAAGCCGTGCTGCGCGTGATCCGCGAGGAAAAGCTGCAGCAGCACAGCCTGGAAGTGGGCGGCCAGTTGCTGGCCGAGCTGAGCAGGCTCACCGAGCGCCACGAATCCGTGGGCGACGTGCGCGGCGCGGGCCTGTTCATCGGCTTCGAACTGGTGACCGACCGCGCCAGCAAGACGCCGGACAAGGCCTTGGCCCTGGACGTGGTCGAGAAGCTGCGCGAGCAGCGAGTTCTCACCTCCGTGGCCGGTCCCCACGGCAATGTGCTCAAGCTGCGCCCGCCCCTGGCCTTCCAGACCCACGACATCGACTGGCTGGCCGGCGCGCTCGACCGGGCACTGACCGACTGCCAGCGCGCCTGACGGCGCCCGCAGTCGCGGCTCCCGTCAGCCACATCGCCGCCTTCGAGCCCGAAGATGCGCCAGACGTCGTCGACGTCATCCCGACCCTCTGCACGGCCCGAGGACAGGCGCCACCTTCCCCGTGTGGCGCCTCACGCCGAGCTCACCGCCCTTTGCCGCGTCACCAGAAAAATGCCGATCACGGCCAGCAGCATGCCGGCCCAGGCCAGTGCCGGGATGTGTTCACCCAGCACCAGGGCGGCAATCACCGCCGTCGCCGGAGGCACC
>JASGEH010000091.1:0-7855 GCA_047606565.1 Comamonas sp.
CGGCATCACGCAGAAGATGCTGCACGGCGCCATGGCCGAACTGCACTCGGGCGACGCCGCCCAGCGCGAGCACACGGCCCAGGCCGTCAGCAAGCTGTTCCTGCGCAGGGAACGTTAGCGGCGCTCGGCCGCCTCATGCGCCGCTCCGGCGCCATGAATACTTTTCCCCTTTTCCCATTCAGGGCGCCCCGCGCTTCGCGGCAGGTCCGACGCCCGCAACGGCCTCGCCGTGACCCGCCTTCCATCGGTACCTGACTCGACACCCGAATCCCATGCAAGACTTCATCCGCCAGCAGCTCCAGCGCTACGCCGACCGGCTCGGCGAGCTGGACTTCCTGCTCTCCCGCGAGGACATCATGGGCGACATGGCCCAGTACCGCGTGCTCTCGCGCGAGCATGCCGACGTCACGGCCGTGGCCGGCCGCTGGGCGCGTTACCAGCAGCGCGAAGGCGACCTGGCCGCCGCGCGCGCGATGCTCGGCGACCCCGACATGGCCGAGCTGGCGCAAGAGGAAATCAGCGCCGCCGAGGCCGAACTGCAAGCCCTCGACGGCGAGCTGCAGCGCCTGCTGCTGCCGCGCGACCCGGACGACGCGCGCAACGCCTTCCTCGAAATCCGCGCCGGCACGGGCGGCGACGAGTCAGCCCTGTTCGCGGGCGACCTGGCGCGCATGTACACTCGCCATGGCGAGCGCGCCGGCTGGCGGCTGGAGGTCATCAGCGCCAACGAGAGTGAACTCGGCGGCTACAAGGAAATCGTGCTGCGCGTGGTGGGCGACGGCGCCTATGGCCGGCTGCGCTTCGAATCCGGCGGCCACCGCGTGCAGCGCGTGCCCGCCACCGAGACCCAGGGCCGCATCCACACCAGCGCCTGTACCGTGGCGGTGATGCCCGAGCCCGACGAGCAGCAGGCCATCACGCTCAACCCGGCCGAGCTGCGCATCGACACCTTCCGCGCCAGCGGCGCCGGCGGCCAGCACATCAACAAGACCGACTCGGCCGTGCGCGTGGTCCACCTGCCCACCGGCCTGGTCGCCGAGTGCCAGGACGGCCGCAGCCAGCACAGCAACAAGGCCAAGGCGCTGCAGGTACTGCAGGCGCGGCTGCAGGAAAAGGCGCGCAGCGAAAAAGCCGCCCAGGAAGCCGCGCTGCGCAAGGGCCTGATCGGCAGCGGCGACCGCTCCGACCGCATCCGCACCTACAACTTCCCGCAGGGCCGGCTCACCGACCACCGCATCAACCTCACGCTTTACAAGCTCGGCTTCGTCATGGAAGGCGACCTCGACGAGGTGCTCGACGCGCTGCAGCACGCGCGCGAGGCCGAGCAAATGGCCGAGCTTGAGGGCCAGGCATGACCCGTCCCGTCAACGCCAGCATCGACGCCGCCGCCTCCCCCAGCGTCGCCCAGGCACTGCGCGAGGCCGGCCAGCAAGGCCTGGACCGGCTCGACGCCCAGTTGCTGCTGCTGCACGCGCTGGGGCGCGAGGGCGACCGCGCCTGGCTGATCACGCACGACCAGGACAGGCTGGCCGGCGAGCCGCTCGCCGCCTTCCGGGCGCTCGCCGCGCGTCGCGCCGCCGGCGAGCCGCTGGCCTACCTGGTCGGCCACCAGGCCTTCTTCGGCCTGCGGCTGCAGGTCGATGCGCGCGTACTGATTCCCCGGCCCGACACCGAAACCCTGGTCGAATGGGCGCTGGAGACGCTGGCCGAACGCCCCGCGCCGCGCGCCATCGACCTGGGCACGGGCAGCGGCGCCATCGCGCTGGCGATCCGCGCCCACTGCCCGGCGGCCGAGGTGCACGCGCTCGACGCCAGCGCCGACGCGCTGGCGGTGGCGCGCGCCAATGCGCAGCAGCTCGGCCTGCCCGTCACCTTCTGGCAGGGCCATTGGCTCGCCGGCCACCCCGGCGGCCCGGGCTACGAGCTGATCGCCACCAACCCGCCCTACATCGCCGAAGGCGACCGCCACCTGCCCGCGCTGGCGCATGAGCCGCTGTCGGCGCTGACGGCGGGGCGCGACGGCCTCGACGACATCCGCCAGATCGTGCGGCAGGCCCGCACCCATCTGCGCCCGGGCGGCTGGTTGCTGATCGAGCACGGCTACGACCAGGCCGGCGCCGTGCGCGAGCTGCTGCATGCGGCCGGCTACGCCCACGTCGGCAGCCGCCGCGACCTCGCCGGCATCGAACGCTGCAGCGGCGGGCAGCGGCCAATCACGGGATAATTCCCGCTTGGCCTTAGAACGTGTTGACGTTCTTAGCGCCCCCATTTCAGAGAAATCTCAGAGCCAACAGGAGTTCACGATGAGCGACGCTCAACAACGCATCGACGATCTGGTCAAGAACAACGACCTCGTGCTGTTCATGAAGGGCAGCGCCAGCTTCCCGATGTGCGGCTTTTCCGGCCGCGCCATCCAGATCCTCAAGGCCGTCGGCGTGGACACCCGCGCCAGCCTGGTCACCGTCAACGTGCTCGACGACCCCGAGATCCGCCAGGGCATCAAGGACTACAGCCAATGGCCGACCATCCCGCAGCTCTACGTCAAGGGCGAGTTCATCGGCGGCTCGGACATCATGATGGAGCTGTACGAGAACGGCGAGCTGCAGAAGCTGCTGGCGGCCTGACGGCCGGCAACGCCGCCCCTCAATAGCGGGGCGCCTGCGACAGTTCTTCGAACAGCATGCGGTAGATGCGGTAGCGGTTCTCGCTGATCGACGCGTCCGCATCGGCCGTCGCGCCGGACGCGTCATCAGCCCGTACCGCCGCCCTCACGCCACAGCCGGGCTCGTGCATGTGCGTGCAGTTGTAGAAACGGCAATCGGCCAGGTGCGGCCGCAGGTCGGGCATGCAGGCCGCCAGGTTCGCGGCCTCGATGTGGCGCAGGCCGAACTCCTGGAAGCCGGGCGAGTCGATCAGCGCCGTGCGCGCGGAGGGCTCTGATGGTCCGGATGCACCGGCCGGATCGGGCGCTGCGCCCGCCTCATCGACCCAGTACCAGCGGGTGCTGGTGGTGGTGTGGCGGCCGGAGTTGAGCGCCTGCGAGATCTCGCCGGTCTGCGCCTGCGCCGAGGGCACCAGCAGGTTGACCAGCGTGCTCTTGCCCGCGCCCGAAGGGCCCAGCACCAGCGTGGCCTTGCCCGCCAGGTGCGCCTTCAGGTGCTCGCAGTCGACCTCGCCGGCCTCGCGCAGCGACAGCGGCAGCACGCCGTAGCCCATGTGCCGGTACGGCAGCAGCCGCTGCCAGGCGCGCGCGAACGGCGCCACCAGATCGCTTTTGTTGAGGGCGACCAGCGGCGCGATGCCGGCCTGCTCGCAGGCGATGAGCGCGCGCGCAAGCTGGCTTTCGGAGAACTCCGGCTCGGCGGCCACCAGGATCAGCACCTGGTCGAGGTTGGCCGCGAAGGCCTTGGTGCGGATCTCGTCCTGCCGATAGAACAGATTGCGCCGCGCCAGCACGCGCTCGACCGTGCCCTCGTCGCCGCTGGGCTGCCAGGCCACGCGGTCACCCACCACCACCTGGTTCTTCTTGCCGCGCGGGTGGCAGATCACGCGCGCGCCGGTGTCGGTCTCGACGAGGCAGTGGCGTCCATGGGCGGCGACGACCAGTCCGGAAAGGTGATTCATTCGATGTGGGAAACGGTTCAGGCCAGCAGCCTATCGATGGCGGCGGCGCTTTCGAAGTCCGCCGGCGACAGGCCGCGCACGTCATGCGTGGACAGGCTGACTTCGCAGCGGCCGTAGTGCACGCCAAGGTCGGGGTGGTGGTCGAGCCGGTGGGCGATCAGGGCCAGCGCGTTGACGAAGGCCATGGTCTCGTAGAAATCGGCGAAGCGGAAGGTCTTGTGGATGTGCACCGACTCGCCATCGCCGCGCAGCTGCCAGCCCTGGAGCTGGGCCAGTTGCGAGACCACCTCGGCGGCGGTCGCCTGGCGCAAGGGCTGGGCCGAATAGTCCTTCACGCGCAGTTGGCTGGACATGGGCTGTCTTTCAATGTCAGGCCTGGGCCAGGCGCGCCAGGCGCTCGCTGGCCGGTGGGTGCGAATAGTAAAAACGCGCGAACAGCGGGTCCGGCGTCAGCGTCGAGGCGTTGTCCTCGTAGAGCTTGAGCAAGGCGCTCTCCAGGTCGCGCCCGCTGGCCTGCCGAGCGGCATAGGCGTCGGCCTCGAACTCGTGCCGGCGCGAGGACGCGGCCGTCAGCGGCGCCATGAAATAGGTGAACACCGGCAGCACCAACATGAACAGCAGCAACGCCAGCGCATCGTTGGGCCCGCCCAGCGTGGGCTGCACGCCCAGTCCCAGGTAAAACCAGTCCTGGGCCGCCAGCCAGCCCAGCAGCGCGAAGCCCAGCAGGCTCAGGCCGAACATCGCCACCATGCGCTTGGCGATGTGGCGGTGGTGGAAGTGGCCCAGTTCGTGCGCCAGCACCGCATCCACCTCGGACGGCGCGAGCTTGGCCAGCAGGGTGTCGAAGAAGACCACGCGCTTGGCCGCGCCGAAGCCGGTGAAATAGGCGTTGGCATGCGCGCTGCGCCGGCTGCCGTCCATCACGTAGAAGCCCTGTGCCGAGAAGCCGCAGCGCTGCATCAGCGCCGCGATGCGGCTTTCGAGCGCCTCGTCGGCCAGCGGCTGGAATTTGTTGAACAGCGGCGCGATGAACATCGGATAAATCACCAGCATCAGCAGGCTGAAGCCGGTCCAAACCGCCCAGGCCCACAACCACCAGCTGGTGCCGGCGGAGCCCATCAGCCACAGGATGAGCGCGGCCAGCGGCAGGCCGATCACGGCGCTCAACAGCGCGCCCTTGACGGCGTCGGCAGCCCAGAGCTTCCAGGTCATGCGGTTGAAGCCGAAGCGCTGCTCGACCACAAAGGTCTGGTAGAGCGAGAACGGCAGGTCCAGCAGGCCGGAGATCACGGCGAAGGCCGCCAGCAGAGCCAGTTGCTGCAGCAGGCCCGGCCCCATGGCGGCCAGCAGGAGCTGGTTGAGCGCGTGCAGGCCGCCCCCCAGCGTCCAGCCGATCAGCACCAGCGTGCCGTAGAGCAACTCGGCGCTGCCCACGCGCGACTTCGCCACGGTGTAGTCGGCGGCCCGCTGGTGCGCGGCCAGGCTGACCGCGCCGCGGAACGCCTGCGGCACCTCGCCACGGTGGGCCCGCACATGGCGCACCTGTCGTTGCGCCAGCCAGGTCTTGACCAGCACCTGCAACACGATGGCCAGCGCCACCCCCCACGTCAACATCATCGATTCGGACATGGCGCGATTCTAGAGCGTGCCAGGAAATTCCCCAGGCCGGCACGCCAGGCGTCATCGGCGACAATGCCGCCCATGCCAGAAATCGCCCCCTCCCCTGCCACCCCGGCCCCCCTGAAGAAATCCGACCAGAACCTGGTCTGGCTCGACTGCGAGATGTCCGGCCTCGACCCCGAGAAGGAGCGCCTGCTCGAAATCGCCGTCGTCGTCACCAGCGCCGACCTCGCGACCCGCATCGAGGGCCCGGTCTTCGTCATCCACCAGGACGACACCGTGCTCAACGCCATGGACGCCTGGAACAAGGGCACCCACGGCCGCAGCGGCCTGATCGACAAGGTCAAGGCCTCGACCGTGACCGAAGCCCAGGCCGAAGCCGAGCTGATCGCCTTCCTGGGCCAGTACGTACCCAAGGGCACGGCGCCGATGTGCGGCAACACCATCGGCCAGGACCGGCGCTTTCTCGTGCGCTACATGCCCAGGCTGGAAGCCTTCTTCCACTACCGCAACCTCGACGTGAGCACCCTCAAGGAGCTGGCCAAGCGCTGGCGCCCCGACGTCTACAGCCAGTTCAAGAAAAAGCAGGCCCATACCGCGCTGGCCGACGTGCAGGAATCCATCGAGGAACTGGCCTACTACCGCGAGACATTCTTGCGCATGAGCACATCCTGAAAACGGGGGACGGCGATGTCATATGCGTAGGAAAGTTCCCACACGCCCTGCGTCTGTTACCCGTCAGGATGGCTGGGGTGCGGGCGTTATCCTCGCTCGTACATTGTCCCCAAGCCGATAGATTGAGCCCGTGACTGCAAAAGTGCCCGCCTTTATTGTTGAAGACAACGCGACGATCCGGGACAACCTGATCAGCGCGCTTGAGGAGTTGACGTCTCTTGAGGTCGTCGGCACAGCCGATGGCGAGGATGAAGCCTGCAAATGGCTCAGGCGCCACCCGGAGAAGTGGCAGATCGTCATTGCCGACCTGTTTCTCAAGCAAGGCAGCGGCCTGGGCGTGCTCCATGTCATGCGCGAGCGTCGCAAGGATCAAAAAATGGTGGTGCTGAGCAACTACGCCACCCTCGACATGCGCCGGCGCTGCGCCGAGCTGGGCGCCGACGCCATCTTCGACAAGTCCAACGAACTCGATGCACTGGTCGACTTCCTGGCCACGCACCAGCAGCCCGCTCATTGATCAGGGGGCGTTCAAAACGGCATCGCCCCCCCAGGCTCACCCAGAAAAAAGCCGCTGCGGGCTGGACCCGGTCAGCGGCTTTTGCTTGACCCGCCACCTCGATGCACGAGGCGCTGGCGGATCGCAGCGGCGGCAGGGCCGCCAGCTGCTACTTCTTCTTGTCGTCCTTGCCACCCGACTTGGCGGCCGCAGCGGGCGGCTTGTAGGCGCTGCCGCCGACCTTCAGGCCATCGGCCGAGAACTTGGCAGCGCTCTTCTCGCCCACGCCGCTGACACGGGCAATGAGGTCGTCCCAGCTCTTGAAGTTGCCGCCGCTCTTACGCTCGGCCACGATGCGCTCGGCCGTCGCCGGACCGATGCCCTTGATGGTGGACAACGCGGCCGCATCGTCCTTGTTCACGTCCGCGGCCCAGGCGTGCAGCGCCAGCGAACTCAACAGGATGGCCAAACCTTGTTTCAGGAAATGCATCTTTTGCTCCCTTGGTTGAACATACGCGCCCATGCTGGACGCCCGGACATTTGACCATATGTAACGGAATGACTCAGTCCGGGGGGCAAAACGCGGGTCACACCGAAGCTCAGGCTCGCATTTCAGGCCCACATCTCAGACCCGCTTCAGGGTCTGCCGCAGCCCATCGAGCAGCCGCTCGCATTGCGCCGGCGTGCCCACCGTGATGCGCAGGAACTGCGCGATGCGCGGCGACTTGAAGTGGCGCACCAGCACACCCTGGGCGCGCAGGGCGGCCTGCAGCGTGGCGGCGTCGTGCCCGGGATGGCGGGCGAACACGAAGTTGGTGGACGAAGGCAGCACCTCGAAACCCAGCGCCCGGAGCTGCTCGCTCAAGACCTCGCGCGTGGCCATGACGGCCTGGCGGCGCTCGTCGAAATACGCCACGTCCTCGTAGGCCGCCACGGCGCCGGCCAGGGCCAGGCGATCGAGAGGGTAGGAGTTGAAGCTGTTCTTGACCCGTTCGAGCCCCTCGATCAAGTGAGCCTGCCCCACCGCGAAGCCCACCCGCAGCCCCGCCAGCCCGCGCGACTTCGACAGGGTATGGACGACCAGCAGGTTGGGGTAGCGCGCGACCAGGCCGATGGCGGTCTGCGCGCCGAAGTCCACATAGGCCTCATCCACCAGCACCACCCGCTGCGGGTAGGCCTGCAGCAGCCGTTCGATGTCCGCCAGCGCCAGCGCGATGCCGGTCGGCGCGTTCGGATTGGCGACCACCAGACCGGCGGCGCCCGGGGCGCGGCCGCGCGCGGCCAGGGCCTCGACGTCGATCGTCAGGTCCTCGCGCAAGGCCACCGACGCGCTGGCGATGCCGTAGAGCCCGCAGTACACCTGGTAGAAGCTGTAGGTAATGTCGGGCATGACCAGCGCTTCTCCCGGGTGCTGGAAGAAGGCGAAGAAGGCATGCGCCA
>JASGEH010000092.1:0-23506 GCA_047606565.1 Comamonas sp.
GCTGGAGCGGCTGGCGCGGGTGCCGCGAGGGCGCCTGCCGTGCCGCCCTGCGGGGGCCGCGTCATGCGGTCGCCGCCTGGCGCGCGGGGACACTGGCGGCCGGCGGCGGCAGCGGCTGGCCCAGGTTGCGCAGCACGTCGCGCACCATCTGGGCGCGGTCCTTGGGGTCGGGCAGGGCGCGTTCGATGCGCAGCTTCTCGTTGCCGGCGAGCTTGATGTGCCGGTTCTTCTGGATCAGGCCGATGATGGCCATGGGATCGACCGGCGGGCTGGGCCGGAAGGTGATGTGGATGACGCCCGGCGCGGCATCGACCTTGACCACGCCGTAAGGGGCGCTGAGCACGCGCAGGCGGTGCACGTCCACCAGCGTCTGGGCCTGCGGCGGCAGCTTGCCGAAGCGGTCGACGATTTCCTCGAGCAGGGTATCGATCTCGTCGCTGCCGCGCGCGGTGGCGAAGCGCTTGTAGAAGGACAGGCGCAGTTGCACGTCGCCGCAGTAGTCGTCGGGCAGCAGGGCGGGGGCGTGCAGGTTGATGTCGGTGGCGGCGGCCAGCGGGGCGAGCAGGTCGGGCTCCTTGCCTTCCTTCAGGCAGCGCACGGCCTCCGACAGCATTTCGTTGTAGAGCTGGAAGCCGACTTCGAGCATGTTGCCGCTCTGGTTCTCGCCCAGCACCTCGCCGGCGCCGCGGATCTCCAGGTCGTGCATGGCCAGGTAGAAGCCGCTGCCCAGCTCCTCCATCTGCTGGATCGCCTCCAGCCGCTGCGCGGCCTGCTTGGTCAGGCTCTCGATGTCGGGCACCATCAGGTAGGCGTAGGCCTGGTGGTGGCTGCGGCCGACGCGGCCGCGCAACTGGTGCAACTGGGCCAGGCCGAACTTGTCGGCGCGGCTCATGACGATGGTGTTGGCGGTGGGCACGTCGATGCCGGTCTCGATGATGGTCGAGCACAGCAGCAGGTTGTAGCGCTGGGCGACGAAGTCGCGCATCACCTTCTCCAGCTCGCGCTCGGGCATCTGGCCGTGGGCCACGGCGATGCGGGCCTCGGGCAGCAGCTCGGCCAGGCGCTCGCGCCGGTTCTCGATGGTTTCTACCTCGTTGTGCAGGAAGTAGACCTGGCCGCCGCGCTTCAACTCGCGCAGCACGGCTTCGCGGATGACGCCGTTGTTCTCGTTGCGCACGAAGGTCTTGATGGCCAGCCGCCGCTGCGGCGCGGTGGCGATGACCGACAGGTCGCGCAGGCCCTCCAGCGCCATGCCCAGCGTGCGCGGGATGGGCGTGGCGGTGAGCGTGAGCACGTCAACCTCGGCGCGCAAGGCCTTCATGGCTTCCTTGTGGCGCACGCCGAAGCGGTGTTCCTCGTCGATGATGAGCAGGCCCAGGCGCTCGAAGCGCACATCCTTGGCCAGCAGCTTGTGGGTGCCGACCACGATGTCCACCGTGCCGTCGCCCAGGCCCTGGATGGCGGCGTTGACCTCTTTGGCGGTGCGAAAGCGGCTCATCTCGGCGATCTTCACCGGCCACTTGGCGAAGCGGTCCACCAGCGTCTGGTAGTGCTGCTCGGCCAGCAGCGTGGTGGGTGCGAGGAAGGCGACCTGCCGGCCGCCCATGACGGCGATGAAGGCCGCGCGCAGCGCCACCTCGGTCTTGCCGAAGCCGACGTCGCCGCAGACCAGCCGGTCCATGGGCTGGGGCGAGATCATGTCCTGGACCACGGCGTGGATGGCGGCGGCCTGGTCGGCGGTCTCGGCGAAGCCGAAGTCGGTGGCGAAGGTCTCGTAGTCCTGCGCGTGGAAGCGGAAGGCGTGGCCCTGGCGCGCGGCGCGCCGGGCGTAGATGTTGAGCAGCTCGGCGGCGGCGTCGCGCACCTGTTCGGCGGCACGGCGCTTGGCTTTTTCCCACTGGCCGCTGCCCAGGCGGTGCAGCGGCGCCTCGTCGGGTGCCACGCCGCTGTAGCGGCTGATCTGGTGCAACTGGCTGACCGGCACGTAGAGCGTGGCCTGGTCGGCGTATTCGAGGTGCAGGAACTCCTGCAGCGCCGGGCTGCCATCGGCGTTCTTCTGGCCGATGTCCATGTTGATGAGGCCGTGGTAGCGGCCGATGCCGTGCTGCGCGTGCACCACCGGGTCGCCGACCTTGAGCTCGCTCAAGTCCTTGATCAGGGTATCGACGTCGCTGGTCTGCTCCTGCCGGCGGCGCCGGCGCGCGCCGGTGCTGGTGGCGAACAGCTCGGTCTCGGTGACCAGGGCGATGCCGGCCTCGGCCCAGTCGAAGCCGTTGACCAGCGTGGAGGTGGCCAGGCCCAGCGGCTCGTCGCTGGCCTGGAACTCGGCCAGGCTGTCGAACAGCACCGGCTGCAATTGGCTGGCGCGCAGGAAGTCGAGCAGGCTCTCGCGCCGGCCGTCGCTTTCGGCCAGCACCAGCACGCGCTGGCCGGACTGGCGCAGAAAGGCCTGCAGCTTGTTCAGTGGCTCCTCGCCGCCCTTGCTGACGACCAGGCTGGGCAGGGCCTGCGCGAAGGCGCTGGCCGCCACGTCATCGGCCCCGCCCTCGGCGGCGGCGCGCACGGCCAATTGGGCGTGTGGGCGGGTCAGCTCGTAGAACTGGTCGGATTTCAGGAACAGCGCCTCGGGCGGCAGCGCCGGCCGCTCGGGGTCGGTGCGGGCGATGCGGTAGCGCTCGGCGGTGTCCTGCCAGAAGGCGCGGAAGGCGGCTTCGAGGTCGCCGTGCAGCACCAGCGTGGCGCCGCGCGAGGACGGACGGCCCCCAGGTCCGGGCTCTGCCCGGCCCGGCGCCTCCTGCAGCGAGAGGTAGTCGAAGACGGTGGCGGTGTGCTCGAAGAACAGCGGCAGGTAGTACTCGATGCCGGCGGTGGCCACGCCGTTGCCCATGTCCTTGTAGATGCGGCTCTTGGTCGGGTCGCCTTCGAGCAGCTCGCGCCAGCGCTGGCGGAAACGCGCGCGCGCGGCGTCGTCCATCGGGAACTCGCGCCCGGGCAGCAGGCGTACCTCGGGCACCGGGTACAGGCTGCGCTGGGTGTCGGGGTCGAAGGTGCGGATGGAGTCGATCTCGTCGTCGAACAGATCGACCCGGTAGGGCTGCGGCGAGCCCATTGGGAACAGGTCGATCAGGCTGCCGCGCACCGCGTACTCGCCGGGGCCGACCACTTGCGTGACGTGGCTGTAGCCGGCCAGCGTGAGCTGCGCCTTCAGGCGCGCCTCGTCGAGCTTCTGGCCGGAGGTGAAGTGGAAGGTGTAGCCGGCCAGGAAGGCCGGCGGCGCTAGCCGGTAGAGCGCGGTGGTGGCCGGGATCACCACCACGTCGGCCTCGCCCTGCGAAATCGCCCACAGCGTGGCCAGCCGCTCGGAGATCAGGTCCTGGTGCGGCGAGAAGGCGTCGTAGGGCAGCGTCTCCCAGTCCGGGAACAGCGTGCAGCGCAGCGCGGGCGCGAAGAAGGGCAGCTCGCCCATCAGCCGCTGGGCGTCCTGCGCGCTGGCGGTGACGATGGCGGTGATGCGGCCGTCGCCGCGCTCGCGCGTGGCGAGCTGCGCCAGCAGCAGGGCGTCGGCCGAGCCGGTCGGGCGGGGCAGGGCGTGGCGTTTTCCGGGAGAGAGCTTGGGCAACTGCATGAACGAGGCGCGGGCGCGGCGCAAGAAGAAAGGACAACGACAAAACCCCTCGCGGGCATCGGAGGGGGTGTTTCATTCTATGCAATGGCGGCCCCGCGGGGTGTGGGGGAACACCTCGAAAAGCCGGTCATGGAGGGCGCGTGGCCTGGCCCGACCCTGAGGCCGGCATTCCCCAGCGGGTCAGGCCCTGGTCAGGCCCTGAATTGCAGGGCGTTGGTCAGGTCGCCCAGGGGCTGCTGGCCGCGCGCGATCATGGCCTCGTCGCGTTGCTTCAGGCCCTCGAGCTTTTCCAGGCCGAAGGTGCGGGTGATCAGGCGCAGGATCGAGGCCGTGTCGTAGACGGTGTGGTCAACCGTGCCCTTGCGCGCAAAGGGCGAGACGACGAGGGCCGGAATGCGTGTGCCCGGGCCCCAGCGGTCGCCGCGCGGCGGCGCCACGTGGTCCCACCAACCGCCGTTTTCGTCCACGGTGATCACGACCACCATGTTCTTCCACTGCGGGCTGGCCTTCAGGCTCTTGACGATGTGGGCGATGTGGCGGTCGCCCGAGGCCACGTCGGCGTAGCCGGCATGCATGTTCAGATTGCCTTGCGGCTTGTAGAAGGTGACCGGCGGGAGCCGGCCGGCTTCGGCGTCGGCCAGGAAGCGGTTGCTGCGCGCCTCGTCGCCCAGCCCGCCGTCACGCAGGTGCTGGCGGCGTTTTTCCGGGTACTCGGGGCCCAGGCCCTTGAAGTAATTGAAGGGCTGGTGGTGATACTGGAAGTTGGGGATCTTGGGAATGCCCTTGGAGTCCTTGAATGCATCGAGAGTGGCCTGCCAGGCGCCCGCGTACCAGGCCCAGCCGATGCCCTTCTTGTCGAGCTTGTCGCCGATGTGCTCATGGACCTGCGGGACCAGCACGTTGGGCTGGTTGGGCTGGGCGTAGGCGGGATGGTCGTCGTCCCGGGTCCAGGTCGGCCAGTAGGGCGGGGCCATGGTGTTGACCGCATAGCCGTCCGGCGTCAGCGCGCTGGGCCCGAATTTCGGTGCGCCTTGCAGGGCGCTGGCCGGACTGTTGTCCAGGGGCAGCAGTTCGGGTGACAGCGGGTCGCCGCCCTTGAGCCTGGCGATCTGGGTGCGCGCGACCGAATTCGCCGCATCCGGGTAATAGGGTGCGGTGGCCGAGATCAGGTATTGATGGTTCAGGAACGAGCCGCCGAACGCCCCCTGGAAGAAGTTGTCGCAGAGGACGAACTCCTGGGCGATGTCCCACAGGCGCAGGTTGTACTTCGTGTCGGCGTAGTGGCCCATGACCAGGCCGCCGGAATCGCCCCAGGCCACGAAGCCATCGTTCTTGCCGCCGTTGATCTGCATCTGGTTCTGATAGAACACATGCCACAGGTCGCGCGTGACCAGGCCCAGCGGCAGGGCCTCGCCCTGCGGGCCTTTCAGGGCATAGGGCGCGTTCGGCCGGTCCGGCGTGTATTGCGTGCCGGCCGGATAGGTCACGCCTTCGACAGTCTGCTCGCGTTCGACGGTGCCGTTCCAGTCGGGCGGCAGTTGTTGCAGCACGCTGCCGTCGCGGTCGCGCTGGGTGTAGTCGGACGGCTGGAGGGCCGACAGCGGCTTTTCGAGGCCGGGGAAGTCGGCGAACAGGTTGTTGAAGCTGCGGTTCTCGGCATAGATGACCACGATGGTCTTGACGTGGTCGCGCAGCGCCTGGTCCAGCAGCGGGGCCGGCAGCGGAGGGCCGCCGGGGTCGGTCGCCGTGCCGGCGTTGTCGGTCGCGCAGGCGGTCAGCGCCGGCGCGGCGCCCAGCGCCGCCATGCCGCCCAGGAAGCGGCGGCGGCTGTTGCGGGCGGGGGGAGCGGGTTGCTCGGTGGAAGCATCTTGCGCAGGCTGGGACAGGCCGGCATCGCCAGTGGGGGATGGATCTTGGGTGCTCATGGTTCTCGCGTTGCTGTTGGATGTTTTCTCGCTGTTGCCGGTGGGCAGGAGCCGGTGGGCAGGGACAGCGTTGCAGCGAAAAGAGTGGCGCACTTCCGTGACAGGAATGTGTCGGCGCCCGCGCGCTCATCCCCGCACCTGCCGCGCCAGGAACTCGAACACGGTCGGCTCGTTGGCGTAGCAGACGTTCAGCCGCAGCCAGGGCAGGGGCTGCTGGTCGGGGTCGAACAACTGGCCGGGGGCGAGCAGGATGCCGGCGGCCACGGCGTCCTGGGCGACGCGCTGCACGTCGATTTCGCGCGGGAAGCCCGCCCACAGAAAGGGGCCGCCGGCCGGGCGTGTGAAGACCTGCATGCCGGCGGCCTCCAGCCCGTCGCAGGTCTGCTGCTGGGCCTGCGCCAGCCGCTGGGCCAGGCGCTGGACGTGGGCGCGGCAACTGCCGTCGACCAGCACGCTGTGGGCCAGCTTCTCGGTCAGCTCTGAACTGGTGAGGCTGCCCACCAGTTTCTGGTAGACCAGCTTGTCGGTCAGTTCCTCGCTGGCGGCGGCGAAGCCGACGCGCAGCGCGGGTGAAATCGTCTTGGAAAAGCTGCCGACGTAGACGACGCGGTCGAGCTGGCCCAGGCTGGCAAGGCTGGGCAGGCCGGGCGGCTCCAGGCCGGCCATGACGTCGTTCTCGACCACGTGGAAGCCGTACTGCTCGGCCAGTCGCAGGATCTGGTAGGCCACCGTGGGCGAGCAGGAGCTGCCGGTCGGGTTGTGCAGGTGCAGGGTGGTGAAGAAGACCTTGGGCCGGTGGCGCTGGGCCAGGGCTTCAAGCGCCTGCAGGTCGGGCCCGTCCACGCGCCGCGCCACGCCGACCGGGCGGATGCCCTGCGCGCGCAGGGTGGCGAAGAAGTTGGTCGAGCCGGGCGCGTCCACCAGCGCGATCTCGCGCGGCTGCAGCAGCGCGCGCGCCACGATGTCCAGCGCCTGCGAGGCGCCGTGGGTGAGCACGATCTGGTGCGGCGGCGCCTGGATGGCGCGTTGCGCCAGCAGCGACTCGATGTGCTGGCGCAGCGGCAGATAGCCTTGCGGCGTGCCGTAGTTGGCCAGGCCGGTGGCGTTCTTGCGTGCCAGGCCAGCCAGGGCCTGTCGTACACCGTCTATATGCAGCCAGTCGGGTCGTATCCAGCCGCAGCCGGCATTGAGCAGGGTGCTGTCGTCCTCGTACACGCGCCGCAGCAGCCACAGCGCATCGACCGAGGTCCGGCCGACGAAGGGCTTGCGGCGTGTCTGGGTCTGGGCGGGTGCGCTGCTCACGTAATAGCCGCTGCCGGGCCGGGCCTCGATGTAGTTCTCGGCCACCAGGCGCGCATAGGCGTTGGTGACGGTCATGGTGCTCACGCCGGTCTCGCGGGCCAGTTGGCGTACCGAGGGCAGCTTGCTGCCGGGCTTGAGCTGGCCTTTGTCGATCTGCGCGGCCAGTTGCTCGTGGAACTGACGCACCAGCGGCATGCCGGAGGTCGGGTCGGGGCTGAGTGTGGGCAAGGTGGGCGTCCTGTCGATGGAGGGCGTGGCGGGCGGGGAGTGCACCGGCGTGGTGTTTGAGCTGCACCAAAGTCGTCCCCGGCCCGCTTCGGTGCACCACTGTTCTGGAGGTGGTGGCGAAACTGTCTATAGATGGAAAGCAGCTTCCAGGCCTAAAGTCCGCGTCGTCATGAGGGCGCTTTGGACACGTTCTTGCCGCCCTGGACCGGATTTTCTTTCTCCCCCGCCTCAGGAATTCGACATGCGTATGACTCTTGCCCTGCCCGCGTGGACCGCCGGCCGCCTCCAGCGCCGCCAACTGGCCGCCGCCGCCGTGTGCGGCGCCCTGGTCCTGGGCGCGAGTGCCGTCCAGGCGCAGACGCAGACCCAGACCCAGACCCAGACCCAGACCCAGACCCAGACCCAGACCCAGACCCAGACCCAGACCCAGACGCTGCGCATCGTGCCCTCGACCACCATCACGGTGCTCGACCCGATCTGGACCACGGCCTATGTCTCGCGCAACTTCGGCTACATGGTGTTCGACACCCTGTTCGGCACCGACGCGCAAGGCAAAATCCAGCCGCAGATGGTGGACCGGTGGAGCACCTCGGCCGACGGCAAGACCTGGACCTTCACGCTGCGCGGCGGCCTGGCTTTCAGCGACGGTGCGCCGGTCACCAGCGACGACGTGATCGCCTCGCTCAAGCGCTGGTCCAGCCGCGACACCCTGGGCGGCCTGCTGGCGCAAGCGCTCGACCACTACGAGGCGGTCGATGCCAAGACCTTCAAGCTGGTGCTCAAACAGCCCTTTGGCCTGGTGCTGGAGGCACTGGGCAAGCCCTCGTCCAACGTGCCCTTCATCATGCCCCGGCGCATCGCCGAGACGCCCGGCGACACGCAGATCAAGGAGATCGTCGGCTCCGGCCCCTACCTCTTCAAGGCCGACGAGTTTCGCCCCGGCGAGGTCGCGGTGTTCGAGAAGAACACCGCCTACCAGCCCAGGAAAGAGGCGCCCTCGGGCACGGCCGGCGGCAAGAACGTGTACGTCGACAAGGTCGAGTGGCGCTTCATCCGCGACCCGCAGACGCAGATGAACGCCTTGCTCGCCGGCGAGGTCGACATCATCGAGCAGCCCGCTTTCGAGCAATACAAGACCTTCCGCGAGAACCCGGACATCAAGATCGTGGATGCCCAGCCCAACGGCTTCCAGTTCAGCCTGCGCTTCAACTTCCTGCACGCGCCTTTCGACAACGAGAAGATCCGCCACGCGGCCCTGCTGGCGCTGGGCCAGGAGGCCATCCTGCGCACCCAGGTGGGCGACAAGTCGCTCTACAAGACCTGCCGCAGCATGTACCCCTGCGGCACGTCCTACGCGTCCGACGACAGCGGCGACTACACCGGCGTGCCGCAGATCCAGAAGGCCAAGGCGCTGCTGGCCGAGGCCGGCTACAAGGGCGAACCCATCGTGCTGATGCGCCCGACCGACCAGACCACCATCGGCAAGATGCCGCTGGTGGCCAAGCAGCAGCTCGAACAGGCCGGCTTCAAGGTCGATCTGCAGAACATGGACTGGCAGAGCCTGGTCTCGCGCCGCGCCCGCAAGGACGCGCCCAACGCCGGCGGCTGGAGCGCCTTCATGACCTCGTGGGTGGCCGAGGACATCCAGAACCCGCTGACCATGGCGATGATGAACGCGCGCGGCGACAAGGGCTGGTTCGGCTGGCTCGACGATCCCGAGCTGGAGGCCATCAAGGCGCGCTTCGCGCAGGCCACCACCGACGCCGACAAGAAGAAGCTCGCCGAGGAAGCGCAACGGCACGCCTTCAAGGTCGGCACCCACGTGCCGCTGGGCCAGTACACCGTGCCCGCTGCCGTGCGCAAGAACGTGAGCGGCATCGTGCCGGCCGGCGCCCAGGTCTACTGGAACATCCGCAAGCAGTAAGCCCAGAAAGCCCGCCATGTTGAGCTTCCTCATCAAACGCCTGCTGGCGACACTGCCCGTGCTGCTGGTGGTGGCCGTCGCCGTGTTCATGATCGTGCGCCTGACGCCGGGCGACCCGGCGGCCGTCATCGGCGGCAACGGCGCCACCAGCGAGGACATCGAGCGTATCCGCGTGCAGCTCGGCCTCACGCAGCCGCTGTGGACGCAGTTCACGCTGTGGGTGGGCCAGTTGTTGCGGGGCGACCTCGGCCACTCGTTCTTCCTCAACGAGCCGGTGCTCAAGCTGATCGGCCAGCGCATGGAGCCCACGCTCTCGCTGGCTGGCGGCACGCTGCTGCTGGCGGTGCTGATCGCGCTGCCGCTGGGCACGCTGGCGGCCTGGCGCATGGGCGGTTGGCTGGACCGCGCGGTGATGGCGTTCTCGGTGGCGGGTTTTTCGATTCCGGTGTTCGTGATCGGCTACGGGCTGATCTACCTGTTCGCGCTCGAACTGCGCCTGTTCCCAGTGCAGGGCTACCGGCCGCTGGCCGGCGGCATCGGGCCCTGGCTGTACCAACTGGTCCTGCCGTGCCTGACGCTGGCCGTCACCTACGTGGCGCTGCTGGCGCGGGTGACGCGCGCGGCGGTGAGCGAGGCGCTGACCGAGGACTACATCCGCACCGCGCGCGCCAAGGGCATCACCGAGCGCGCCGTGCTCACGCACCACGCGCTGCGCAACGCCGCCGTGCCGGTCGCCACCGTGATCGGCGTCAGCGCGGCGCTGCTGCTGGGCGGCGTGGTCGTGACCGAGACCGTGTTCGCCATCCCCGGCCTGGGCCAGCTCACGGTGGATGCCGTGCTCAACCGCGACTTCCCGGTCCTGCAGGGCGTGGTGCTGTTCTTCGCCGTGGCCTACGTGCTGGTCAACCTGCTGGTCGATCTGAGCTACTTGCTGCTCGACCCGCGTATCCGCTATTGAATCGCTTGCGAGACGACATGGAAACTCTGCAAAAACTCTGGCGCAACGGCTCGGTGCGCGGCGGCGGCGGCGTGCTGCTGGCGCTGCTGGCGATTGGCCTGCTGGCGCCCTGGCTGGGCACTTTCGACCCCTCGGCCATGGATGCGAGCTTCATCTCGGTGGCCGCCGGCACGCACGGCAGCGTGCTGCTGCCCGACGGCAGCGAGATCGCGCACACCTTCTGGATGGGCAGCGACAGCATGGGCCGAGACGTCTGGAGCCGCGTGCTCTACGGCACCCGCATCTCGCTGACCGTGGGCGTGGTCACCGCCGTCGCGGCGGTGCTGCTGGGCTGTGTGCTGGGCATGCTGGCGGGCTACTTCCGGGGCGTGGACGCGGTGCTGATGCGCATCATGGACGGCATCATGGCGATCCCGGCGGTGCTGCTGGCGATCACGCTGGTGGCGGTGTTCGGCGCCAGCCTGCCGACCGTGATCCTGGCGATCGCCGTGCCCGAGGTGCCGCGCGTCACGCGGCTGGTGCGCGCACTGGTCATGAGCCTGCGCGACGAGCCCTTCGTCGAGGCCGCGCGCGCCCTGGCCACGCCCAACCTCACCATCCTGTGGCGCGACATCCTGCCCAACTCGCTGGCGCCGCTGATCGTGCAGGGCACCTTCATCGCCGCCTCGGCCATCCTCACCGAAGCCATCCTGAGCTTTCTCGGCCTGGGCCTGCCGGCCGACGTGCCGACCTGGGGCAACATCATGGCCGAGGGGCGCGTGCAGTTCACGCAGAACCCCGGCAACGTGCTGTTCCCGGCGCTCTTCCTGGTGCCGACGGTGCTGGCCATCAACCTGCTGGGCGACGGGCTGCGCGACGTGCTCGACCCCAAGTTCGCCAAGCGCGCCTGAGCCATGGATGCCGTTGTGAAGGAAAACGAGATGAGCGACCTTTCCCCCCCGCTGCCGGTGCCGTCCGGCGTGCCGGAACTGGCCGGCGAGCCCGTGCTGACCGTGCACAAGCTGCAGGTCGCGCTGCCCGCCGGCGCCGACCGGCCGCACGCCATCGAGGACTTGAGCGTGGCCATCCATGCCGGGCGCACGCTGTGCATCGTGGGCGAATCGGGCTCGGGCAAGTCGGTGCTGGCCACCACCCTCATGGGCCTGCTGGCCAAGGAGTTGACGGTGGCGCGCGGCAGCGTGCGGCTGGCTGGCGAGGTGCTGATCGACCAGGGCCGCCGCTGCAGCGAGCAGCGCCTGCGTGCGCTGCGCGGCGCCGGCATGGGCATGGTGTTCCAGGAGCCGATGACCGCGCTCAACCCGGTGCACCGCTGCGGCGACCAGGTCGACGAGCTGCTGCGCACCCACACCCGCTGGACGCCGGCCGAGCGCCGGCGCCACATCCTGGCGATCTTCGCGCGCGTGCGCCTGCCCGATCCCGAGCGCATCTACGCCAGCTACCCGCACCAGCTCTCGGGCGGCCAGCGCCAGCGCATCGTGATCGCGATGGCGGTGGTGCTCAAGCCCAGGCTGTTGATCTGCGACGAGCCGACCACCGCGCTGGACGTGACCACGCAGGCCGAGATCCTCAAGCTCATCGCCGAACTGCAGGCCGAGCAGGGCACGGCGGTGCTGTTCATCACGCACGACATGGGCGTGGTCGCCGAGATCGCCGACGACGTGATGGTCATGCACCTGGGCCGGGTGGTGGAGCAGGGCGGCTGCGCGCAGGTGCTGCGCCAGCCGCGCGAAGCCTACACCCGCATGCTGCTGGACGCCGTGCCCGGCATGACGCCGCCGCCGCCGCGCCTCTTGCCCGGTGGCGCGCCGCTGCTGGAGGCCCAGGGCGTGGGCAAGACCTACGTGCGGCGCGACTGGCTGGGGCGCGCCCGGCACAACACCGCGCTGCGCGACGCGGCCGTGGCCGTGCACCGGGGCGAGACGGTGGGCGTGGTGGGCGAATCGGGCTCGGGCAAGTCCACCCTGGCGCGCTGCATGATCCGCCTGATCGACCCGAGCGAGGGCAGCATCCGCTGGGGTGCCGACGCGGTGCAGGCGCTGCCCGAGCGCGCGCTGCGGCCGCTGCGCTCGCGCGTGCAGGTGGTGTTCCAGGACCCGAACCGCTCGCTCAACCCGCGCCGGACGGTCGGCTCGTCGCTGATCGAGGGGGCCATGAACTTTGGCATGGACAAGGGCCAGGCCCTGCAACTGGCGGCCGAGCTGATGGACCGCGTGCGGCTGCCGCGCAGCGCGCTCGAACGCTACCCGCACCAGTTCTCGGGCGGCCAGCGCCAGCGCCTGGCGATCGCGCGCGCGGTGGCCTGCCAGCCGCAGGTGCTGGTGGCCGACGAGGCGGTCTCGGCGCTGGACGTGTCGGTGCAGGCGCAGATCCTGGACCTGCTGCGCGAACTGCAGCGCGACCTGGGCCTGGGCATCCTCTTCATCACGCACGACTTGCGCGTGGCTGCGCAACTGTGCGACCGCGTGGTGGTGATGAGCCAGGGCCGCATCGTCGAACAGGGCCGCACCGCCGACGTGTTCGCCCGGCCCGAGAGCGACTACACCCGCAGCCTGCTGGCCGCCGCGCCGCGCGCGGAACTGGGGCCGGGCAATTGATGACACGCACCCGCATTGAACCGAGTTTGGAAGGAAGCAAACCATGACCTTGGCGATGAGTTGGGATGAATGGGCCGCGCACGATGCCGTCGGTCTGGCCGCGCGCGTGCGCCGGGGCGAGGTGACGGCGGCCGAGCTGGCGCGCCAGGTGGCCGCGGGTGTGGCCCTGACGAACCCGGCCATCGGCGCCGTGGTCGAGTTGTTCGACGACGTGATCGACGATCCGCTCCAGGATGGTCTCGACCCCGCCGGCCCGTTCGCGGGCGTGCCCTTCCTGATGAAGGACCTGGGCCCCACGCTCAAGGGCCGGCTGCAGGAGCAGGGCTCGCTGCTGATGCGGGGCAACCGCCCGGCCCAGGACGCCTACCTGACCACGCGCATGCGCCAGGCCGGCCTGAACCTGATGGGCCGCACGACGACCCCCGAGTTCGGCCTGTGCAGCTCGGCCGAGAACCCGGCCGTCTACGTCACGCGCAACCCGTGGAACACCGACTACACCACCTGCGGCTCGTCGGCCGGCACCGCGGCGGCAGTGGCCGCGGGCGTGCTGCCGCTGGCGCATGCCACCGACGGCGGCGGCTCGATCCGCATTCCGGCCGGCTTCAACGGCAACATCGGGCTCAAGCCCTCGCGCGGCGTGTTCTCGATCGCGCCCAAGGCCTCGGACCTGACCGGGCTGGTCTCCATCCAGGGCTGCCACAGCCGCAGCGTGCGCGATACGGCGGCTTTCGTCGATGCCTGCCGGGGCGGCGCGCCGGGCGAGTTCATGCCTTACTGGAGCGCGCCCGAGCCCTATCTGGCGCTGATCGAGCGCGACCCGGGGCACTTGCGCATCGCGCTGTCGCACGAGTGGGGCGACTACCGCGCCGAGCCGCAGCTGGTGGCCGAGCTGGAGCGGGCCGGGCGCCTGCTCGAAAGCCTGGGCCACCACGTCGAGTGGGCCTTGCCCGCGGTCGATTTCCGGGGCGCCTTCGCGGCCCAGACGCTGTGCTACATCAGCAACTTCTCGCAAAGCGTCTCGGGCCTGCTGGCCGAGCGCGGGCTGGATCAGCCGCCCGAGGGCCTGATCGAGCCCATCACGCGCAAGACCTGGGAGGCCGGGCGCGACATCGGCTACGCCGAGCGCTACCGCATGCAGGCGGTGTTCAACACCACCGCGCGCGCCTTCGGCCAGTTCTTCGAGCAGTGGGACATCATCCTCACGCCCATCACCGCGCGGTCGACGCCGCGCGTGGGCACCACCGAATACCTGACGCTCAGCGACAACCCCTCGGTGCACGACTGGTTCGCCAACCTCTGGCGCTTCTTCGCCTACACGCCGCTGGCCAACCTGTGCGGCATCCCGGCGATCTCGCTGCCGCTGGGCGAGCAGGCCAACGGGCTGCCTTTCGGCATCCAGGCGCAGGCCCGGCAGGCCGGCGACGGCCTGCTGCTGCAACTGGCCGCGCAGATCGAGCGTGCCCTCGGCGGCCGCTGGAACGGCGGGCGCCGCCCGGCGGTGCACGTGGCCCGCCGCTGAACGACGCGCAACATCGACGTGCAACACGCGGCGGCGGGCCGGCATCGCCAGCCTGCCGGCACAATCCCCGTCCAGATCGCCCGCCACCCGACGTCCACCATGGCCCGTTCTTTTCTTTCCTCCCACGCCGCGCCGCCGCGCGCGCCCTGGCTGCAGGGCGTGCTGGACATTGGCGGCCCGGCGCTGGGCACGGTGGCGGTCGGCCTGGTCACCGGCGTGGCCATGGCCAACAGCGGGCTGCCGCTGCCCGTGGTGCTGGCGATCTCGCTGCTGGTCTTCTCCAGCGCGCCGCAACTGGCCTGCCTGCCGCTGATCCTGGCCGGCGCCCCGGTGTGGGTGATCTTCGCCGCCGCCTGCGTCCTCAACATGCGCTTCGTCGTCTTCAGCGCCTACTGGCGGCCGTATTTCGCCCACCTCGCGCGCGGGCCGAGGGTCGGCTTGGCCTACCTGGCGGGCGACCCTATCCTGGCGGCCGTGCTGCGCCGCTATCCCGAGCCCGCGCCGGGCCAGATCGGCTTCTTCCTGGGCGCGGCGCTGACCAACTGGGCCGCCTGGCAGGTGGCCTCGCTGGTCGGCCTGTTCATGGCCGATGCGATTCCGCTGGACTGGGGGCTGCAGTTCCTGGGCGTGCTGGCGCTGTTCGCGCTGGCGCTGCCCATGGTGGTGGACCGCCGCACCGCACTGTCGGCCACGGTGGCGGCGCTGGTGGCCGTGGCCTCGGCGGCGCTGCCCTACGGCCTCAACGTGCTGGCGGCCCTGGCCGCCGGCGTCGCCGTGGGCGTCTATCTGGACCGCCGCCATGCCGCGCGGCGGGCGCCACGATGATGGCCGCCTGGCAGGCCGTGGCGGCGCTGGACCTGTACGCCTGGCTGGCGGTGGTGGCGCTGGTGCTGTCGACCGTGCTGGCGCGCGGCTGCCTGCTGCTGCCCCGGCGCGATCCCCGGCTGCCGCCCTGGTTGCGCGAGGGCCTGCGCCATGCGCCCCTGGCCACGCTGATGGCCATCGTCGCCCCCGCCGTCCTGGCGCCGCAGGCGCCGGGTGCCGGCGAGGCGGCCCGCTGGCTGGCGCTGGCGGTGTGCGCCGGCTGCTTCTTCGGCTTGCGGCGCGGCGTGACGGGCGCCATGCTGGCCGGCAGTGCGGTTTACCTGGGGGCGATGCTGTTGATCTGAGAGCCGGGGCGGGTGGGGCGATGACACGCTCTAGAATCGCCGCGCCGAGCGGCGCCAATTCCGGCGCCGCGCCCGACCTCTGTTGACCCGGTGCCTGCCTTGACTGCTGCCTCTGTTCCATCGACTCCTGTGGCCCGCCAGCCCCGCCTGTGGCCCCTGGTGCCCTGCGCGGGTGTGGGCAGCCGGGCGGCCGAGGGGCAGGCCGATAAATCCCTGCCCAAGCAATACCAGCCCCTGGCGGGCCGGCCGCTGGTCGCCCATACGCTGGCGGCGCTGGCGGCGGTGGCGCGCCTGCAGCCGGCGCTGGTGGTGGTCGCGCCGCAGGATGGCTGGGCCGCCCCACTCCTCGCTGATGCGGATGGGCTGGCCGGCTGCGGCGCGCAACTGGCTTTCTGCGGCGGCGACACACGGGCACAGAGCGTGCTCAACGGCCTGGACCATCTGCTCGCCCACGGCGCCCGCGACGACGACTGGGTGCTGGTCCACGACGCCGCGCGCTGCCTGGTGCTGCCGCAGCAGATCGACCGCCTGATCGACGCCTGCCGGGACGACCCGGCGGGCGGCCTGCTGGCCTTGCCCTTGCCGGACACGCTCAAGGCGGCCGACGCATCCGGCCGTGTCGCCGCGACCCTGCCGCGCACCGGCAAGTGGCTGGCGCAGACGCCCCAGATGTTTCGCTTGGGCCTGCTGCGCCAGGCCCTGCGGCAGGCCCCCGCCCTGGGCGTGACGGTGACGGACGAGGCCAGCGCCATCGAAGCCCTGGGCCTGTCGCCCCGGCTGGTCGAGGGCAGCGCCCGCAACTTCAAGGTCACCTACGCCGGCGATTTCGCGCTGGCCGAGGCGGTGCTGGCGGCGCAAGGCGCTGGCCGCTAAGAACGGCAACACGTTCTCACGACTTCTCCCGCAACCTGGAAACCCCCTCTGCCATGAACACGCCCGAACCCACTCCCGCCAGCCGCCTGCCCGCCCTCCGCATCGGCGAGGGCTGGGACACCCATGCGCTGGTCGAAGGGCGCCCGCTGATCCTGGGCGGCGTGACCGTGCCGCACGACAAGGGGCTGTACGGCCATTCCGACGCCGACGTGCTGCTGCATGCGGTGACCGACGCGCTGCTGGGCGCGGCCGCGCTGGGCGACATCGGCACGCTGTTCCCGGACACCGATGCGCAGTTCAAGGGCGCCGATTCACTGCTGCTGCTGGCCGAGGCCATGCGCCGCGTGGCGGCCGAAGGCTGGGCCGTGGTCAACGTCGACAGCACCATCGTCGCCCAGGCGCCCAAGCTCGCGCCCTACAAGCAGGCGATGGCGGCCAACGTGGCGCAGGCGCTGGGCATCGCGCCCGCGCAGGTCAACGTCAAGGCCAAGACGGCCGAGAAGATGGGCCCGGTGGGCGAGGGCCGCAGCATGGAGGCGCGCGCGGTGGTGCTGCTGGCGCGGGTTTGAGTTCGGCTCAGCGGGAATTCTTCCGGGGTTCGGGCAGCACGGCCCAGATAGACGCGAAGACCATCATCAATCCACCCAGCCATCCGATGGGGCTCAGTCGTTCGGAGAGATAGATGACGGCAAAGAGTGCACCGAAAACAGGCTCCGTGCCCATCAAAAGTGAAACCCGAGTGGGTGTTGTTTTGCTGAGGGCATAGTTTTGCGCGAAAAATGCAAACAAGGTGCATAAAACAATCAGCAAAAAAGTAGGCACCCAGAAATCTCCCGTCCATGGAATGGGCGGCAATCCCTCAGGCAACAGAGCCGTGCCGAGCAGCAAGCACCCCAGGCCGACGACGCCCGTTTGAACCGCCGTCAAGGCGAGTGAGGGGATTTCGGTGTTCTGAATGAGTTTCCTGGTGCAGACGACCATGAATCCTCGCATCAGTGCCGCAAACAAGATGAAGCCGTCGCCTCGGTTGAATGTGAAATTAAAGTTTCCACTCACACTCAAGAACAAAGCGCCGATGGTGCTGATGATGGCCGCTGCAATGATTTTCGGGGTGGGTTTGGTGTTGAGGAGCAGCCATTCGACGAAAGGGGTCAAAATGATGCACAGGCTGATCAGAAATGCTGCGTTGGATGCCGTCGTATAGAACAATCCGTAGGTCTCGGCGATGAAAATGATGAGCAGGATGAAACCAAGCGGTGGCCCTTTTGTCAGTGTTTGAGTGAGCTGCGAGCGATTGAGTCGCAGAAGTGCGGGTGAGATGATGATCGACGCGATGCAGAATCGGATGGCGAGAAACCCAAGGACGGGATAGAAAAGCGTGGCGGTTTTTGCCAGGCCGTAGCTCATGCCCCAGAATAAGGCCACCATGAGCAGCAGAAAGTCGGCAATGAGTCTGGAATCTTTTATTTTAAAAGGGGTGGGCATGTCATTTCTTGATGGTCGGGGCGCTGCGGTATTCCTGTTTATTCATTATTTTGCCGTGAGCCGAAGGCTGACGCTAGACTGATTGCCGGAACAGGAGTTGTGCCGGATGGGACAGAATGATTTCATGGCGTACCTGCACGAAATGGTCGTTTTCGTGCGTGTGGCGGAGGCAGGGAGCTTCTCCGAGGCGGCGAGGGGCTTGGCGATGACGCCATCGGCGGTCAGTCGCCAAGTCTCCCGGCTGGAGCGCGCCATGGGCGTCAAGCTTCTGCACCGGACGACGCGGCAGATGCAGTTGACTGAAGTGGGGCTGGACGTTCTGGCGCATGGCCGCGAGATGGTGGAGTCGGCCAGGGCTGCCGTGCAGGTGGCCGATGGGCACATGCGGGCGCCCCAGGGGCTGGTGCGGCTGGGCGCGCCCAAGGCCTTCGCACGGCATGTGCTGCAACCTCATTTGCTGTCGTTTCTTGCCCGCTATCCCGAGGTCGATGTCCACGTGATCGTGGACGATGGGCTGATTGAGGCTTGGGGCGAGAACGTCGATTTGGTCGTGCAACTCACTGACGAACCCCCGCAAACCATGGTGGCGAGGCGCCTGATGCCGGTTCGGCAGTGGCTGGTGGCGAGTCCGGATTACTTGAAGGCGCATGGCGCCATCGCGTTGCCGGAGCATCTCGCGGGCCATAGCTGCCTGTGCCTGGGCGAAAAAGACCGGGACAGCCGCTGGCGGTTTTCAAAAGGCCAGGAGGCCCGAGAGGTGCATGTTCAAGGGCGCTTTGCCATCAACTACAGCGAGATGCGCCTGGATGCCATCATGGCGGGTCTTGGGGTCGGTTATGTGCCCGACTTCATCGCCCGGGCATGCATGGCCGATGGGCAGCTTGTCCGCTTGCTGGCGGACTGGACGTTCGAGGCGGACTACCAGGGCATGGCCTATCTGCTGTTCGCCGCATCGCGTCACATGCCGCCCAAGGTCAGGGTGCTGATCGAGCATTTGCTGCAGGCGTTGAAAGTGCCACAGTGACTCTGGAACGTGTTTCCCGCGCCAGCAGTTCACGCTTGCGCTCGACGCCCCAGCGGTAGCCCGAGAGGCTGCCGTCCTGGCGCACCACGCGATGGCAGGGCACGGCCACGGCCAGCGGGTTGGCGGCGCAGGCCTGGGCCACGGCGCGCGCGGCGCGGGGTGAGCCGATGGCCTGGGCGATGTCGGCGTAGCTGGCGGTGTGGCCGGGCGGGATGCGCTGCAGCGCGCGCCAGACGCGCTCCTGGAAGGCCGTGCCGCGGATGTCCAGCGGCAGCGCCAGGCCCAGCGCGGGGGCCTCGACCAGGCCGATGACCTGGGCCACCCATTGTTCGAAGGCGGGGTCGGCGCCGATCAGGCGGGCGCGCGGGAAGCGGTCCTGAACCTCGCGCGCCAGGGCCTCGGGGTCGTCGCCGAGCAAGATGGCGCAGACGCCGCGCGCGCTGCGGGCCACGGTCAGGGCGCCCAGCGTGCATTGCGCGATGGCGAAGCGGATGTCCTGCCCCGGCGCGCCCGCGCGGTAGTCGGCCGGGCGCATGCCCAGCAGGCTGGCGCTGTGTTCGTAGAAGCGGCTGCTGGCGCCGAAGCCGGCGTCGTACAGGGCTTCGGTGATGGAGGGCGGGGCGCCGGTGTGGCCGTCCGTCCCGGCGAGCGACTGGCGCACCCGGCTGGCGCGCCGCGCCATGGCGTAGGCCTTGGGGGTGAGGCCGGTTTCGGCCTTGAAGAGGCGGTGCAGGCGGTAGGCGCCCAGGCCCAGCCGGGCTGCCAGTTCGCCCAGCGAGGGGCTGGGCTGGGCGGCGTCCAGCGCCGCGTCGATGAGGCGGCAGGCCTGGGCGGCGAGTGTGGCGCGGGAGGCGGGCGGGGCGGTCTCAAGAGGTGGGGCAAGCGGCATGGCGTCGTGCGCGGCAGCGCAAGGAGCGGCAATCGGAATGGCCCCGACTGTAGGCGGGCCGCCGGGGCGGCGCCATCCGTTTCTTGCGGCGGGTGCCGGTGCGTGCCAGCCGCTCAGCGCGCGCCGGGGCCGAAGCGGCGCACCTCGTCGGTGATGAGGCCGTCCACGCCCAGGGCCAGCAGGCGCTCGGCCTCGGCGGCGTCGTTGACGGTGTAGCACAGCGCGCGCAGGCCGGCCGCGCGCAGTGCGGCGCGGACCTCGGCGGTCATGAGGGTGTGCCGGGTGACGACGGCCACGCAGCCGAGCGCGCGGGCGGTGGCCAGCCAGTCCAGGCCGGTGCCCGATGCGTCCGCGCCCCAGAGCGTGTCCAGCAGCAGCCCGCGCGGCAGCGCGGGGGCGGCGTCGCGCGCGGCGTGCAGGGCCTCGGGCTTGAAGGAGGTCAGCAGCGGCGGCGTGGCCTCGCGCGGCCAGCGCTGGTGCAGGTAGCGCGCGACGCACTCGCCAGTGCGCGCCTCGACGCCGGGCGAGGGCTTGATCTCGACGTTGAGCAGCAGCCCGCGCGCCAGCACGAAGTTGGCGATCTGCTCCAGCCGGGGCAGCGGCTCGCCCGCGTAGTCGGGGCCGTGCCGGGCGCCGGCGTCCAGCGCGGCCAGCGTGTTCCAACTGATCTCGCCGGCGATGCCGGGCGCGCCGGTGGTGCGGTCGAGCGTGGCGTCGTGCAGCAGGATGATTTGCTCGTCGGCGCTGAGCTTGGCGTCGCACTCGAACATGCGCCAGCCCAGCGCGGCGCCCAGGCGAAAGGCGGCCAGCGTGTTTTCGGGCGCTTGTTTGCCGGCGCCCCGGTGGGCGATCCACAGCGGGTAGGGCCAGGGAGCGGCGTCCGCTGGCGCGGCCGGGGGCGGCTGGAGCGGCGTGGCGGGGGCGGTCATGGTCAGCCCAGCCGCTGGCCGCTGGCGGCGTCGAACCAGTGGAGGCGGTCGGCGCGCGGCACCAGCCGCAGGGTCGAACCGATGGCGGGCAGGGGCACCGATTCATCGGTGCGCACGACCAGGGCGGCCGCGCCCTCGCCAGCGTCGGTGCCGAGCTTGCCGTAGATCAGGTGCTCGGCGCCCAGGATCTCGACCATCTCCACAGTCAGCGGCCAGGCGGCGTCGGCCGGCTCGTGCGGTGCCAGCACGCGCAGGTGCTCGGGGCGCACGCCCAGGGTGACCGGGCTTGCGGCCGGCGGCTGCACGCCGGCGGGCAGGGCGAGCGCCTGGCCGCCGGCCTCGAAGCGGCCGCCGCTGGCGTGGCCGGCTACCAGGTTCATGGGCGGCGAGCCGATGAAGCTGGCCACGAAGGTGCTGGCCGGGCGCGTGTAGACCGCTTCCGGGGTGCCGAACTGCTCGACGCGGCCGCCGTTCATGACGATCATGCGCTGGGCCAGCGTCATCGCCTCGACCTGGTCGTGGGTGACGAACAGCGCGGTGATGCCGAGTTCGCGGTGCAGCTTCTGGATCTCCAGGCGGGTCTGCACGCGCAGCTTGGCGTCGAGGTTGGACAGCGGCTCGTCGAACAGAAAGACCTGCGGCTGGCGCACGATGGCGCGCCCCATGGCCACGCGCTGGCGCTGGCCGCCCGAGAGCTGGCGCGGCTTGCGGTCGAGCAGGTGGCCCAGCTCCAGGATGCGCGCGGCCTTGTCGACGCGTGCCTGGATCTCGGCCTTGGGCTGCTTGGCGATCTTCAGGCCGTAGGCCATGTTGTCGAACACGCTCATGTGCGGGTAGAGCGCGTAGTTCTGGAACACCATGGCGATGTCGCGCGCGGCCGGCTCCAGGTCGTTGACCACGCGCGCGCCGATGGCTATCTCGCCCTCGCTGACTTCCTCCAGGCCGGCGACCATGCGCAGCAGCGTGGACTTGCCGCAGCCCGAGGGGCCGACGATGACGATGAACTCGCCGTCGGCGATCTCGGCGTCGACGCCGTGGATGACGGGAACCGCGGCGGCGCCGTGGCCGTAGCGTTTGCGGACGTTGCGCAGGGAGATGGAGGCCATGTCGGGGAAGGAGTGAATCAGGTTGGGGTTCGGCGCTTATTTTTCGGTGTCGACCAGACCCTTGACGAACCATTTTTGCATGAGAAGCACGACCAGCGCGGGCGGCAGCATGGCCAGCAGGGCGGTGGCCATGACGATGTTCCACGGCGTCTGGCCGTCGCCGCCGGCGATCATGCGCTTGATGCCGATGACCACCGGGTACATGTCCTCGCGGGTGGTTGCCAGCAGCGGCCACAGGTACTGGTTCCAGCCGTAGATGAACTGGATGACGAACAGCGCGGCGATCGAGGTCCGCGACAGCGGCAGCAGGATGTCCTTGAAGAAGCGCAGCGGGCCGGCGCCGTCCATGCGGGCCGCCTCGGCCAGTTCGTCGGGCACGGTCAGGAAGAACTGGCGAAACAGGAAGGTGGCGGTGGCCGAGGCGATCAGCGGCACGGTCAGGCCGGCGTAGCTGTCGAGCATGCCCAGGTCCGAGACCACTTGGTAGGTGGGGGCGATGCGCACTTCCACCGGCAGCATCAGCGTGATGAAGATCAGCCAGAAGCACAGCCCCCGCAGGGGAAAGCGGAAGTACACCACGGCGAAGGCCGACAGCAGCGAGATGGCGATCTTGCCGATGGCGATGACCAGCGCGCTGACCAGGCTGACGCCCATCATGCGGCCGACCGGCGCGGCCGAGCCCATGCTGGCGTAGTCGCCCAGCAGCGCCGCCTTGTAGGTGGCCCAGAAGTGGCCGCCGGGCAGCAGCGGCATGGGCGCCTGCACGATCTCCTGCGCGGTGTGGGTGGAGGCCACGAAGGCCAGGTAGAGCGGAAAGGCGATGACCAGGACGCCCAGGATCATCACCGCGTGGGCCAGCAGGGCCAGGTGGGGGCGGCGTTCGACCATCTCAGTAGGTGACTTTCTTTTCGACGTAGCGGAACTGGATGACGGTCAGCGCCACCACGATCAGCATCAGCACCACCGACTGCGCGGCCGAGCCGCCCAGGTCCATGGCCTTGAAGCCGTCGTAGTAGACCTTGTAGACCAGGATGGCGGTGTCCTTGCCCGGGCCGCCCTGGGTGGCGGCATCGACGATGGCGAAGGTGTCGAAAAAGGCGTAGACCACGTTGATGACCAGCAGGAAGAAGGTGGTGGGCGACAGCAGCGGGAACTGCACCGACCAGAAGCGCCGCCAGGGGCCGGCGCCATCGATCGCGGCGGCCTCGATGAGCGATTTCGGAATCGACTGCAGGCCGGCCAGGAAGAACAGGACGTTGTAGGAGATCTGCTTCCAGACGGCGGCCATCACGATCAGCGCCATGGCGTGGCGGCTGTTGAGCAGGTGGTTCCAGTCGATGCCGATGTGGCCCAGCGCGTAGGCCACCACGCCCAGCGAGGGCGAGAACATGAAGACCCACAGCACGGCCGCCACGGCGGGCGCGACGGCGTAGGGCAGGATCAGCAGGGTCTTGTAGAAGGTGGCGCCGCGCACGACGCGGTCGGCGAACACCGCCAGCAGCAGCGACAGGCCGATGCCGATGGCCGCCACCAGCCCCGAGAAGACGGCGGTGGTGGCGAAGGAGTCGAGGTAGCCGGGGTCGTCCAGCAGCGCGCGGAAGTTGGCCAGGCCGACCCATTCGGTCGAGGTGCCGAAAGCGTCCTGCACCTGCAGCGACTGCACCAGCGCCTGGCTGGCGGGCCAGAAGAAGAACACCAGGATCACCGCCATCTGCGGCGCGATCAGCGCCCAGGGCAGCCAGGCGGATTGGAAGCGGACTCGTTTTTCCATGAAGGGGGCGGGCGTGGCGCTGGCGCGCCATCAGTCCTTGTTGGCCTTCTGGAAGCGTTCGTAAGCGATCAATAAACCCCGCCCTTGCCCGACATCCCTAATCCCGCAAGCCTAGACACGTCCAGCCTGAGGGGGAGCGTCGATCCGCTCAGGCGGCTGCGGCCGTGACGGGCGATCCCGTCACC
>JASGEH010000093.1:0-17513 GCA_047606565.1 Comamonas sp.
CGCCGGCTCCTTCCTGGTGGCGCAACTGACGCTGCTGCAGATCGGCTTCGCGGGCATCTTCGCCATCGTCGCCGTGCCCGGCCTGGTCGCGGTGGCGGCACTGCTGCTCAAGCAGTGGGCGCACCCGGAGGCAGCGCGCGGCGCCCCCGCTTGAAAAACGGCGGCAGCCGGCCACAATCGCATCGGTTCGCCCCGGTTCCCGCCCCAGATTGTTTCGACTTTCACCCAGAACTCTACGAGGACGCACCATGATCATCGACTGCCATGGCCACTACACTACCGCCCCCAAGGCGCTGGCCGACTGGCGCGACAAGCAGATCGCCCATCTCAACACGCCCGAGCTGGGCCCCAAGGCCAGCGAGCTGAAGATCAGCGACGACGAGCTGCGCGAGAGCATCGAGACCAACCAGCTCGCCAAGATGCGCGAGCGCGGCTCCGACCTGACCATCTTCTCGCCGCGCGCGAGCTTCATGGCCCACCACATCGGCGACTTCAACACCTCGGCCACCTGGGCGGCCATCTGTAACGAGCTGTGTTACCGTGTCTCGCAGCTGTTCCCGGACCACTTCGTGCCGGCCGCCATGCTGCCGCAGTCGCCCGGCGTCGACCCGGCGACCTGTATTCCCGAGCTGGAAAAGTGCGTCAAGGAATACGGCAACGTCGGCCTCAATCTGAATCCCGATCCCTCTGGCGGCCACTGGACCAGCCCGCCGCTGACCGACCGCCAGTGGTACCCCATCTACGAGAAGATGGTCGAGTACGACATCCCGGCCATGATCCACGTCAGCACCAGCTGCAACGCCTGCTTCCACACCACGGGCGCGCACTACCTGAACGCCGACACCACGGCCATCATGCAGTGCATCCAGGGCGACCTGTTCAAGGACTTCCCCACACTCAAGTTCCTGATCCCGCACGGCGGCGGCGCCGCGCCCTACCACTGGGGCCGTTTCCGCGGCCTGGCGCAGGAGCTGAAAAAGCCGCTGCTCGACGAGCACCTGCTCAACAACGTGTTCTTCGACACCTGCGTCTACCACCAGCCCGGCATCGACCTGCTGACCAAGGTGATCCCGGTCAAGAACATCCTGTTCGCCTCCGAGATGATTGGCGCGGTGCGCGGCATCGACCCGAACACCGGCCACTACTACGACGACACCAAGCGCTACATCGAGGCCGCGCAGACCCTGTCGGCCGATGATCGCCACGCCATCTACGAGGGCAATGCGCGCCGCGTGTTCTCGCGCCTGGACGCCCAGCTCAAGGCCCAGGGCAAGTAACCAGAACCTTCAGGAGAATTCCCATGTACGAACTTGGCGTCGTCTACCGCAACATCACCCGCGCCCCGCGCGAAGCTGCCGACGGCCTGGCCGCGCTGGGCTCGGCCACCGTGCACGAGGCGATGGGCCGCGTCGGCCTGCTCAAGCCCTATATCCGCCCGATCTATTCCGGTGTGCAAGTCTCCGGCACCGCCGTGACGGTGCTGCTGCACCCCGGCGACAACTGGATGATGCACGTCGCCGCCGAGCAGATCCAGCCCGGTGACATCGTGGTGGCGGCCATCACCGCCGAGTGCACCGACGGCTATTTCGGCGACCTGCTGGCGACCAGCTTCCAGGCCCGTGGCGCGCGCGCGCTGGTCATCGACGCCGGCGTGCGCGACGTCAAGACGCTGCAGGAGATGGGCTTTCCGGTCTGGAGCAAGGCCATCAGCAGCAAGGGCTGCATCAAGGCCACCATCGGCTCGGTCAACATCCCGGTGGTCTGCGCCGGCCAACTGGTCACGCCCGGCGACGTCATCGTCGCCGACGACGACGGCGTGGTCTGCGTGCCCGCCGCGCGTGCCGTGCAAACCCTGGAGGCCGCCCGCAAGCGCGAGTCCTTCGAGGGCGAGAAGCGCGAGAAGCTGGCCTCGGGCGTGCTCGGCCTGGACATGTACAAGATGCGCGAGCCGCTGGAAAAAGCCGGCCTGCGCTACATCGACTGAGAACACAGGAGACTGATCCCATGAGCTTCGAGAAAACCCCCGGCTGGCTCGACTGGTACGCCGGCCCGTCCAAGCCCCGTTTCCAACTGCCCGCCGGCGCGGTCGATGCGCACTGCCACGTCTTCGGCCCGGGCGACCAGTTCCCCTACGCGCCCGAGCGCAAGTACACGCCGTGCGACGCCTCCAAGAACCAGTTGTTCGCGCTGCGCGACCACCTGGGCTTCGACAAGAACGTGATCGTGCAGGCCACCTGCCACGGCGCTGACAACCGCGCGCTGGTCGATGCGCTCCAGGCCTCGGGCGGCCGCGCCAAGGGCGTGGCCACCGTCAAGCGCAGCATCTCCGACGCCGAGCTGCAGGAACTGCACGCCGCCGGCGTGCGCGGCGTGCGCTTCAACTTCGTCAAGCGCCTGGTCGACTTTACGCCCAAGGACGAGCTGCTGGAGATCGCCAGCCGCATCGCGCCGCTGGGCTGGCACGTGGTGATCTACTTCGAGGCGGTCGATCTGCCCGAGCTGTGGGACTTCTTCACCAGCCTGCCGACTACCGTGGTGGTCGACCACATGGGCCGCCCGGACGTGAGCAAGCCCGTGGACGGGCCGGAATTCGAGCTGTTCATCAAGTTCATGCGCGACAACCCCAACGTCTGGAGCAAGGTCAGCTGCCCCGAGCGCCTGTCGGTCTCCGGCCCGCCCGCGCTCGACGGCGAGCAGAACGCCTACCAGGACGTGATTCCCTTCGCCCGCAAGATCGTGGAGACCTTCCCCGACCGCGTGCTGTGGGGCACCGACTGGCCGCACCCCAATCTCAAGAACCACATGCCCGATGATGGCCTGCTGGTCGATTTCATCCCCCACGTTGCCACCACGCCCGAACTGCAGCGCAAGCTGCTGGTCGACAACCCGACCCGACTCTATTGGGGAGACTGACATGTCCCTGGACAAACCCTATGCCGATGTGCCCGGCACGACGATCTTCGATGCGGATCAGTCGCGCCTGGGCTACCACCTCAACCAGTTCTGCATGTCGCTCATGAAGGCCGAGAACCGCGCGCGCTTCAAGGCCGACGAGCGCGCCTACCTCGACGAATGGGCCATGAGCGAAGCGCAGAAGCAGGCCGTGCTCGACCGCGACCTCAACCGCTGCATCGCGCTGGGCGGCAACATCTACTTCCTGGCCAAGATCGGCGCCACCGACGGCAAGAGCTTCCAGCAAATGGCCGGCTCCATGACCGGCATGACCGAGGAGGAGTACCGCAACATGATGATCAAGGGCGGCCGATCGGCCGAGGGCAACCGCTACGTCGGCGAGGACGGCGACGCTCAGCCCCAGCACCAACCCCAAGGCCAGGCCGGCAAGAAAGCGAGCGACTGAACATGGCGCGCATCACCGCATCCGTCTACACCTCCCACATCCCGGCCGTCGGCGCCGCCATCGACCTGGGCAAGACGCAGGAGGACTACTGGAAACCCGTGTTCGCGGGCTACGACGTCACCAAGGAATGGTTCAAGGCCAACCAGCCCGACGTCATTTTCCTGGTCTACAACGACCACGCCACTGCCTTCAGCCTGGATCTGATCCCGACCTTCGCCATCGGCACTGCCGCCGAGTTCCAGCCGGCCGACGAGGGCTGGGGCCCGCGCCCGGTGCCCAAGGTCGTTGGCCATCCCGAACTGGCCGCGCACATCGCGCAGTCGGTGATCCAGCAGGACTTCGACCTCACCATCGTCAACAAGATGGAAGTCGACCATGGCCTGACCGTGCCGATGTCGCTGGTCTGCGGCCAGCCCACCCAGGACGACTTCGCCTGGCCCTGTCCGGTGATCCCCTTCGCCGTCAACGTGGTGCAGTACCCGGTGCCCTCGGGCCAGCGCTGCTTCAACCTTGGCCGCGCCATCCGCCGGGCTGTCGACAGCTTCCCCGGCGACCTCAAGGTGCAGATCTGGGGCACCGGCGGCATGAGCCACCAGCTGCAGGGGCCGCGCGCCGGCCTCATCAACCGCGAGTGGGACAACGCCTTCCTCGACCGCCTGATCGCCGACCCCGCCGGACTGGCCGCCGTGCCGCACATCGACTACGTGCGCGAGGCCGGCTCCGAGGGCATCGAGCTGGTCATGTGGCACATTGCGCGCGGTGCCATGGACGACGTCCATGGCGGCCAGGCGCCCAAGGTCCGGCACCGCTTCTATCACGTCCCGGCTTCCAACACGGCGGTCGGACACCTCATCCTGGAGAACGTCTGATGAGCAACAAGACCCTCAAAGTCGCACTGGCCGGCGCCGGTGCATTCGGCATCAAGCACCTCGATGGCATCAAGCACATCGATGGCGTCGAAGTCGTCTCGCTGATCGGCCGCGACCTCGAAAAAACCCAGGCGGTGGCCGACAAGTACGGCATCCGGCACGTCACCACCGAGCTGGCCGAGAGCCTGGCGCTGCCCGAGGTCGACGCCGTCATCCTCTGCACCCCCACGCAACTGCACGCGGCGCAGGCGCAGGCCGCGCTCAAGGCCGGCAAGCACGTGCAAGTCGAGATCCCGCTGGCCGACAGCCTGGCCGAAGCCGAAGCCGTGGCCGCGCTGCAAAAGGAAACCGGCCTGGTCGCCATGGTCGGCCACACGCGCCGCTTCAATCCCAGCCACCAGTACGTGCACCAGAAGATCCAGGCCGGCGAATTCAACGTCCAGCAACTGGACGTGCAGACCTACTTCTTCCGCCGCACCAACACCAACGCGCTGGGCCAGGCGCGCAGTTGGACCGACCACTTGCTGTGGCACCACGCCGCGCACACGGTCGACCTGTTTGCCTATCAGGCCGGCGAGATCGTGCAGGCCAACGCCATCCAGGGCCCGATCCACCCGACCCTGGGCATCGCCATGGACATGTCGATTCAGCTCAAGAGCAAGAGCGGCGCCATCTGCACGCTCTCGCTGAGCTTCAACAACGACGGCCCGCTCGGCACCTTCTTCCGCTACATCGGCGACAGCGCCACCTACATCGCGCGCTACGACGACCTGGTCAACGGCAAGGAAGAGAAGATCGACGTCTCCAAGGTCGATGTCTCCATGAACGGCATCGAGCTGCAGGACCGCGAGTTCTTCGCCGCCATCCACGAAGGCCGCGAGCCCAACTCCAGCGTCCAGCAGGTGCTGCCGTGCTACCGTGTGCTGCACCAGTTGGAGCAGCAGCTCAAGGGCTGATCTTTCCGCTGCGGCGAGCCGGGAGAAACCGTGTCACGGCACGGCGTTCCCGGCTTTTTCGTTTTCGCTTTTTGTTTTTTTGATTGCTTCGAGGAAAACGACCATGCAACAACGCCAATTCGGCCCCTTCCAGGTCAGCGCCATCGGCCTGGGCTGCATGAATTTGAGCCACGCCTACGGCGTGCCGCCCTCGCGCGAGCAGGCCGAGCGCGTGCTGCTGGCCGCGCTCGACGCCGGCGTGACACTGTTCGACACCGCCGCGCTCTACGGCTTCGGCGCCAACGAGACGCTGGTGGGCGAGGTGCTGGCGCCGCACCGCCGCAAGTTCACGCTGGCCAGCAAGTGCGGCATGCAGGGCGTGGACGTGCAGGGCAATGGCACGCTGCAGCGCGTCATTGATGGCCGCCCCGCCACCCTCAAGGCCACCTGCGAAGCCGCGCTCAAGCGCCTGCGCACCGACGTGATCGACCTGTACTACCTGCACCGCTGGGACAAGCAGGTGCCGATCGAGGAAAGCGTCGGCGCGCTCGGCGACCTGGTGCGCGAGGGCAAGATCCAGAGCGTCGGCCTGTCCGAGGTGTCGGCCGCCACGCTGCGCCGCGCGCATGCCGAATACCCCATCGCCGCCGTGCAGACCGAGTATTCGCCGTGGACGCGCAACCCCGAGATCGCCGTGCTCGACGCCTGCCGCGAGATCGGCGCCACCTTCGTCGCCTTCAGCCCGCTGGGGCGTGGCTTCCTGTGCCGTGCCGTCACCGACCACGCCGCGCTCGACGCCAAGGACATCCGCCGCACCATGCCGCGTTTCCTGCCCGGCAACCTGGCGAAGAACCTGCAATGGCTGCCAGCCTACGAGGCGCTGGCGCGCGAGGCCGGCTGCAGCCCCGCGCAACTGGCGCTGGCCTGGCTGCTGCACAAGGCGCCGCACATCATCCCGATTCCCGGCACCACGCGCGTCGACCACCTGCACGACGACCTGGGCGCGGCCGGTGTCAGCCTGGCACCCGAACTCGTGAGCCGGCTGGAGGCGCTGGTCGGCCCGCACAGCGTGGCCGGCCACCGCTACGCCGATCAGGCGCGCGGCGAGGTCGATACCGAGGAGGCGTGAGGGCAGGGGCGAGGGGAGGGAAGTGCGGCCGGCGATCGGTGGGCGATCCCTTTCAGAGCAAGGCGCGCAGTTCCCGCGCCGCTTCCTGCAGCAGCGGCAACTGCTCGCGCAGCAGCGTCTCGGGGCTGCGCTGGCGCGGTGAACTCACGACGTTGAGCGCGGCCAGCGTACGGCCCTGCATGTCGCGCAGCGGCACGGCCAGCGCGTGCACGCCCAGCTCGTGTTCCTCGCTGGCCAGGCAGTAGTCCTGCGCGCGCACCACGGCGATCACCTGCTTGAAGCGCGACGGCTCGGTCACGGTCGCGGGCGTCAGCCGCGCCAGGCCGCCGGCGGCCTGCTGCGCCTTGAGCCAGACGTTCAGTTCGCGCGGCGGCAGCGCCGCCAGCAGCACTCGGCCGGTCGAGGTGGCGTGTGCTGGCAGCCGCGCGCCCAGGTGCAGGCCGTAGGCCAGCAGACGCTCGGCGCCGCTGTGGGCGGCGCTGCGCGCCACGATCACCCCTTCGCCGGCGTCGCGCACCACCACCGAGTACGACGACAGTGTTTGCGCCGCCAGCCGGTTGAGCGTGGCCTGCACGCTGCGTGGCAGTCGCGCCGAGGCCAGATAGCTGCCGGAAAAGCGCAGCACCTTGGGCGACAGCCAGAAGAACTGGCCATCGCTTTCCAGGTAGCCCAGGTGGGCCAGCGTGAGCAGGTGGCGGCGCGCCGCCGCGCGCGTCAGCCCGGCGCGCTCGGCGGCCTGCGTGGCGTTGAGGCGCTGGCGCTCGGTGTCGAAGCTCTCGAGCACGGCCATGCCTTTGGCCATGCCTTCGATGAAGTCGGCCTTGCGCAGGGTGCCTGGGGCAGCGCCGGGCGCGGGTGGGTTCGGGGCAGGGCGTGGCACAGGGCGTCTCCAGATTCCGTTTTGCGCGATCATCGCGCGAATGATCCGATCATCGCGCAAAAGCCACAGGCGCCGGCTGGTGCCGGACGCACGGGCTGGCTACGCTGGGCGGCGATCCCAAAGAATCGGAGACAAGACATGCGCACCCCAGTCGTCATCATCGGCGCCGGCCCGGCCGGCCTGCTGCTCGGCCAGCTTCTGCACCAAGCCGGCATCGACAACGTCATTGTGGAGCGCCAGAGCGGCGACTACGTGCTGGGGCGCATCCGCGCCGGCATCCTGGAGCAGGTCACCATGGACCTGGTCGACCAGGCCGGCCTGGGTCAGCGCATGCATGCCGAGGGACTGGTGCATGGCGGCATCGAGCTGCTGTTCCAGGGCCAGCGCCACCGCATCGACTTGCAGGGGCTGACCGGCGGCAAGAACGTCATGGTCTACGGCCAGACCGAGCTGACGCGCGACCTGATGGCCGCGCGCGCCGCCTCGGGTCAGCCCACTTTCTACAGCGCCGCGCAGGTCGCAGTGCATGATTTCGACAGCGCCCGACCCCGCGTCACCTTCGAACATGATGGCCGCCACCACGAATTGGCGTGCGACTTTATCGCCGGCTGCGACGGCTTCCATGGCGTCTGCCGTGCCAGCGTGCCGCAGGGCGCGATCACCGAATACGAGAAGGTCTACCCCTTCGGCTGGCTGGGCCTGCTGGCCGACACGCCGCCGGTCTCCGACGAACTGATCTACGCCAACACGCCGCGCGGCTTCGCGCTGTGTTCGCAGCGCAGCCGCACGCGCAGCCGCTACTACCTGCAGGTGCCGCTGACCGACCGGGTCGAGGACTGGTCCGACCAGGCCTTCTGGGACGAACTGCGGTTGCGGTTGGACGACGCGGCGCGCGCGCGGCTGGTGACCGGCCCGTCGCTGGAAAAGAGCATCGCGCCGCTGCGCAGCTTCGTGGCCGAGCCGCTGCGCTTCGGCCGCCTGTTCCTGGCCGGCGACGCCGGCCACATCGTGCCGCCCACCGGCGCCAAGGGCCTGAATCTGGCAGCTTCGGATGTCAAGTACCTGGCGCAGGCCTTCATCGATTTCTACCGCGAGCGCAGCGCGGCCGGCATCGACCACTATTCGCAGCGCTGCCTGGCGCGCATCTGGAAGGCCGAGCGCTTCTCGTGGTGGTTCACCAGCCTGATGCACCGCTTCCCGCAGGACGGCGAGTTTGGCCAGAAGATCCAGGACGCAGAGCTCGACTACCTGATCGGCTCGCGCGCGGCCGCCACGGCGCTGGCCGAGAACTATGTCGGCTTGCCGATGGACGCCTGACGGTGGCCGCCGCAGCGCCAGGTGCTAGGCTGAATGTCGATTGAGCCTAGGGCGCGCCGCGCAACACGCGCCGGTACTGGATGGCCTCGGCCACGTGCGCGGCCTCGACCGCCTCGCTGCCGGCCAGGTCGGCGATGGTGCGCGCGACCTTGACGGCGCGGTGCAGCCCGCGCCCCGACCAGCCCAGGCGGTTGGCGGTCTTGTGCAGCAGGGCGTGGGCGGTGGGCGCGAGCCGGGCGTGGCGGTCGATGGCCGGGCCGTCGAGCTGCTGGTTGGCGTGGCCCTGGCGCGCCACGGCGAGCGCGCGGGCCTGCGCCACGCGTGCCTGCACCGCGGCGCTGGTTTCGCCGGGGGCGGCGGCCAGCAGTTCCGCGTGGTCCATGCCGCGCACTTCCACGTGCAGGTCGATGCGGTCGAGCAGCGGCCCCGACAGGCGTGCCTGGTAGCGCTCGACCTTGGCGGCTGGGCAACTGCAGCGCGATTCGCCGTTGAGCACGCTGCCCAGGTAACCGCAGGGGCAGGGGTTCATCGCGGCGATCAACTGGAAGCGCGCCGGGAAATCGGCCTGCCGGGCCGCGCGCACGATGCGGATGTGGCCGTTTTCCAGGGGTTCGCGCAAGGCTTCGAGCGCCGAGCGCGGAAACTCTGGCAGTTCGTCGAGGAACAGCACGCCGTTGTGCGCCAGCGAAATCTCGCCCGGCCGGGGCGGCGAACCGCCGCCGACCAGGGCCACTGCGCTGGCCGTGTGGTGCGGACTGGCGGTGGGCCGCCGCGCCCACTGCGAGGGCGCGAAGCGGCCGGCCAGGCTGGCGATGGCGGCGCTCTCCAGCGCCTCGTCCACGGTCATGGGGGGCAGCAGGCCGGCGAAACGCTGGGCCAGCAGCGACTTGCCAGTGCCCGGCGGCCCGACCAGCAGTACGCCGTGGCCGCCTGCGGCGGCGATCTCCAGCGCGCGGCGCGCGGCCAGCTGGCCCTTGACGTCGCTCAGGTCTGGGTCCGCTGGGCCGGCCAGGGCGGGCGGTGGTGTGTGCTGGACCTGCTGCCAGCCGTCGCCAGCCGGCGATGAGGAGGGCTCGATGGGATCGCCCGGGTCCTGGTTCTCTGCCGCGCCGCGCTGGGCTGGCGCGGCGAACTGCTGCACCACGTCCAGCAGGTGGCGGGCACCGTAGACCCGGGCCTGGGGCACCAGGGCGGCTTCCTGCGCGCTGTCGAGCGGCAGCACCAGGCTGGGTGAGCGGCCCTCGGCGGCCGGCTGGCGGTAGAGCGCCAGCGCCATGACCAGCGCGCCGCGCACCGGGCGCAGCTCGCCGGTCAGCGAGAGTTCGCCCGCGAATTCGTGCTCGTGCAGGCGCGCGCCGTCGATCTGGCCGCTGGCGGCCAGGATGCCCAGGGCCAGCGGCAGGTCGAAGCGGCCCGAGTCCTTGGGCAGATCGGCCGGCGCCAGGTTGACGGTGACGCGCTTGTTGTTCGGGAAATCCAGGCCGCAGCTCTGCAGCGCGGCGCGCACGCGCTCGCGGGCTTCCTTGACCTCGGTGTCGGCCAGGCCGACCAGCGTGAAGCTGGGCAGGCCGTTGGCCAGATGCACCTCAACGGTCACCGGCGTGGCGCGCAAGCCATCCAGGGCGCGGCTTTTGACCACGGCAAGTTGCATTGTTGCTCCCTCGTCCTGATGTTTTCAGCCATCTTATGCCAGGGCCCCGGGGGCTGCCAACGCGCGGGTGTCGCGCCAGAGAATCCGGCGATAGGGGATGGGCGCACTTATTTAGTGCGAATTGACGGAAGTGCGCTTGCACTGTTTTGGTGATATGTGGGGAATTGGTGCAAATGACCGAGCGAGCCCGCTTGAGAAGTCCATGCTGGTGCGTGCGGGAAAGTTCCTTGCCGGGGCGAAAAAGGTCGAGGTGGCCGGTGCGGGTCGCCTGGCACGGTTCGTGCGATTTGCTCCGGCGTCAAGCAAAAAACACCACCACAGACCACCCCCCTGGAGAGGAATCCCGTCATGAAAAAGTTCGTTCTGGCCCTCGCATCCGTCGTGGCCCTGGCTGCCTTGCCCGGCGCGGCCTTCGCGCAGCTCACCGGCAACATTTCGCTGACCTCCAGCTACAAGTTTCGCGGGCAGGATCAGGACGTGCTCAGCGGGGGGGAAGTCTCGGAAGACAAGGACCAGACGTTCAAGCCCGCCGTGCAGGGCGGCTTTGACTATGCGTTCGGTAACGGCTTTTACGTCGGCAACTGGAACAGCTCGGTGAGCTGGGTCAAGGGCAACAGCCTCGAGACTGATCTCTACGGCGGCTACAAAGGCGACCTGGGCAACGGCCTGACCTACGACGTCGGGGCGCTGGCCTATCTGTACCCGGGCGCGGGTTCGGCCAACACGGGCGAAATCTACGGCGCGCTGAGCTGGAGCGCCTTCACCCTGAAATATTCGCACACCGTGAGCCAGAAGTATTTTGGTTGGGAAGACGCCCGCAACACGGGCTACCTGAACCTGTCGGCGGCGCAGGAAATCGCGCCCCGTCTGACGCTGAAGGCCAGCATCGGCTACACGCGCTTTTCCGACGATGCGCGCGCCGCCGAGGACGGCCCCGAGAACTACGTCGATTACGGCGTGGGTCTGAGCTACGACATCGGTCAGGGCTTTACCGTGGCCGGTGGCTTGTACGGCGCCAACAAGCGCAGCTACTACGGCTACGCCAACAAGAACCGTTTCATCCTGACGGTCAGCAAGACGCTGTGAAAGTGGGCGGGGCGGCCGTGTGCGCCGGCTCCGCCATGGGCACATCGCCATCTAGATTAGAGAAGAGGTAAACCATGAAACTCATTGCTGCTGTGATCAAGCCCTTCAAGCTTGACGAGGTGCGCGAGGCCTTGTCGGCCATCGGCGTGCAGGGCATCACCGTGACCGAAGTCAAGGGCTTTGGCCGCCAGAAGGGCCACACCGAGCTCTACCGTGGCGCCGAGTACGTCGTCGACTTCCTGCCCAAGGTCAAGATCGAGGCCGCGGTCTCGGACGACGTGGTCGACCGCGTGATCGAAGCCATCGAAAGCGCCGCGCGCACCGGCAAGATCGGCGACGGCAAGATCTTTGTGTACGAGCTGGAGCAGGTGGTCCGCATCCGCACTGGCGAAACCGGCAAGGAGGCGCTGTAACCGGCCACGCGGCCGGCTGCAGATCCTGGATAACGACGAAAGAAGAGTTCTGAATATGACGAAAAAGCTTGCTTTGCTCCTGCTGGGTGCGGGACTTCTGGGCACGGGCGGCATGGCGCTGGCGCAAGACGCCGCTGCCGCCGCGCCCGCCATCGACACCGGTGACACGGCCTGGATGCTGACCTCCACGCTGCTGGTCATCCTGATGAGCATTCCCGGCCTGGCGCTGTTCTACGGCGGCCTGGGCCGCTCCAAGAACATGCTGTCCATCCTGATGCAGGTGCTGGTGGTGTTCTCGCTGGTGTCGGTGCTGTGGGTGATCTACGGCTTCTCGCTGGCCTTCTCGGGCTCGGGCAGCTTCTTCGGCGGCTTCGATACGGCCTTCCTCGCCGGCATCGCGCCCGACACCATCTCGGCTACGCTCAAGACCATTCCCGAATACGTCTTCGTGGCCTTCCAGGGCGCTTTCGCGGCCATCGCCACGGCGCTGATCGTGGGCTCCTTCGCCGAGCGCATCAAGTTCTCGGCCGTGCTGATCTTCTCGCTGCTGTGGTTCACCTTCAGCTACGTGCCGATCGCCCACATGGTCTGGGGCGGCGGTCTGCTGGCCGCCGATGGCGCGCTGGACTTCGCCGGCGGCACGGTGATCCACATCAACGCCGGCGTCGCCGGCCTGGTGGGCGCCTACCTGATCGGCAAGCGCCTGGGCTATGGCAAGGAAGCCCTGACGCCGCACAGCCTGACGCTGACCATGGTGGGCGCTTCGCTGCTGTGGGTGGGCTGGTACGGCTTCAACGCCGGTTCCGCCGGTGCGGCCAACGGCAGCGCGGGTCTGGCCTTCGTCAACACCACCGTGGCTACCGCCGCGGCCGTGTTGAGCTGGATCGCCGGCGAGGCGCTGCTGCGCGGCAAGGCGTCCATGCTGGGCGCGGCCTCCGGCGCCGTCGCCGGCTTGGTGGCCATCACCCCGGCGGCCGGCTTCGTCGGCCCGATGGGCTCGATCGTGATCGGCGTGATCGGCGGCCTGGCCGGCCTGTGGGGTGTCTCCGGCCTCAAGCGCCTGCTGGGCGCGGATGACGCCTTCGACGTGTTCGGCGTGCACGGCGTCTGCGGCATTGTCGGCGCCATCCTGACCGGCGTGTTCGCCGCCCAGGGCCTGGGTGGCACCGGCGGCCTCACGCCCGACACCTTCGCCATCGGTCCGCAGGTCTGGATCCAGACCAAGGGTGTGCTGCTGACCATCGTCTGGTCGGCCGTGGTGTCCTTCGTGTCCTTCAAGATCGCCGAGCTGACCGTCGGTCTGCGCGTCTCGCAGGAAGCCGAGCGCGAAGGCCTCGACATCACCTCGCACGGCGAGACCGCCTACACCCGTTGATCCGCATCCACGCGATCAGGACAACAGGGGCCAGAAGCCGTATCCGGATGCAGCGAAAAACTGGCACGGATACTGCGTAACTTCTGGCGATAGTCTCCTTTGGATGTTCGGCCCGCTTCGGCGGGCCATTTTTTTGTCCCGACCAAAGGGTTGTTCTCCCAGGGACGGGCCGGTTCGCCGTGTCGGACCGAGGGGGATTTCAGCGCCACCCCCACCTTTTTGGGGCATGGGCCTGCCCCAGCTTGGCGCGCGGGCACCGGTCTCGTCCAGGGCCTTGTGTTAGGGTGTCGGGCTTTTTTCTTCGACCTTCCCCCCACTTTCCCCTTTTCGCATGCATCCGCAAGAGACTTCCGCTTCGTCCGGCATGAAGCGCGGCCTGGGCGCGCGCCACATCCGTTTCATGGCCCTGGGCTCGGCCATCGGCACCGGCCTGTTCTATGGTTCGGCCTCGGCCATCCAGCTGGCCGGGCCGGCGGTGCTGCTGGCCTATCTGGTGGCGGGCGCGGCGGTATTCATGGTGATGCGCGCGCTGGGCGAGATGGCCGTGCATGCACCGGTGGCCGGCTCGTTCGGACACTACGCCACGCAGTACCTGGGGCCGCTGGCGGGTTTCCTGACCGGCTGGACCTATGTGTTCGAGATGATCATCGTCTGCCTGGCCGACGTGACGGCTTTCGGCATCTACATGGGGCTGTGGTTCCCCGAGGTGCCGCGCTGGATCTGGGTGCTGGGCATCGTGCTGCTGATCGGCGCGCTCAACCTGTGCGCCGTCAAGGTGTTCGGCGAAATGGAGTTCTGGCTGTCGCTGCTGAAAGTGGCAGCCATCCTGGCGATGATCGGCGGCGGCCTGGCCATCCTGCTGTTCGGCCTGGGCATGGCGCACGAGCGCGCCACGCCGGCCAATCTGTGGCAACACGGCGGGTTCATGCCCCATGGCTGGATCGGTGTGATCGCGGCGCTGTCGGTGGTGGTGTTCGCCTTCGGCGGCATCGAGGTGATCGGCATCACGGCGGGCGAGGCGCGCGACCCCCGGCGCGTGCTGCCGCAGGCCATCAACACGGTGCCGGTGCGCATTCTGGTGTTTTACGTCCTGACGCTGGCGGTGCTGATGTCGCTCTACGCCTGGCCGCAGATCGGCAGCCACGGCAGTCCCTTCGTGCAGATCTTCGACAGCCTGGGCCTGCGTTCGGCGGCCACGCTGCTCAACATCGTGGTCATCACGGCGGCGATCTCGGCCATCAACAGCAACATCTTCGGCGCCGGCCGCATGATTTTCGGCCTGGCGCGGCAGGGCCAGGCGCCGCGCGCGCTGGCGCGGCTGTCGTCGCACGGCGTGCCGTGGGTCTCGGTGCTGGTGATCGGCGTGGCGCTGCTGGGCGGGGTGGTGCTGAACTGGCTGATGCCCGAGCGCGTGTTCCTGCTGATCGCCTCCATTGCCACCTTCGCCACGGTATGGGTGTGGCTCATGATCCTGCTGTCGCACATGGCGATGCGGCGCCGCATGCCGGCGGCCGAGGTGGCGCGGCTGGACTTCCCGGTACCGTGGTGGCCGCTGGGGCCGGCGCTGGCGACGGCCTTCATGCTGCTGGTGCTCGGCGTGCTGGCCTGGTTCGAGGACAGCCGCTCGGCCCTGCTGGTGGGCACCGCCTGGCTGGCGCTGCTGGGCGTGGCCTATGCCGTGTGGGTGCGGCCCCGGACCGCGCGCGGCGGCTGAAGACGCGGTTCAGCGCCAGAGAAAGTCGCTGGCGTGGCTGGCGACTCAGCCGCGTGCGGCTTCACGCTGCGCCTTGAGCATCTTGCTCTTGATGCGGTTGCGCTTGAGCGGCGAGAGGTATTCGACGAATACCTTGCCGTCGAGGTGGTCGATCTCGTGCTGCACGCAGACCGCCAGCAGGCCGTCGGCGCGCCGGCTGTAGGTCTGACCCTCGGCATCCTGGGCCTTGAATTCGATTTCCACCGCGCGTTCCACGCCGTCGTAGACGCCGGGCACCGACAGGCAGCCTTCGTCGCCCTTGCGGCGCTCGGCGCTGGCCCAGACGATTTCGGGGTTGATGAGCACCAGCGGCTCGTTGCGCTCTTCCGAAACGTCGATCACCACCACGCGTTCGTGCACATCGACCTGGGTGGCGGCCAGGCCCACGCCCTGCGCGTCGTACATGGTGGCCAGCATGTCCCGGGTGAGCTGGCGGATGCGGTCGTCGATGGCCGCCACGGGCTTGGCGATCTTGTGCAGGCGCGGGTCGGGATATTGCAGGATGTCCAGGAGAGTCGTCATGATCGAGGTATCAATATAAAGGGGTGCCGGGCGCCTTCAGCCAGGCGGCCTGGGGATCTGTATGGCCGTATTTTCGCTGGTTTGCGGCCAGCGCATGCGGTCCCCGTCCGGCCCCTGGCATGTGTTCTTGGGCGGTGCGTCCCCTGGGTTGGCGACGGGGCGCGTTGCACAATAGCACCCGCGTCTTGGGGCTGTCTGGGTCGAATAAAAAAGGGGAGGGCGTTTCCATATGAACGCAAGGATTTCTGGCGGATGGCGCCGGTGGCGTGTGCCTTTGGCCTTGGCGCTGGCGGGCTGGGCCGCGCCGGCACTGGCCGCCGGACTGGCGGTGACGCCTGCGCAACGCGCCACGGCTGGCCAGGTGGCGCAAACCGGTGTGGCGTTGTCGGAATTGGCGCCCGGCGCTCCGACGCGCTATGCCATTCGGCCCGGCGACACGCTGTGGGCGATCGCCGGGCTGTTCCTGCGCAGCCCGTGGCGCTGGCCCGAGCTGTGGGGCATGAATCTGCAGGACATTCGCGATCCGCACCTCATCTATCCGGGCCAGGTGCTGTACCTCGACACCACGGGCGGCCGGGCGCGGCTGGGCCTGTCGCCGCCGGGTGGTGGCGTGGTCGACGTGCGGCTGTCGCCGCGGATCCGCTTCGAGGACGGGGGCGACGCGCCCTTGCCGGCACTGCCGCCCCAGGTGATCGAGCCTTTCCTGTCGGCGTCCCTCATCGTGGGTGAGGGGGACCTGGCCTCCGCGCCGCGCATCGTCGCGCCGCAGGACGGCCGGGTGATGCTGGGCGCCGGCGAGCGCGCCTATGCCCGCGCCGCCGATGCGCGGGCGCTGGCGATGTCCGGCGGCCAGCCCCGGCGCTTTCGCATCTTCCGCGACGCCCAGGCGATCCGCCACCCCGTGACCGCGCAGGTGCTGGGCTACGAGGCGGCTTTCGTGGGCGTGGCCGACCTGGTGCGCCCGGCCGGTGCGGCGTGGGAACGGCCTGAAGACGATGGCGAAGGGGGCGTGACGCGCGGGGCCAGCGTGGCCGTGCCTGCCACGCTCATCGTGCGCTCGGTCCGGCAGGAGGTGCTGGCCGGCGATCGCCTGTTGCCCGAGCCGCCGCCCGAATTCCCCCGTTATGTGCCGCATGCCCCCAGCGATCCGGACGTCCGCGCCACCGTGGTAGCGGTTCCGGGCGAAACCGTGAATCTGGCGGGCCACCGCCAGGTGGTCATCATCGACCGTGGCCGGCAGGACGGGCTGGATAGCGGCACGGTGCTGGGCATCCTGCGCCAGGGCCACCTGATCGTCGACCCCGGCGGCGGCGCGCCCGAGCGCGTGCGACTGCCCGACGAGCGGCAGGGCGTGATGATGGTCTTTCGCAGCTTCGAGCGGCTGGCCTATGCGCTGATCCTGGAAGCGCAGGGGCCGGTCGCCGTGGGCGACCAGGTCGTGCGGCCATGAGCGCCGCGGCACCGCCACGGCCGGATGAACTGGGCGGCTGGCTGCGGCTGCTGCTCACGCCCGGCGTCGGCAGTGGCACGGCGCGGCGGCTGCTGGCGGCCTTCGGGCCGCCGCCGGCCATCTTCGGGCAGAGCCCGCAGGCGCTGGGCCAGGTCGTCCCGGCTGCGGTGGCGCGCGCGCTGGCGGCCGAGCCGCCCGGTTTGCCGGAGCAGCTCGCGCGCACCAGCGACTGGCTCGGCGCTGACCCGGGCGCGCGCCACGTGCTGCCGCTGGGCCATGCCTTCTATCCGCCCGGCCTGCTGGCCCTGGAGGACCCGCCGGTCCTGCTCTATGCCCTGGGCCGCGCCGAGCAACTGGCGCTGGCCGCGCCGGCCGTGGCCATGGTCGGCAGCCGCCACCCGACGCCGCAGGGCCTGCTCAATGCCCGGCAGTTCGCGCGCGCACTGGCGCAGGCGGGCTGGATCGTGGTGTCCGGCCTGGCCGCCGGCATCGACGCAGCGGCTCACCAGGGCGCGCTCGAAGGCGCGCAGGACATGGCGCCAGTCCCCGGCCTGGCCACCATCGCCGTCGTCGGCACCGGGCTGGACCGGGTCTACCCCAGGGCGCACCAGGCGCTGGCCCACGCCATCGCGCGGCAGGGCGTGCTGCTGAGCGAGTACGCCATCGGCACGCCGCCGCTGGCGGCCCATTTCCCCCGGCGCAACCGGCTCATCGCCGGGCTCAGCCTGGGCACGCTGGTGGTGGAGGCGGCGCTGCAGTCGGGCTCGCTCATCAC
>JASGEH010000094.1:0-15051 GCA_047606565.1 Comamonas sp.
CAGCGTCGCCTACAATAGCTTCCTGACGGGCCTTCCCGCATGGTCAAGCAGCCAACCGGGTCAGGTGGGGAACCAAGCAGCCCTAACTGCGGCGCCAGTGCCGGGGTCAAGGCTCGTCACCCTCTTCTCTTTTGTCTTGCCGGCCCCTGCCGCCATCGCAAGAACGGCAAGCGGCGCCAGGCGGCCCGACGCCAACGCCACAGCCGGCGAAATCCTTGCACGTAGAATCCCGGCTTGCGCTGGGCGTCCGGTCCGGCATTTCTCCCGAACCATCCCAAGGATTCCCGACATGACCACCACGCCTTCCGGCCTGCAATACGAAGACACCACCGTCGGCACCGGCGAGACCGCCAGCGCCGGCCAGCACGTCACCGTGCACTACACCGGCTGGCTCTACAACGACGGTCAGCAAGGCGCCAAGTTCGACTCCAGCAAGGACCGCAACGATCCCTTCGTGTTTCCGCTGGGCGCGGGCCATGTCATCAAAGGCTGGGACGAAGGCGTCGCCGGCATGCAGGTGGGCGGCAAGCGCACGCTGATCATCCCCGCCAGCCTGGGCTACGGCGCGCGTGGCGCCGGCGGCGTGATTCCACCCAACGCCACGCTGAAGTTCGACGTCGAGCTGCTGGCCGTCCGCGGCTGATCCTCGCGCGCATCGGCCCCGCCGCCACCCCGCCGGGTGGCGTTTTCACATGGGCGCCAGCGGTCCGCTCTTGAAAAAGCGGCAGCCACCCTTAGCTCGTAGGCTGTCTCATTTTTTCCATCCGCTGCGAACCATGTCAGATCCCGAGAAGAATCCGCCCGTGAGCGACGTCGACGGCACGCCGGCCGACGCGCCTTTTTCCCCCGAGGAAGCCGAAGCGGCGCTGGCCGCCAACCAGAACGACCTGGCGGCACTGACGAGCGAGCTCGAAGCGCTCAAGGCCAAAAATGCGGAACTGGCCGACCAGTACCTGCGCGCCCAGGCCGACATCCAGAACACCCGCCGCCGCGCCGAGGAAGACGTGGCCAAGGCACGCAAGTTTGGCCTCGAGAGCTTTGCCGAAAGCCTGCTGCCGGTGGCCGACAGCCTCGAAGCCGGCCTGGCCAGCGGCAATGCCACGCTGGAACAGCTGCGTGAAGGCACCCAGGTCACGCTCAACCAGCTCAAGCAGGCGCTCGAACGCAACAAGGTGCTGGCCATCGAGCCGGCCGCCGGGACCAAATTCGACCCGCACCAGCACCAGGCCATTTCGGTGGTGCCGGCCGAGCAGGCGCCCAACACCGTCGTCAGCGTCCTGCAAAAGGGCTATTCGATCGCCGACCGCGTGCTGCGCCCGGCACTGGTCACGGTAACCGCCGCCGGCTGAAGCCCGCCACCCCTATTTTTTCATCGCCGGGCCGTCCCAAGATGAAAAAGCGTCCCCTTGGGGGACCGGGGCATCGCGCAAGCGATGCTCCGAGGGGCCCATTTTTCAATGACGACAGCGACTTGCGCCCCTTGAAAAGCCAGGGGGCCGGCCGCAGATCATCGTCAACCCGAATTTTCAGAAATACAGGAGTCCAACATCATGGGAAGAATCATCGGCATCGACTTGGGCACGACCAATTCCTGCGTCGCCGTGCTTGAGGGCAACACGCCCAAGGTCATCGAGAACTCGGAAGGCGCGCGCACCACGCCGTCCATCATCGCCTACCAGGAAGACGGCGAAGTACTGGTCGGCGCCTCGGCCAAGCGCCAGGCGGTGACCAACCCCAAGAACACGCTGTACGCCGTCAAGCGCCTGATCGGCCGCAAGTTCACCGAGAAGGAAGTGCAGAAGGACATCGACCTGATGCCCTACACCATCGCCGCCGCCGACAACGGCGACGCCTGGGTGGAAGTGCGCGGCAAGAAGCTGGCCCCGCCGCAAGTCAGCGCCGAAGTGCTGCGCAAGATGAAGAAGACCGCCGAGGACTACCTGGGCGAGCCGGTCACCGAGGCCGTTATCACCGTGCCGGCCTACTTCAACGACGCCCAGCGCCAGGCCACCAAGGACGCCGGCCGCATCGCCGGCCTGGAAGTCAAGCGCATCATCAACGAGCCGACCGCCGCCGCGCTGGCCTTCGGCCTCGACAAGCAGGACAAGGGCGACCGCAAGATCGCCGTGTATGACCTGGGCGGCGGCACTTTCGACGTCTCGATCATCGAGATCGCCGACGTCGACGGCGAAAAGCAGTTCGAGGTGCTGTCGACCAACGGCGACACCTTCCTGGGCGGCGAAGACTTCGACCAGCGCATCATCGACTACATCATCACCGAGTTCAAGAAAGAGCAAGGCGTCGACCTGTCGAAGGACGTGCTGGCGCTGCAGCGCCTCAAGGAAGCCGCCGAAAAGGCCAAGATCGAGCTCTCCAACAGCACCCAGACCGACGTCAACCTGCCCTACATCACGGCCGATGCGTCGGGCCCGAAGCACCTCAACCTGAAGCTGACCCGCGCCAAGCTGGAGTCGCTGGTCGAAGACCTGATCGCGCGCTCGATCGAACCCTGCCGCGTGGCCATCAAGGACGCCGGCGTCAAGATCAGCGACATCAACGACATCATCCTGGTCGGCGGCCAGAGCCGCATGCCCAAGGTGCAGGAGAAGGTCAAGGAATTCTTCGGCAAGGACCCGCGCCGCGACGTCAACCCCGACGAAGCCGTGGCCGTGGGCGCCGCCATCCAGGGCCAGGTGCTCTCGGGCGACCGCAAGGACGTGCTGCTGCTGGACGTGACGCCGCTCTCGCTGGGCATCGAGACGCTGGGCGGCGTGATGACCAAGATGATCGCCAAGAACACGACCATCCCGACCAAGTTCGCGCAGACTTTCTCGACCGCCGACGACAACCAGCCGGCCGTGACCATCAAGGTGTTCCAGGGCGAGCGTGAGATCGCGGCGGCCAACAAGGCGCTGGGCGAGTTCAATCTCGAAGGCATCGCGCCGGCGCCGCGCGGCACGCCGCAGATCGAAGTGTCGTTCGACATCGACGCCAACGGCATCCTGAACGTGTCGGCCAAGGACAAGGCCACGGGCAAGGAAAACAAGATCACCATCAAGGCCAACTCGGGCATTTCCGAAGAAGAGATCCAGAAGATGGTGAAGGACGCCGAACTGAACGCGGCCGAGGACAAGAAGAAGCTCGAACTGGTGCAGGCCCGCAACCAGGGCGAGGCGCTGGTCCACAGCACCCGCAAGGCGCTGGGCGAGCACGGCGACAAGCTCGACGCCGCCGAGAAGGACAAGATCGAAACCGCCCTGAAGGACGTGGAAGAAGCGCTCAAGGGCGAGGACAAGGACGCCATCGACGCCAAGGTCGCAACCCTGGCCGAAGCCAGCCAGAAGCTCGGCGAGAAGGTGTACGCCGAAGCCCAGGCTGCTGCCGCGGCGGCGGCCGGCGGCGCGGCAGCACCGGAGGGCGCGGCCTCGGCCAAGCCCGCCGATGACAACGTCGTCGATGCCGAAGTCAAGGAAGTGAAGAAGGACTGACGCTTCGCGCACCGCTGCAAGGCTGGAGGGGCTCTCGCGAAGCCGCTCCAGCCTTGCGCATTTGCCGAACGCCACTCCACCGTCCAACCCTCGCCGTGAGCGCAGGCGGCCGCCAGGCCTCTCGCCACGGTTGTGCATCATGGGCACGGAACCTGCTGGTTGCCGTGTCCCGAATGCCGCACCGAGCACCAAGCCATGGCCACCAAACGCGACTATTACGAAGTTCTCGGCGTTGCCAAGAACGCCAGCGACGACGACATCAAGAAGGCTTATCGCAAGCTGGCGATGAAGCATCACCCGGACCGCAACCAGGGCGATGCCGCCAAGAAGGCCGAGGAGCAGTTCAAGGAGGTCAAGGAGGCCTATGAAATGCTCTCCGACGCGCAAAAGCGCGCGGCCTACGACAGCTACGGCCATGCCGGCGTCGACCCCAACATGCGCGGCGGCATGGGCGGCGCCGAGGGCTTCGGCGGCTTCGCCGAGGCCTTTGGCGACATCTTCGGCGACGTCTTCGGCGCGCGCGGCGGCCAGCGCGGCGGCCGCCAGATGTACCGGGGCAGCGACCTGAGCTACGCCATGGAGATCTCGCTGGAGGAAGCCGCCGCCGGCAAGGACACGCAGATCCGCATCCCGAGCTGGGACGACTGCGAGACCTGCCACGGCTCGGGCGCCAAGCCCGGCACCAGCCCGATCACCTGCACCACCTGCCACGGCAGCGGCTCGGTGCAGATGCGCCAGGGCTTCTTCGCCGTGCAGCAGACCTGCCCGCAGTGCCACGGCAGCGGCAAGATCATTCCCGAGCCCTGCGCGTCCTGCCACGGCCAGGGCAAGCTCAAGAGCCACAAGACGCTGGAGATCAAGATCCCCGCCGGCATCGACGACGGCATGCGCATCCGCAGCGTGGGCAACGGCGAGCCCGGTACCAACGGCGGCCCGCCGGGCGACCTGTTCATCGAGGTCCACATCAAGAAGCACGAGGTGTTCGAGCGCGACGGCGACGACCTGCACTGCCAGGTCGCGGTGAGCGTGACCACGGCGGCCCTGGGCGGCGAGATCGAGGTGCCGACGCTGGGTGGCAAGGCCAACATCGACATCGCCGAGGGCACGCAAAACGGCAAGACCTACCGCCTGCGCGGCAAGGGCATCAAGGGCGTGCGCTCCAGCTACCCGGGCGACCTGTACTGCCACGTGCTGGTCGAAACCCCGGTCAAGCTCACCGAGCACCAGCGCAAGCTGCTCAAGGAGCTCGACGAGTCCTTCAAGAAGGGCGGCGCCAAGCACAGTCCCTCGGACAAGAGCTGGCTCGACAAGGCCAAGGACCTGTTCAGCTCATAAAATCCCGGGCTGACAGCTCCTGCCGCAACATCCCGCCAGGGCAACCTGGGCGGGATTTTTTTCAGGCCGCGGCCCGCCCGCGCCTCCACACGAACGAGGTATTCAAGTGATCATCCATCCCAAGGTCCGCGGTTTCATCTGCACCACCACCCACCCCGTGGGCTGCGAAAACAACGTGCGCGAGCAGATCGAAGCCACGCGCGCGCGCGGCGTGCGCGGCGACGGCCCGAAGAAAGTGCTGGTGATCGGCGCCTCCAGCGGCTACGGCCTAGCCGCGCGCATCACCGCCGCCTTCGGCTTCGGCGCCGACACGCTGGGCGTGTTCTTCGAGAAGCCCGGCACCGACAAGAAGCCCGGCTCGGCCGGCTGGTACAACGCCGCCGCCTTCGACAAATTCGCCAAGGCCGAGGGGCTCTACAGCCGCTCCATCAACGGCGACGCCTTCTCCAACGCCGCGCGCGAGCAGCTCATCGACCTGATCAAGAACGAAATGGGCGGCCAGGTCGACCTGGTCATCTACTCGCTGGCCTCGCCCGTGCGCAAGCTGCCCGACAGCGGCGAGCTCAAGCGCTCGGCGCTCAAGCCCATCGGCCAGACCTACACCTCCACGGCCATCGACACCAACAAGGACACCATCATCCAGGCCTCGGTCGAGCCGGCCAGCGAGCAGGAAGTGGCCGACACCGTGGCCGTCATGGGCGGCCAGGACTGGGAACTGTGGATCGCCGCGCTGGCCGAGGCCGGTGTGCTGGCCCCGGCGGCCAAGACCGTGGCCTTCAGCTACATCGGCACCGAGATCACCTGGCCGATCTACTGGCACGGCGCGCTGGGCAAGGCCAAGGCCGACCTCGACGCCACCGCCCGCCGCCTCGACGCGCGCCTGCAGGCCAGCCACCAGGGCTCGGCCGCGGTCGCCGTGCTCAAGTCGGTCGTCACCCAGGCCAGCGCGGCGATTCCGGTCATGCCGCTGTACATCGCCATGGTCTACAAGATCATGAAAGAACAGCAGTTGCACGAGGGTACGCAGGACCAGCTCGACCGCCTGTTCCGCGACCGCCTCTACCGCGCCGACGGCCAGCCGGCCGCGACCGACGCCGAGCACCGCCTGCGCCTGGACGACTGGGAACTGCGCGACGACGTGCAGAACGCCTGCAAGGCGCTGTGGCCGCAGGTCAGCACCGAGAACCTGTTCGCGCTGACCGACTACGCCGGCTACAAGTACGAGTTCCTCAAGCTGTTCGGCTTCGGCCGCGCCGACGTGGACTACGACGCCGACGTCAACCCGGACGTGCCGTTCGACTGCATCGAACTGGCGGCCGAATAAGCACGTCAGCGCGGGCCGGCAGGCCCGGCGCGCATGCTGCGCCGTTCAGCCTGCCGCGCCAGCCGCCGTGGCGCGGCGGTTGCGCAGCAGCGTCGCCGTCAGCACGGCGATGAACAGCAGCGCCAGGATCAGCACCACCGTGGGCGCCGGCGCGCTGTCGAGGTAGAAGCTCAGGTAGACCCCGGCCAGCGCCGACAGCACGCCAATCGCCAGCGCGACCAGCAGCATCGCGCCAAAGGTGCGGGTGACGAGGAAGGCGATGGCGCCGGGGGCGATCAGCAGCGCCACCGACAGGATGATGCCCACCGCCTTGAGCGCCCCCACCACCGACAGCGACACCGCCGCCAACAGCCCGTAGTGCAGCAGGCCGACGCGCAGCCCCACCGTGCGCGCCTGGATCGGGTCGAAGGCATGCAGCAGCAGGTCGCGCCATTTCAGCAGCATCCAGCCGCCGATCAGCGCGGCGATCAGCCCGCTTTCGGCCAGGTCGCCCAGGCCCACGCCCAGCACGTCCCCGAACAGGATGTGGTCCAGGTGCACGTCGCTGCGGATCTGGGTGTAGAGCAGCAAACCCAGCGCGAACATGCCCGAGAAGACGATGCCCATGAGGGTGTCTTGCTTGATGCGGCTGTTGTCCTTGAGGTAGCCGGTCGAGACCGCGCACAGCATGCCCGCCGCGAACGCACCGACGGCGTAGGGCCAGCCCACCATGTAGGCGATCACGACGCCAGGAAACACGGCGTGCGAGATGGCATCGCCGATCAGCGCCCAACCCTTGAGCACCAGCAGGCACGACAGCAGCGCCGTCGGGATGGCAACCAGCGCGGCGATCACCAGCGCGTAGCGCATGAACTCGAACTGCAGTGGCGTAGTCAGGAACTCCATGGTGCGGCCCGGCTTTCTCGGTGGGTCAGTGGGAATGGCGGACCGGGCCACGGGCCAGGGCCAGGCGCGCGCGCCGGCGCGCGGCCAGCAGGCCGTGCTTGGGCGCGCCAACGAAGCTCAGCAGGAACACCAGCGTCTGCAGCACGACGATGATGCCGCCGGTCGCGCCATCGAGGAAGAAACTGGCGTAGGCGCCCAGCAGGCTGGTCGAGACGCCGATGGCGACAGCGATCATCACCACGCGCGCGAAGCGGTCGGACCACAGGTAGGCGGTGGCGCCGGGCGTGACGATCATGGCGATCACCAGAAAAGCCCCCACGGTCTGCATGGCCGCCACCGTGCAGGCCGCCAGCAGCGCGAAGAACACCACCTTGAGCACCGCGGTGCGGATGCCGATGGAGCGCGCGTGCGTCTCGTCGAAGAAGGTCAGCAGCAAGTCCTTCCACTTGGCCAGCAGCACCGCCAGCGAGATGCAGCCGATGAAGGCCAGTTGCAGCGTGTCGGCCGGCGTGATCGCCAGCACATTGCCCAGCACGATGGTCTGGATGTCGACCGACGTCGGCGCCAGCGACACCATGAACAGCCCGAGCCCGAAGAAGGACGAGAAGATCAGGCCGATGATGGCGTCTTCCTTGAGCTTGGTGCGCTGGTTCAGGAACATCATCGCGCCCGCCGCCAGCCCGCCCGAGAAGAAGGCGCCAAGGGAAAACGACAGGCCCAGCATGTAGGCGCCGGCCACGCCCGGCACGATGGCGTGCGACAGCGCATCGCCGATCAGCGACCAGCCCTTGAGCATCAGGTAGCACGAGAGAAAGGCACAGACGCCGCCGATCAGCGCCGACACCCCGATCGCGTTGAGCATGTAGCCGTACTCGAACGGCATCAGCCAGGTGCTGCTCGTCATCGGGCGGCCCGTCCGGTTGCGCCGGCGTCTGGCGGGGGGGCCGCGCCGGGCGTGCCGGCGCCGGCATGCTGTTCGAGGTAGGCCTCGATGTCGGCGCGGCCACGGATGGTGGAACGCCCGTCAAGCAGCACCAGCGGCCGCTCGTCGTCGGTGATGATACCCATCACGCCGCTGCTCTGGCCCTCCTGCCCCGGCAGGTCAAAGTGCCGCAGCACGCCACCGAAGGTCTTTTCGAGGTTGGCGCGCGTGAACACCTCCTGCGTCGGCCCGTGGGCCAGGATGGTGCGGTTGATGAGCACCGTGCGGTCGCAGAACTCCGGCACACTGCCCAGGTTGTGCGTGGACACCAGCATCACCCGGCCCTCGCCGCGCAGCACCTTGAGCAGCCGCACGATCGCGTCCTCGGTCTTCACGTCGACTCCGGTGAAGGGCTCGTCGAGCAGGATCACGCGCGCGTCCTGCGCCAGCGCGCGAGCCAGGAAGACGCGCTTCTTCTGTCCGCCCGACAGCTCGCCGATCTGCCGGTGGCGGAAGTCCTGCATATCGACCCGCGCCAGCGCCTGGTCGACCGCATCGCGGTCGGCCTGCCGCGCCAGCCGGAAAAAGCCCATGTGGCCGTAGCGGCCCATCATCACCACGTCCTCGACCAGCACCGGGAAATTCCAGTCCACATCCTCGCTTTGCGGGACGTAGGCCACCCGGTTGCCGCGCATGGCCGAGGCCACCGACTGGCCCAGCACCGAGATCTCGCCCTGCGCCGTGCGCAAAAACCCCATGATGGCCTTGAACAGCGTGGACTTGCCGCTGCCGTTGATGCCCACCAGCGCGGCGATGGTGCCGGCCGGTATCGCGAAGCTCGCGTCATACAGCGCGGTGTGGCCGTTGCGGTAGGTGACGGTGACGTGGCAGACCTCGAGGCCGGGTCCGGCCGCGCCCGCCGTGGGCGCCCCAAGATCGGGCGTGGCGTGTTCGGCGTTCATCGGGACAGGGCCTGGGCGATGGTCTCGGAGGTGACCCGCAACAGGTCCAGATAGGTCGGCACCGGCCCGCCGGGCTCGCTCAGCGAGTCCACGTACAGCACGCCGCCGTAGCGGATGCCGGTTTCGCGCGCCACCTGCTGGGCCGGCGCGGCGGACACCGTGCTCTCGCTGAAGACCGCCTTGACCGGGTGCTGACGCACCGCGTCGATCACCTTGCGCACCTGCTGCGGCGTGCCCTGCTGGTCGGCATTGATCGGCCACAGGTAGAGCTCGCGCAGGCCATAGTCGCGCGCCAGGTAGCTGAAGGCGCCCTCGCTGGTCACCAGCCAGCGCTGTTCAGGCGGCAGCGCCGCCAGCTCGGCACGGATCGGCGCGACCGCCTCGGCGAGCTTTTTCTTGTAGGCCTCGGCATTGGCCTTGTAGACGTCGGCATGCGCCGGGTCATGCTCGACCAGCGCATCGCGGATGTTGTCGACATAGATCTGGGCGGCGCTGACCGACATCCAGGCGTGCGGATTGGGCTTGCCGCTGTACGGCCCCTCGGCGATGCCGATGGGCTGCACGCCCTTGGAGACCACCACGCTGGGCACCTGGCGCACGCGCTGGAAGAAGCGCTCGAACCACAGCTCAAGATTCAAGCCGTTCCAAAGCACCAGTTGCGCGCCCTGCGCCCGCACCAGGTCGCCCGGCGTGGGCTGGTAGTTGTGGATCTCGGCGCCGGGCTTGGTGATGGACTCCACCACGGCGGCATCGCCCGCCACATTGCGCGCCATGTCGGCGATCACCGTGAAGGTGGTGACCACCTTGAACTTCTCCTGTGCGAGCGCCGGCCCAGCCACGGCAAAGACCATGGCTGCCGCCAGGTTGAAAAAGCACCGCTGCCATCCTCTGTTCACGCCCATCTCCTGAAGTGCAAGCTGGCGCGGAATAGGCGCAGGCCCCGTGCCTGCGCGCATTCCGATCTGCCTTGCGATTCAATATAGCACAAGCTATAACTAATAGCATTAGCCATGAACTATGCGTGCCATAGCCTATCGGCGAAAATGTAAAGCCGTGCGTGGGTCTTCTTGTCGGATGACCGGCGCGCCCTGGAGTCCTATGAACAAGAAAACCGTCCCCACCTCAACCAGTCCCGGCATGGTCGATGCCGCCGTGCAAGTCGAAAGTTTTCGCCAGGCGCGCGAAGCGCGTCGCCAGGAACGCGTGGACGACTACGTCGAACTCATCTCCGACCTGATTCGCGACACCGGCGAGGCCCGGCAAGTCGACATCGCCGCGCGCATCGGCGTCGCCCAGCCGACGGTGGCCAAGATGCTCAAGCGCCTGGCCGAGGCCGGCTACGTCATCCAGAAACCCTATCGCGGCACCTTTCTGACCGAGGAAGGCGAACGGCTGGCCGATGCCAGCCGCAAGCGCCACCAGCTCGTCGAACGCCTGCTGCTGGCCGTCGGCGTGGACGAAGACTCGGCCCGGCGCGACGCCGAGGGCATCGAGCACCACGTCAGCGAATCGACGCTGGCGGCCTTCGCCCGCTTTCTCGATCAACACGCCACCGAGGCCGGCACGCCGTCGCCCTGAGGCCAGGCCCACCCGCGCTACTGCCCCCAAGAATCGACACCCGGAGACAACGACCATGCCCCCTGCCCCGCTGCGCGCCGAATGCCTCGTCCACGCCCACGACACGGTGGGCGAAAGCCCGGTCTGGTCGCCTGCCGAGCAGGCTCTGTGGTGGACCGACATCGAAGGCCGCCGCATCCACCGCCTGGCCTGGGCCGACCGCTCGGTCCAGAGCTGGGCCCTGGCCGAACAGGCCGGCTGCATCGGACTGCACCACGCTGGCGGACTGGTCGCCGGCATGGCCAGCGGCATCTTCCATCTGCATCCCAGGCCGGATGGCCGCGTCCAGGCCAAGTGCTTGCACCAGGCCGCGCACGGGCAGGACGACATGCGCTTCAACGACGGCCGTGTCGACCGCGCGGGGCGCTTCTGGTCGACCACCATGGTGCGCGACATGGCACGGACCGCGCCGGCCGGCAAGCTCTACCTGAGCGCCGCCGGCCACACGCGCGAGCTGCTGGCGGGCTTCATCACCCCCAACGGCACGGCCTTCAGCCCCGATGGCCGCGTGTTCTACATCTCCGACTCGCACCCGAGCGTGCAGAAGGTCTGGGCCTTCGACGTCGACGCCAATGGCTCCCTGCACAATCGCCGCGTCTTCATCGACATGACGGCCTACCCGGGCCGCCCGGATGGCGCGACGGTGGATGCCGACGGCTGCTACTGGATCTGCGGCAACGATGCCGGCCTGGTCCACCGCTTCACGCCGCAGGGGCGGCTCGACCGTTCGGTGCAAGTGCCGGTGGACAAGCCCGCCATGTGCGCCTTCGCCGGCCCCGGCCTGGACACGCTGGTGATCACCAGCATCCGGCCGGCGCAGCCGCCCGCCGCGCAGGCCGAGCTGGCCGGCGCCGTCTTCGCCGTGGTGCCCGGCGTCAAGGGGCTGCCGGAACAGGCCTTCGCCGGCTGAACAGTTTCAGGCCAGCGGCAGCCGCGGCGGCGTGGCGCGGCACAGTTCGTCGTGCCAGTCCTGCACCGCCAGGGCACGCGGATGGGCCGGCGCGCTGCCGAATTCCTCGACGAAATGGCAAGCCGCGTAGGCCTTGGCCTTCTCGTCGTAGTCGCCCACCCAGCGCTCGCGCGCGGCCTGCTGCTCCGCGGCCACCGGCCAGTGCGCCAGCGCGGCGGGCAAGCCGCGTCGCCAGCCCATGCGCCACGGCTTGGCGCTCACGCGGGCCCGGAAACAGCACTGATTGAGGCACATGCGGCGGTAGATCGGATCGGCGCCGAAGGCCTCGAAACAGGCTTGCACCGCCGGGTCGTCGGGTGTGAAGGTGGCGTGCAGCGCCAGCAGGCGCAGGCCACCGGGGGTCTGGTAGAGCCGCAAGCGCCATCCCGGATGGTCGGCCATGAAGGCCGCGATGCGCGCGCGGATGCGCACCAGCCCCTGCGCCCGGCGCTCGGCGCCGCGCGCCTGCCCCTTGCGGCCCTGGCTCAGGCCGACCCAGGCGGTCGCCATCAGCACCAGCGCGGCCAGCAGCCAGCCATGCGGCGAATACTGCAGGTTGACGAAGATGCCGACGAACAGCGCCAGCAGGATGCCGCACACCCACACCGAGGCGTTGCCCAGCACCGGCCGCTCGAAGTCCTCGTCGTCAATGTCGACGAACAGCACGTCGGGCGTGTTCAAGCAGACCGCGCCGTAGCTGTTGCGCGTGAGCGCGACGTCGCCGCGCTGCGCCAGCACCTGCTCGCGGATCGGCACGCCGGCGGCGCCGGAGTAGCCCAGCCGGGGTTCGCGGCGCACGACCTCGCGCTCACCGGCCAGCACGCGCTGCAGCGCGTCCTGCGCGCGGCGGTCGGCCAGCGCCTGCGCCTCGGCCTCGCTGGCGTCCGACCAGCCGTAGCGGCGGATGACGATGGGCGCGCCCTGGGTCGCCTGCTGCAGCGTCGCCACGGCCCAGTGTCGGGGAATGTGCATGTCTCGAAACCCTGTCGCTCAGTGGCCTTCCTTGGCGTGGTTGATCGAGTACTTGGGGATCTCGATGGTCACGTCCTTCTGCGCCAGGATGGCCTGGCAGCTCAGGCGCGACTGCGGCTCCAGGCCCCAGGCCTTGTCGAGCATGTCTTCCTCGTTTTCCTCCGGCTCGCCGAGGCTGGCGTAGCCCTCGCGCACCACCACGTGGCAGGTGGTGCAGGCACACACCATCTCGCAGGCGTGTTCCATGGCGATGCCGTTGTCGAGCAGCGCCTCGCAGATGCTGGTGCCGGCGGGCGCGCTGATGTCGCGGCCCTCGGGACAGTACTCGGGATGGGGAAGGATCTTGATGACGGGCATGGGGCTATCGTTATGGGAAAGAAAGTGAGGGTCGCGGGTCTTCAGAGGCTGCCGACGTCGCGTCCCGCCAGGGCGCGCTGGATGCCGCGGTTCATGCGTTCGGCAGCGAAGGCCTCGGTGGCGTGCGCCAGCGCCTGCGCGGCGGCCTGCACCGCCGCCGCGTCGTCGCCCGCCACGGCGGTGCGCAGGGCCGCGCAGGCTGCGTCGATGTGGCCGCGCCGGGCCAGGTCGAGCAAATCGCCGTCGGCCGCCAGCGCGGTTTGCGTGGCCATCAACAGCCGCTCGCCATCCACCCTCGCCTCGACCAGCGCGCGGGCCTGGATGTCCTGCTCGGCGGTAGCGAAGCTCTCGCGCAGCATGCGCGCGATCTGCTCGTCGTCCAGGCCGTAGCTGGGCTTGACGTCGATCTGCGCCTCGATGCCGGTGGTCTGCTCGCGCGCACTGACGTTGAGCAGGCCATCGGCGTCGACCGTGAAGGTCACGCGGATGCGGGCGGCGCCCGCGGCCATCGGCGGGATGCCGCGCAGCACGAAGCGCGCCAGGCTGCGGCAGTCGGCCACCAGGTCGCGCTCGCCCTGCACCACGTGGATGGCCATGGCGGTCTGGCCGTCCTGGTAGGTGGTGAAGTCCTGCGCCATGGCCGTCGGGATGGTCTGGTTGCGCGGCACGATGCGCTCGACCAGCCCGCCCATGGTCTCGACGCCCAGCGACAGCGGGATCACGTCGAGCAGCAGCAGTTCGTCGCCGCCCTGGACATTGCCAGCCAGTTGGTTGGCCTGGATGGCCGCGCCCAGCGCCACCACCTCGTCGGGGTTGAGGTTGACCAGCGGCGCGCGGCCGAAGAAGTCGTGCACGGCCTGGCGCACCTGCGGCATGCGGGTGGAGCCGCCGACCATCACCACGCCCTGCACCTCGTCCTTGTCCAGGCGCGCATCACGCAGGGCGCGCTTGACGGCGGCCAGGGTGCGCGCCGTCAGCACCGCCGTGGCGGCATGGAACTGTCCGGCCCGCACCGCGAAGACCCGCTCCTGGCCGCCCAGCAGCACGCGCAGTTCAGCGACGGTGTCGGTCGCGGCATCCGCCGGGCTGGCCGACAGTTGCTCCTTGCAGCGGCGCGCCGCCACCTGCAGCGCGGCCTTGTCGCCGGCCGAGGCGACCGGCCAGCCGGTTTGCGCCAACACCCATTCGGCCAGCGCGCGGTCGTAGTCGTCGCCGCCCAGGGCCGAGTCGCCGCCGGTGGCGATCACCTCGAACACGCCCTGCGTGAGCCGGAGGATGGAAATGTCGAAGGTCCCGCCGCCCAGGTCGTAGACCGCGAACACGCCTTCGCTGCCGTTGTCCAGGCCGTAGGCGATGGCCGCGGCGGTCGGCTCGTTGACCAGCCGCAGCACCTCCAGGCCGGCCAGCCGCGCCGCGTCCTTGGTGGCCTGGCGCTGGGCGTCGTCGAAATAGGCCGGCACGGTGATGACGGCGCCGTAGAGGTCGGCGTCGAAGGTGTCCTCGGCACGGTAGCGCAAGGTGGCCAGGATGTCGGCGCTGACCTCCACGGGCGACTTGTCGCCGGCGGCAGTGCGCAGCGCGACCATGCCTTCTTGCTCGACAAAGGCATAGGGCAACTGCTCGCGGTGGGCGATGTCGCGCAGGCCGCGCCCCATGAAGCGCTTGGCCGAGACGATGGTGTTGGCCGCGTCGCTGGCCTGTTCGGCCTGTGCCTCGTGGCCGACGATGCGGCGGCCATCGGCCAGGTAGCGCACCACCGAGGGCAGCAGCAGCCGCCCCTGCACGTCGGGCAGGCATTCGGCGACGCCATGGCGCACGGCGGCGACCAGCGAATGCGTGGTGCCCAGGTCGATGCCCACGGCGATGCGGCGCTGGTGCGGATCAGGGGCAGCGCCCGGTTCTGAAATCTGGAGTAGAGACATGAATATCGGTCGGTATGGCGCACAGTCGCGGCGCCCGGACGAGTCAGCGACCCAGCGCCTCGGCCCGGGTGTCCAGTTCGTCGGCGAAACGCGCGATGAACATCAGGGCCCGCACCTGCTGGGCGGCGGCGGCGTAATCGCCTTTTTCGTCGAGCAGCCAGTGCAGCGTGGCTTCGGTCTTGCGGCGCTCACCCTGGACTTCGCGCTCCAGCGCGTCGAGCGCGGCCAGGTCGCCCGCTTCGTCCAGCGCCTCGCGCCATTCGAGCTGATGCATGAGAAAGGCCGCGGGCATGGCGGTGTTGCGCTCGGCGTCGATGG
>JASGEH010000095.1:0-3786 GCA_047606565.1 Comamonas sp.
AGGCCGGCTGGGACTGGTCCATGGGGTCGAGCTTCGAGCGCGGCGAGCGCGATCTGGCGGCCTGGGCCTCGTCGGACCGGCAGAACCTGGCCAAGCTGCGCACCCTGGCGCCCGAACTGGCCCGGGCGCTGGCCGGCCTGTTCGGCGCCGACGCCCCAGGCGCCTACCCGCCCTGGGTGCAGGTGCGCGCCACCACGGCCGACCGCCTGCCGCTGGCCGGCCCGGTGCCGCAATGGGCGCAATGGGCATCCCTGCCCTCCGGCGGCGCCGCGCCCACGCTCGACACACTGCCGCGCCAGCCCGGCCTGTACGTACTGGCCGGACTGGGCGCGCGCGGCCTGAGCCTGGCGGCGCTGTGCGCCGAATTGATCGCCTGCCAGATCGAGGGCGAGCCCTGGCCGCTGGAGGCCGGGCTGGCGCAGGCGCTCGACCCGGCGCGCTTCGCGCTCAAGCGCCTGCGCCGGCCGGGCGGTTAATCAGCCGCGCACGTGCTCGTGGCCCAGGTGGCCCCAGAACAGCATGGCGTCGCGGCCGGCGACTTCGAGCGTCACGCGCGCGCCCACCGGCAGCATCACCTTGGTCGGTACATGGCCGAAAGGCAACCCGGTCAGCACCGGCGTGTGGGGCAGGCGCGCGCGCAGCCCGTCGATCACGCTCTGGAGCTTGAAGCCCTTGTCGTGCGGCGTGAGCTTGAAGGACGTGAACCCGCCCAGCAGCACCGCCGCCTGCCGCTGCAGCACGCCGGCCAGCAGCAGTTGGGTGAGCATGCGCTCGATGCGGTAGGGGTGCTCGCCGACGTCTTCCAGGAACAGCACGCCGCCGTCGATGGCCGGGAAATACGGCGTGCCCAGCAGCGCGCAGACCATGGCCAGGTTGCCGCCCCACAGCACGGCATCGCGCACCGGGCGCTCGGCCACCTCGGCGGGCAGTTGGTCGATGTAGCGCAGGTCGGCGGCCGGCAGCCGCCAGCCGGTGCCTTCGGACTGGCCGCGCAGCACGTCCTCGAAGCAGGCCAGCATGACCTCGTCGGGCTCCTCGGCGCCCAGGTCGGAGGCCAGCGCCGGGCCGGCCCAGGTCAGCGTGCCACGCCGCGCCAGCAGGGCCAGTTGCAGCGCGGTGAAGTCGCTGTGGCCCACGAACTGCGTGCCGCGCCGCGTGACGGCCGCGTGCAGCGCCTCGTAGTCGAGCAAGTGCAGGATGCGCGTGAGGCCGTAGCCGCCGCGCGAGATCAGCGCCAGGTCGGCGCCGCTGGCCGCCGCACGCCCGATGGCCGCGACCCGCGCCGCGTCGTCACCGGCGAAGCGCTGCGCCTGCGTCAGCGCGTCGGCATCGACCTCGACCACGCCGGGCAGCGCCTTGAGCCGCTTGAGGCCGCGCCGGAAGCCGGCCTTGTCGCGCACCGCGCCGGAGGGCGAATAGACGTAGATGCGCGGCGGGCCGGCTTCGGTGCCCGCCAGCCGGGCGCAGTGCATGCAGGAATAGCGGGGCCCGGAGGTCATGGCGTGTCGGCAGTTGGAGAGAAGAAAGGGGCGAAGTATGCCGCAGCGCGCCGCAGGTCATCCGCCGACAGCAGTTCGTCGGGCGTGCGCCAGGGCGAGGCCAGCGCGGCGGGCGGCACCTCGGGGTAGACGCACAGTGGACCGCCCTCCCCGGCCTTGGTGGCTGTTTCTGCCGCTGCGGCCCGCTCGGTGGATACGACGGCCAGACCGGCGCAAGCCGCATCGGCCGCGCTGGCGCCATCAGCCGGTTGCGCATGCCAGCCGGCCAACGCGGCGAAAGCGGCCTGGTGGCCCCGGTCGGGCCAGGCTTGCAGCAGTAAGCCATCGGGAGCCGCGCCGGGGTGATCGGCCTGCCAGGCGGCGGCCAGGCCCCGGCGCGCGATGCGCTCCAACACCTCCGCGCGCTGCGGCGCCTGGCCCTGCGGCAAGGCCCAGAGGCCGCGCAGCCCGCCGGGCCACTGCGCGTGCAGACCGGCGGCCAGGTCGGCGCCGATGCCGTGCGCCAGCACCGCCACGTTCTCCAGTTGCAGCGCCCGCATCAGCTCGATCAGGATTTGCCGGTGCGCCCCGGGCTGGTGGAAGCCGGGCTTCTTGGGCTTGTCGCTCAGGCCGAAGCCGATCAGGTCCGGCACCACCACACGGCGCGTGGACGGCAGCGCCAGCAGCCGCTCCAGCGTGTGCGCGTAGCCGGCCGACCAACCCGGATGGCCGTGCAGCAGCAGCCAACTGATACGCCCCTCGCCGGCCACATCGGGTGCAGCGGGCGCCGCGTCCAGATAATGCAGGCGCAGGCCGTCCAGGCTGGGCAGGTCGCTGACGAAGCGGCTGTGCGCATGGCGGCCGCCGCGCCAGTCGGGCCAGGCGTCCCAGCCGGTCGCGGGGGGGCGCAGCGCGTCCTGCCGCAGCGGGTGGCTGGCCTGGTGGGCGGCCTTGGCCTGGCCGCGCCGCGCGCGGAAGAAATCCTGCAGCAGCGCCGCGCACTCGGCGGCCCAGGCCTGGCCCGGCGGGCCCAGCGTGGCGGCCGCGCACACCTGGGTCTGGTGGTTGATCTGGCGCAGCGCGAAGGCGTCGAGCACCGAGCCGGCCGCGCCCGTGCGCGGCTCGGCCACCGCATAGACCACCTGCGCCAGCCGCGCATGCATCATGGCGCCGGCACACATGGTGCATGGCTCCAGCGTGACGTAGAGCACGCAGCCGTCGAGCCGGTAATTGCCCAGCCGCCGCGCGGCGTCGCGCACGGCCAGCACCTCGGCGTGCGCGGTCGGGTCGTGGCGGCCCACCGGGGCGTTGTGGCCGACACCCACGATCTGCCCGTCCTTGACCACCACGGCGCCGATCGGCACCTCGCCCAGCGCCTGGGCGCGCCGCGCCTGCGCCAGCGCGGCTTGCATGAAGAACGAGGGATCGGGCGGGCCGGGAGCGTCTTGCGGGCACATCCGGGCGAGTGTAGGCCACCGGGGACGCGACATGACCCCAGCGCCGCACCACCAGCCAGCCCGGGGCACAATGCGCGCTTTCGGTTTTCACTCAACGCGCCAAACCCGCTTCGCCATGCCCGCACAGAAACTCAAGATCCTCGTCGGCACCGTCAGCAACACCGCCTACGCCGTGGCGCAGGAGATCGAACTGGCCTGCGCCGACGGGGTGCCGGTGGTCGAGGTGGTGCTGCTCGACGAGCACGCCACGCTCGACCTGTTCGAGGCCACGCCCGAGGTACTGCACCTGGTGTGCAGTTCCACCTTCGGCAGCGGCGACGTGCCGGACAACGCGCAGGCGCTGTATGCCGATTTCGACCTGAGCCCGCGCTTTCTGGGCGGCGTGCGCTACGGCGTGATCGCGCTGGGCGACAGCATGTTCGGCGAAACCTACGCGCGCGGCGGCCTGAGCTTCGACGAGAAGCTGCAGGACCTGGGCGCCACCCGCCTGGGCGAGCCGCTGCTGCTCGACGCCAGCGAGGTCAGCGACCCCGAGCGCGTGGCGGCGCAGTGGGCGCGCGACTGGCTGGAAGTGGCCGGCCAGCGCGCGGCCTGACGGTCACACGGTCCACGACAGAACGGGTGGACGGCGTGCCGAACCGACGCGCCGATAACATGACTGAGCGAAAACTGCCTCAAACAAATCGGTTCGACTCGCCTGCGATCCATGCGGTTTTCAAATGCCGAACCGCCGCCATCGCCTGTTCTTCGCTGCTGAAGCCGGCAAACCCCATCAGCAAACCGCCCCGCGGCGACCTGAGCATGCGCCACGGGCTCAAGGCCTGGACGGCCAAACCCTGGGACTGGGCCGC
>JASGEH010000096.1:0-5157 GCA_047606565.1 Comamonas sp.
ATCGGCGAGCAGCAGCGGCTGGCCTTCGCGCGGGTGCTGTTCAACCGGCCCCGGCTGGTGTTCCTCGACGAGGCCACCTCGGCCACCGACGAGGGCCTGGAGCACATGCTCTACAGCCGGCTGCTCGAGGACTTGCCCGAGACCGCCGTGGTCAGCATCGGCCACCGCAGCACACTCGACGGCTTCCACCAGCGGCACCTGCTGCTCGACGGCCAGGGCGGCTGGCGCGAACAGGCGCGCCGCACGCCCACACCCGATCCCGCCCCCGATCAGTACGTGCCGGGGTAGACGCCGCCGTCGAGCAGGATGTTCTGCCCGGTCAGGTAGGCGGCCTGGCGGCTGCACAGGAAGGCGCAGACCTCGCCGAACTCCTGCGGCCGGCCCAGGCGGCCTACGGGCACCGTCTTGCCGACGATCTGGCGCGCCTCGTCGATGCCGACGCCGTGCTGCTCGGCCGTCTTGGCCAGCGTGGTGGCGAGCCGGTCGGTGTCGAAGCGGCCGGGCAGCAGGTTGTTGATCGTGACGCCCCGGGCCGCCACCTCAGGGTTGCGCGCCACGCCGGCGACGAAGCCGGTGAGCCCGCTGCGCGCGCCGTTGGACAGGCCCAGGATATCGATCGGCGCCTTGACCGAGCTGGAGGTGATGTTGACGATGCGGCCAAAGCCGCGCGCCAGCATGCCGTCGATGGTGGCGCGGATCAGCGCGATCGGCGTGAGCATGTTGGCGTCGAGCGCCTTGACCCAGGCCTCGCGGTCCCAGTCGCGGAAGTTGCCGGGCGGCGGGCCGCCGGCGTTGGTGACCACGATGTCGTAGTCGGTCCCGGGCGCCTCGGCATGGCCGAACACGGCCTGGCGGCCGGCTTCGGTGGTGATGTCGGCGGCCACCGGCACGATGCTCACGCCGTGCGCCGCGCGCAGGCCGGCGGCGGCCGCCTCCAGCGCCTCGGCGCCGCGCGCCACCATCACCACGTTGACGCCCTCGGCGGCCAGCGCCGTGGCGCAGCCCAGGCCCAGCCCCTTGCTGGCGCCGCCGACCAGCGCCCACTTGCCCTTCAAACCCAGATCCATCGCCTTCATCTCCTTGCAGAAAAATACCGGGCCGCCCACGCCGGGATGGCGATCGCGTCGCCGGCCATGCCCGCGAGTATCGCCGCAAGCCGCCCAGGCCCGCCCGGCTTGCGCGGGCCCGATTCCTGCAACAATGGCCTCGGAACGTCTCGACGTTCTACCGAACGTGTTCACGTTCTCGGCCGCACGCAATCCGCTGCGGCCGGGCCCCTCCCCTCCTCCACCCCATCCTCGCAAGGCACATGAGCACCATCCACTTCATCGGCGGCGAAAAAGGCGGCGTCGGCAAATCCCTCTTCGCGCGCGTGTTGGCGCAGTACCTGATCGACCACCAGTTGCCGCTGGCCGCGTACGACAGCGACAAGTCGCACGGTGCGCTGCTGCGCTACTACGGCGACTACACCGAACCGCTGGATGTCGAGCGGACCGAGAGCCTGGACCAGCCCATCGAGCGCGCGGCGGCCGACCCGCAGCTCACCGTGCTGGTGGACCTGGCCGCGCAGTCGCACCAGGCCCTGCAGAACTGGCTGCGCCAGGCCGACGTACCGGACCTGGCGGCCGAACTGGGCATCGGCCTGACCTACTGGCACGTCCTGGACGCCAGCCACGACTCGGCCACGCTGCTGGGCCGGCTGAGCGAACAGCTCGACCCGCGCATCCGCCTGCATCTGGTGCTCAACGAGATACGCGGCGACCAGTTCACGCTGCTGCAAGACAGCGGCGCGCTGGCGGCCGCGCAGGCACGCGGCGCCCAGTCCGTCGCCCTGGCGCGCCTGCCCGATGCCACCGTGCGGCGCATCGACAGCCGGGGCAGTAGTTTCTGGGCCGCCATCAACGCCAGCGGCGACAGCGCCCCCACCCTCGGCCTGCTGGAGCGCCAGCGCGTCAAGGTCTGGCTGCGGCGCGCCTACGACGGCCTGGCCCGGGTCGGCGTGGCCACCACGCCGGCGGACAGCGAAGGCTAGCCGACCGCAATCTGGGCGCGCCCCACGCCCGGAAACACCGCCACCACCACGGCACCGGATTGCACCATCTCGGTGCCGGTGCACGAACCCGTGGTCACCCACTGGCCGGCCCGCAGGCCGCCCAGGCTGCGGGCGCCCTCGTTGGCCAGCCAGACCAGCAGGCGAAACGGGTGGCCGGCCGAGTTGCCGCCGGCCGCGTGCTGCACGGCGACGCGCCCGTCGATGCTGATCGAGACCGGCTGCGCCAGCGGATCGACGTTGCGGAAATCGCTACGGCCGGTGCCGATGGTCAGGCAGCCGTGGTTGGCCTGGTCGGCGATGCGGCTGAGGTCGTCCTGCTGCCCCCACTGCGCATAGCGCGTGTCGCAGACCTCGATGCCCACGCGCACCGTGCCCACGGCGGCCAGCACCTCGTCTTCGCCGTAGGGCTGCAGACGCGGCGGCAGGTCGGCCACGATCTCGTAAACCAGTTCGGCCTCCACGCCCAGCACGTTGAAAGCCGCCGCGTTGAGCGCGATGTGCTCGCCCACGTGCACCGAATCGCGCGTCAGCGCCGCGCGCACCGGCGTGGCCGTGGGCGACGACGCCCCCACCTTCCAGCCCGCCACGGCGCCGCGCGCCTCCACCACCAGATCCTGCACGGCGTAGGCCTGCTGGATGTCGGCGGGCCGCAGGAACTCGGGCAGGCTGAGCGGCCGCTGTTCCGGCGCCAGCCGGGCGGAAGTCAGTACGGCAGCAGCGGCCTCGGCGTCATAGGCGGGAAAAGACATGAACCATCCTTATGGGAAGCGACTGGAAAACGGCCCCGTGACCCTAGACGGGCGCCCCGCTGCGATTCTGGCGGGGCACTGCGCATGATTCGGGGCCCGCTTGGGCTGCGGTGGCAAAACGCCGCCATAGATGATAGCCGGCGACCCAGGCCATCCCGCGCTGGATTTGGTTAAGCTATCGGCATCGCCAGCCTGACAGTCAGACCACCATCCCTTCTCGTGCGGCCCGTTTTCCCTCATTCATGACAGCCCCCAACCCTTCCGTCCCGCACCGGCCCGAGCCCCCACCGCACCCAGAGCCGGCCACGCATCACCGGCCCGACGTCATCGACAGCCTGGCCGGCATCGCCGACGGCAGCCCGGCCTGGCGCGTGCGCCAGTTGCGCCCCAAGGTGGCCGAAGCCACGCAAGCCTGCGACGTGCTGATTTTCTCGCCCGCTCTGGCCACCGGCCTGACCCTGACCGAGCGGCTGCGCGCGGCGCACGCGGTAGCCGATGCCGCCGCGCTGCGGCCGCTGGCCGCCCACTACGCGGCGCGGCTTCGGGAACAGGGGGAAAACGCGCCCGCACCCGATGCCTCGCCACGCGCGCAGGCCATCGACACCTTCGCGCGCCGCGTGGGCCAGACCCCGCAGGCGGCCGACCGTTCGGCCTTGCTCGCCTTGCAAGACAGCGGCCTGTCGGTGCCCGAGATCGTGCTGCTGGCCCAGCTGATCGGCTACGTGGCCTACCAGGGCCGGCTGCTGGCCGGCGTGATCGCGCTCGACAACATGGGGCCGGCCGGCGCGCCCGCGGCGCAAGCCGTGGATGCGCCGGAGGCCGACTTCGTGCACCCCGCCAACCTGCCGCCGCCGGGCAGCGCGCTCGACATCAACGGCTACACCAGCCGCACGCTGGGATGGTCGGCCTGGCTGCCCGTGCTCGATCCGCGCCACGCCAGCGCAGCGCAGAACGCCGTGCTCGACGCCAGCCACCCGAAAGCGCGCGGCAGCGACTTCTACCTGCTGCTGGCCCACCAGCCGGAGGTGCTGGCGCAGCGCTCGGCAGCGTTCAACGCCATCATGTACGCGCCGGGCGGCCTGTCGCGCGCCGAGCGCGAGCTGGCCACGGCGGCGGTCTCGCGCAGCAACAGCTGCCACTACTGCCTGTCGGTGCATGCCCAGCGCTTCGAGCAACTGGCCAAGCGCAACGACGTGATCGCGCAACTGTTCGCCGCGCCCAACACCGCCGGCACCACGCCGCGCGAGCGGGCGGTGATCCTGTTCGCGCTGGCCCTCACCCGCCGCCCGGCGGCCCTGGGCAGCGCCGACTTGCTGGCGCTGCGGCAGGCCGGCCTGTCGGACCTGGAAGTGCTCGACACGCTGCACGCCAGCGCCCTGTTCGCCTGGGCCAACCGGCTGATGCTCAACCTGGGCGAAGCGGTCTACCCCGAGGCCGACGAGGCCTGAACCCCAACACCCAACGAACGAGACATCCCCTTATGGTCATCGGCGTTTTCTGTGGCCTGCTGACCGGCGCGTTCTGGGGCCTGGTCTTCCTCGCCCCCCGGCTGCTGCCCAGCTTCACGCCGTGGGAGCTGTCGGTCGGGCGCTACGTCTGCTACGGGTTGATCGCGCTGGCCTTCCTGGCGCCCCGGCTGCGCGAGGTGGCCGGCCGCGTCGATCGCCGCGACCTGGCCGCGATGACGCGCCAGGCCCTGGCCGGCAACATCGTCTACTACATCCTGCTGGCCTACGGCGTGCAACTGGCGGGCATCGCGCCGACCTCGCTCATCATCGGCCTGCTGCCGCTGCTGGTCACGCTGATGGGCCGTGCCGACCACGGCGCCATTCCCCTGCGCGCGCTGGCCTGGCCGCTGCTGATGGTGGCCCTGGGCATTTCCTGCATCAATGTCGACCTGTTCCTGCACAGCGCCGTCGCCCCCGCGCACGGCACCGTGAAAAGCACCTTGGAGAGCGCCGTGGGCGTGGCCTGCGCCGTGCTCGCGCTGCTGTGCTGGTCGTGGTACACGGTCGACAACACCCGCTACCTGCAGCGCAACGCCAAGTTCAGCAGCGGCCAGTGGTCGGCGCTGTACGGCCTGGCCAGCGGCGCGCTCTCGCTGCTGATCGGCGTGGTCGGGCTGGCGCTGTTTGGCGAGCAGATCACCGGCGAGACCGGGCGCGCCAGCGGCCGCGACTGGACGCTGTTCTGGCTGGTCAACGCCGGTCTGGCGCTGGGCGCCTCGATGATCGGCAACCAGCTCTGGAACATCGCCAGCCGGCGCGTGCCGGTCACCCTGTCGGGCCAGCTCATCATCTCCGAGACGCTGTTCGCGCTGCTCTACGGCTTCGTCTACGGCCAGCAGTGGCCGCG
>JASGEH010000097.1:0-23807 GCA_047606565.1 Comamonas sp.
ATCACGGTGACCTCGGTGCCCAGCGCGGCGTAGAAACTGGCGAACTCCATGCCGATGGCCCCGGCGCCGACCACCGCCAGCGAACGCGGCAGTTGCGTCGCGGCCAACGCCTCGCGGTAGCGCCAGACGCGCTCGCCGTCGAAGGGCAGCAACGGCAGTTCGTTGGCGCGCGCGCCGGTGGCGACGATGATGTGCCCGGCCTGCAACAGCGGCCCGGGGCCGGCGGCCTCGGCCACCTGCACGCGCAGGCCGCCGGCCAGGCTCGCCGTGCCCTTGAAGACCGTCACGCCGGCTTTCTTGAGCAGGTGCGTGACGCCCCGGTTGAGGCGCTGCGAGACCTGGCGCGAGCGCGCCATGACGCGGCCGAAGTCCACCGTGGGCGGCGCCACCGTGATGCCCAGCTCGCCCGCATGGCGGATGCGCCGCAGCGTGTCGGCCGCGTGCAGCAGCGCCTTGGTGGGAATGCAGCCCCAGTTCAAGCAGATGCCGCCCAGGCTCTCGCGCTCCACCAGCGCGACCCGCAGCTTGAGCTGCGTGGCGCGCAGCGCCGCCACGTAGCCGCCCGGCCCGCCGCCGATGACCACCAGGTCGAAGTTCTGTGTGTCTTGTGCTTGCGCCATCACGCCACCAGCAGGGTCAGGGGTTGCGACAAGGCTTGCGTGACCTTCTTGAGGAAAGTCAGGGCGCTCACGCCGTCGAGCACGCGGTGGTCGGCCGACAGCACCAGGCCCATCTCGCGGCGGATCACGGGCTGGCCATCGTCGTCGGGCCGGAACACCTCGCGGATGCTGCCCACGCCCAGGATCATGGACTGGCCGGGGTTGATGATCGAGGCCATGTAGGTCACGTCGTGCATGCCGGCGTTAGAGACGGTGATCGCCCCGCCCTGCATCTCGGCGCCGCTCAGGCGGCCGGCCTGGGCACGCCCGATCAGTTCGCCCGCCTGCCGCGCGATGCCGCCCATCGACTGCCGGCCGACGCCGCGCAGCACCGGCACCAGCAGGCCCTTGTCGGTGTTGACCGCCATGCCGACGTCGGACTGCGCCAGGCTCAGGATGCCCTCGTCGGTCCAGACCCGGTTGATCTCGGGCATCGCCTCCAGCGCCCGCCCCACGGCGGCCAGCACGAAGTGGTTGAGCGTCAGGCGCGGGCTGGCCGGGTCGGCATTGAGCTGGCGGCGCAGGCTCAGCACCGCGCTCACCTCGGCCTCGACCGACAGGTAGAAATGCGGCACCTGCTGCTTGGCCGCCGTCAGGCGCTGGGCGATGGTGCGCTCCAGGTTGCTCGGCGCGCGCAGCGTGCCCGCGCCGGCCGGTGCGGGTGCCGATGTCGCGGGAGCTGCGGCGGCCACGGGCGCCGCAGCGGGCGCGACGGGTGCCGGTGCTGCAGTGACTTCGGCAGCCGCGCTCGCGGCCTGCGCCAGCACGTCGCGTGCCCGAATGCGACCACGCGGCCCGGATCCCGCCACGCCACTCAGATCGACGCCCTGCTGCTGCGCCAGCCGCCGCGCCAGCGGCGTGACCGGAACACGGGCCTCGGCAGACGCGGGTTGGGATGCGGAGGACGCGACAGCCACGGGTGCGGGCGCCGTTGCAGGTGCAGGTGCAGGTGCAGCCACGGGGGCGGCGGCCTCGCCGGCCTGCCCGTCGTCCCAGTAGCCGATCACCGTGCCGCAGGGCAGTGTCTGCCCGGCCTCGGCGACGATCTCCAGCAACACGCCCTCGCCCTCGGCGCCGACTTCGTTGGCGGCCTTCTCGGACTCGATGACGAACAGCCCCTGGTCGACCTGGAAGCGGTCGCCCGGCTTCACCATCCATTCCACCAGCACGCCCTCGGACATGGTGAGCCCGAGCTTGGGAACGAGCAATTCTCGGCGCATGGCTTACTTCCCGGTGAAGTTGGGAGGACGCTTTTCGAGGAAGGCGCTGCAGCCTTCGTGCGCGTCCTGGCTGTCGAGCACCAGGCCGATGATGGCCTGCTCGTGCGCCAGCGCCGCACCCAGCGGCATCTCGGCGCCGTCGCGCAGCGCGCGCTTGAGCAGCTTGAGCGTCAGCGGCGACTTCTGCGCGATCTTCCCGGCCAGCGCCAGCGCTTCTTCGCGCAGCTTCTCGCGCGGCACGGCGCGGTTGCACAGGCCCAGCGCGACGGCCTCGTCGGCGCTGATCTGGCTGCCGGTGAACATCAGTTCCTTGGCCCGGCACAGCGGCACCTGGCGGATGATGCGCTGCGAGCCGCCGGCGCCCGGAAACAGCCCGAGGTTGATCTCGGGCAGGCCCAGCTTGGCCTCCTGCGCCACCAGCCGGATGTCGAAGGTGAGCAGCAGCTCGGTGCCGCCGCCCAGCGCCCAGCCGTTGATGGCGCCGATGGTCGGCTTGTCGCTGGTCTCGAAGCGGCGGAACACGCGGTGGATCACCTCGGCGAATTCCTGGTAATGGCGCAGGCCCTGGCGGCTGTTGAGGTCGGCGATGTCGCCGCCGGCCACGAAGGCCTTGTCGCCCGCGCCGGTGATGACGATGGCGCGCACGCTCTCATCGCGCTCGAATTCGCCCAGGGCGGCTTCCAGTGCCAACAGCGTCGGCGTGTCCAGTGCGTTGAGTGTCTTGGGACGGTTGATGGTCAGCACGCCGACCGCGCCCACCTGCTCGCGCAGGACGGGGGAGTTGAGTTCATCGGACATCTGGGCAGTCTCCTGTTGAATCGTTGTGAAGCGGCTGCGGGGGCCTCAGGCCACCACCTGGCGCACCGCCTGCGACACCCGCTCGGCGGTCACGGCGTAGCCTTTTTCGAGCGAGCTGGCAAAGGGCGCGGGCATGAAGGGCGCGGCCACGCGCAGCACCGGCGCATCGAGCTCGTCGAAACCCTCGTCGGCCAGCGTGGCGACGATCTCGGCGCCCACGCCAAAGGCCTGCACGGCCTCGTGCACCACCACGGCGCGGTGCGTGCGCGCCAACGATGCGAGCACCGTGGCCTTGTCCCAGGGCTGGATCGAGCGCAGGTCGATCACCTCGGCCTCGATGCCCTCGCCCGCCAACTGGCTGGCGGCCTGCAGGCAGACCGGCACCGTCGCGCCGTAGCTCACCAGGGTGACGTCGCGGCCGGCGCGGGCGATGCGCGCCTCGCCCAGGCGCGCCGTGAGCGCGGTATCGACCGTGCCCTTGGCCGCGTACATGGCCTTGTGCTCGATGAACATCACCGGGTCCGGGTCCTCGATCGACGCGCGCAGCAGGCTGTAGGCATCCTGCGGGTTGGACGGGCACACCACCTTGAGGCCGGGCACGTGGGCCAGCCAGGCCTCCAGGCACTGCGAATGCTGCGGCCCGGCCGACAGACCGCCGCCGTGCGGCGTGCGCAGCACCATGGGCACCGAGCCCTGGCCGCCGAACATGTAACGCGCCTTGGCGGCCTGGTTGACCAGCGCGTCCATAGCCAGCGTGATGAAGTCCATGAACATGATCTCGACCACCGGCCGCAGGCCCGTGAGCGCGGCGCCCACCGCCGCCGAGGTCAGCGACGACTCGGAGATCGGCGTGTCGATCACGCGCTGCGGGCCGAAACTGTCGATCAGCCCGCGTGTGGCCTTGAACGAACCGCCGGCCAGGCCGACGTCCTCGCCCAGCACGATGACCGTGGCGTCCTGCGCCATGGCGTCGTTCAGGGCTTTGTTGATGGCGTGCGCATAGCGCATTTCAGCGGCCGTGCTCATGCGTGCGCTCCCGTGCTGCGTGTGTAGACATCCTGGATGGCGCTCTCGAGGGTCGGCAGCGCATCGGCGCGCGCGGCCTCGATGGCGGCCTCGACCTGGGCCGCGATGGCCTCGTCGATGGCGGCGACGTCCACCTTCTCTTGCTGCAACGCGGTGCGCGCCAGGATCAGCGGATCGCGCGCATGCAGGCTCTCGATCTCGCCGGCGTCGCGGTACTTCTGGGCATCGCCCTCGAAGTGCCCGCGCACCCGCGTCGTGATGCACTCCAGCACGAAGGGCCCGTTCCCGGCACGCAACTGACCCGCGGCGGCCTGGGCGGCGTCGGACACCGCCAGCACATCGTTGCCATCGACCTTCGCGTAGGCGCTGCCGAAGGCGGCCGCCAGCTTCTCCAGGGTGCCCGCGAACTGGCGCTCGGTGGGCGAGAACTCGGACCAGCCGTTGTTCTCGCAGACCAGCAGCAGCGGGCACTTCCACAGCGCGGCCATGTTCAGCGTCTCGTGCAGCACGCCCTCGGCCATGGCGCCGTCGCCGAAGAAGGCCACCGCCACGCCGCCGGTCTGGCGCGCCTGGTGCGCGATGGCACTGCCCAGCGCGATCGGGATGCCCGCGCCGACGATGCCGTTGGCCCCGAGGATGCCCAGGCTCAGGTCGGCCACGTGCATGGAGCCTCCCCGGCCCTTGCACAGCCCGCCTTCGCGGCCCAGGATTTCCTTCATGAAGCCGGTCACGTCCATGCCGCGCGCCAGCACGTGGCCGTGGCCGCGGTGCGTGGTCGCCAGCGAGTCCTGCGGCAGCAGCGCGCTGGCCACGCCGGCGGCCACCGCCTCCTGGCCCAGGCTCAGGTGGATGAAGCCCGGCACTTCGTTGTTGGCGAACAGGCGCGTGAGCGCCGTCTCGACGTGGCGTATCAGGCTCATCGAGCGATACAGGGCTTGCAGCCGGCCCGCGTCAACGCCTGTTTTCTTCTTTTGAGTCATACGGCAAGAGTCTCCATTTGCATCAAATTCGCATCAAATTCGCATCAATTCAGGAATCCCTCGCCCACGCTGGCGCCCGCGCTGGCCGCGCGCCACACCGTGGCAGGGGTGCTCAGTCGAGCTGTTCGAAATGGCTGCGCTCAATCAGCGCGCGCCAGTCGTCCGAGTCGCGGATCTCGGTCGCCCGCAGGGCCTCGGGGGTACCGCCCTCGGCCGTCATCGACAGCGCGGTGATGCGCCGGGCCACGTCGTCGTTGCGCAGGACCCGGTTGATCGACTGGTTGAGCGTCTGGACCACGCCGGCCGGCGTGCGCGCGGGCGCATAGACCGCGAACCACTCGACACCCGAAAAGCCCTGGAAGCCCTGCTCGGCCAGCGTCGGTATGTCGGCCCGGCCCGGCGCGCGTTGCGCGCCGGTGGTCCCGATGATGGTGGCGCTGCCTTTCTGGACCAGGCCGTCGGCGACCTGGGGCAGCAGGAAGATCAGGTCGATGTTGCCCGCCAGAAGGCCCTGCATCGCCGCGGGCGTGCCCTGGAAAGGCACGTGGAAGAGCTTGACGCCGGCCGCCTGCTCCAGCCGCAGGCCCCACAGATGCGCGAGGCTGCCCACGCCCCAGGTGCCGTAGCTGATCTTCTCGGGTTGCGCGCGCGCCGCCTCGATCACCTCGCGGCCGCTCTTGCCGGCCAGTTGCCCGCCGCCGACCAGCAGCATGCTGAAGCTGCCCAGCATCGCCACCGGCGCGAAGTCCTGCTGGGCCCGGTAGGGCAGCTTCTTGTAGATCCAGGGGTTGATGGACTGGGTGTCCATGGAGCCCAGGGCCAGCGTGTAGCCGTCCGGCGTGGCCTTGGCCACCGAGGCCATGCCGATCATGCCGCTGGCGCCGGGCCGGTTGTCCACGACCATCGTCTGGCCCAGGTCCTTGGAGACGCCGTCGGCCACGATGCGCGCCAGCGCATCGGCGGGCGAACCCGCCATGAAGGGCACCACCAGCCGCACCGGCCGATCGGGATAGGCACAGGCCAGGACCGGCAGGCCGAGCAGCGCCGCAAGCAACAATTTCCTGAACATCGCACGACTCCTGCTTGAATCCACCACGACACGGCGCCGGCCGGCGCCCGCCCTCAACTCGCCTGGGCCGCCTTGCCCCGCAGCCCGTCCTGCAGCAAGCGCATATAGCCCTTGACGACCCACTCGGGCAATTCGCCATCGGCGTCCTGCCCATACACATAGCGCCAGGCCAGATAAGTCCGCGACGACATCAGGACATAGGCAATCGCCTCGAATTCCTTTTCGTCGAAGCCGGCGATCTCGCCTTCCTCGTGCGCCTTCCTGAACATCCGCATATAGCCTTTCTGGACCAGATCCAGATGAATGCGGTAGGCCTCGGGCGCGAACAATTCGGCCTCGTTGAGGATGCGGAAGAAATGGGGGTTGCTTTTCAGGAAGGAAAAGAAGGCCCGGAAACCTGCTTCCTCTTTCTGCAGCAGCCCCGAGGCGCCCTTGGACGCTGCCTTCACCTCATTGAGTAGCTCGCCGCCCAGCGAGGGCAGCAGCTTGTCGAACAGATCCTGGCGCGAGGAAAAATGGTTGTAGAACGTGCCCTGGGCGACGCCGGCACGCTGGGTGATCATGGCCACCGAGGCGTCCTGATACCCGACTTGCCCCACCACCTCGGAGGCGGCCCGGAACAGCTCCTCGCGGATGAGCACACTGCGCTCGTTGCGACTCGAAGCGGTTTTCCAACTGGGTTTTTCCTTCGAATCCTTGACCGATGCTTCCATCATCTTTGTCCTGTTCGGCGACTCATCATGACTGATGAATCATGAGTCATTGTATGCAGCGCAGCCTGCTTTTCCTCGGGTATTTACCCGCATGGCAGGCCTGCCACCCCAAGGCTCACTTTACCCCGCAGCCCCGGAGCACCGGCATCAGGCCGTGTGCGGCGCGGCATGCGCGGCCAGCCACTCGCGCGCCCAGTCCACGCCGATCTCGTCCGGATCCTCGCCCTCGCTGGCGTCCATGCGCAGGATCTCGCCCAGGCGCGTGGCGCCGCGCTCGCGCAGCTTGTCGTCGAAGCGCTCGCCGCCCATGGCGAAGGTTTCGCGGTAGAAGGTGTCGCCCAGGGCGATCACGCCGTAGCGCACCTCGCTCAAGGTGCGTGGATCGCGCTCGAAGTCGGTGTAGAGCGCGCGTGCGTTGTCCGGCACGTCGCCGCTGCCGAAGGTGGAACTGCAGATCAGGTGTAGCACCTCGGGCGTGTTCTCGAACAGCGCCAGCGTGGACTTTTCGTCGAGACGGATGACTTCGATGCACGGCAGTTGTCCGGCGAACTGGGTTTCGATGGCCTGCGCCACGCCGTAGGCGGTGTCGCTCTGGGTGCCGACGAGGATCTTCAACTTCAAGGTGGACATGGTGGGCTCCAGGTGGATCGATGAGAAAGCGATGCGGTATGAGGGTCAGAACAGGTAGCGGCCGCCGTTGACACTGAGGGTCTGGCCGGTCACGTAACTGGCTTCCTCGGAGGCCAGGTAGGCGACCGCGTGGGCGATGTCCTCGGGCTGACCGGCGCGCTTCATGGGCATGGTCTTGGCGATGGCGTCCACGTCGATCGGACCCTCGCGCACCAGCGGCGTGTCGACGAAACCGGGCGGCACGTGGTTGACGGTGATGCCCTTGTCCACGAATTCGACGGCCAGCGCCTTGGTCAGGCCGATGACGCCGCCCTTGGAGGCGGCGTAGTGCGCCATGGCGGGCGCGCCAGACTGGGCCGACGACGAGGAGATGTTGATGATGCGGCCCCAGCCGGCGGCCAGCATCTCGGGGATGAAGGCCTGCGTGACCAGGAACGGGCCTTTCAGGTTGACGCCGATGATGCGGTCCCAGACCGCCTCGCTCAGGCTGGTGAAGGGCACGTAGCTGCTGATGCCGGCGTTGTTGACCAGGATGCCGACCGGCCCGAGCGCGGCGCGAGTGCGTTCGGCGGCGGCCGCGATGGCCTCGGCCTGGGAGGCGTCGCCGCCCACGGCGATGGCGCGGCCGCCGGCCTGGCCGATCAGGTCGGCCGTTTCCTGAGCGCCGGCCTCGTTGAGATCCCAGACAGCGACCGCCGCGCCCTTGGCGGCCAGCACCGTGGCGATGGCGCGGCCGATGCCACGGCCGCCGCCGGTGACCACGGCGTTCTTTCCTGCGAGTGAAGACATGTTGTTATTGCTCCTTTTTCGTGTGTATGGATGTTGGGCGCGTGCCGCTCACAGGCCCAGCGCCTCGCGCGCGGCGCCGCGCGCGACCAGCGCGGCGGGAAAGCCCGCGTAGCCGGCGGCGTGGTAGATGACCTCGGCGATTTCGTCCTGCGTCAGGCCATGAGCCAGCGCGATGCGGACGTGGCTGCGCAGTTCGCTCTCGGCGTGCAGGGCGATCAGCAGGCCCAGCGTGACCAGGCTACGGTCGCGTGGGCTCAGGCCCTCGCGCGCCCACAGCGCGCCCCAGACGCTGGTGGTGCCGAGCTCGACGAGTTCGTCGCCGAAGCGGCCGTCGCGCAGGTCGATGTCGTCGCCCTCGGGCAGGATGCCCGGCAGCGCCCGGCGCATGGCCGCCAGCCCGGCGGCGCGCAGGCCGGACTCGGGACGTGCGGCGGTGGCCTGCTTCGCCGTTTTCGATGCGGCCTTCTTCGGGGTCTTCTTGCTTGGGGTGGCCATGAACTTCTTCCTTGGATTTTTGAGGGTGCGGCTTACCAGGTCACGGGCAGGCTTTCGATGCCGTAGGCCAGCGAGTCGTGTTTGAAGCGCAGTTCCGACAGCGGCACGCCGAGCTGCAAGGTGGGGATGCGGCGCAGCAGCGTCGGGTAGACCACCTGCAGCTCGATGCGCGCGAGCTGCTGGCCGATGCACTGGTGCGGGCCCCAGCCGAAGGCGTGGTGCTGGCGGGCGTCGCGCGTAACGTCGACCCGGGTCGGGTCGGGGAAGGCGACCGGATCGAAATTGGCCGCCGGCAGCGCCGAGATGATGCCCTCGCCGGCGCGGATGACCTGGCCCTTGTACTCGATGTCCTCCAGCGCGATGCGGCGCTGCAGCAGGTGCGCGATGGTCAGGTAGCGCAGCAGCTCCTCGACCGCGCCGGCGACCACGCGCGGGTCCTCGCTGTCGCGCACCAGCGCGAGCTGCTCGGGGTTGTCGAGCAGCAGCGCGGTGCCCAGCGTGATCATGTTGGCGCTGGTCTCGTGGCCGGCGATCAGCAGGATGATGCCCAGCATGACGGCGCCCGGCATGTCCAGCTCGCCCGACTTCACGCGGGCCGCGAGGTCGCTGGCCACGTCCTCTTCCGGAGTCTGGGTCTTCTTGGCGATCAGGCCTCCGATGTACTCGCCCAGGGCCCGGGTCGAGCGGTTGCTTTCCTCCGGCGAGGTGTCGCGGGCATTGGCGACCTTGGCATGCTGCTCGAAGAACTCGTGGTCCTCATAGGGCACGCCGAGCAGGTCGCAAATCATCAGCGAGGGCAACGGCAGCGCCAGCGATTCGACCAGGTCGGCTGGCTTCGGGCCAGCCAGCATCTTGTCGATCAGATTGTTGGTGGTCTGCAAGATCTGCGGCCGGATCTTCTCCATGCGGTGGCGCGCGAAGGAGTTGGTCAGGATGCGGCGCAGGCGCGCGTGCTCTTCGCCGTCGGTGTCGAAAATGGTCTTGGGCCGCTGGTGGATGGTCTCGGCGATGGCCCGGTTCATGTAGGGGAAGTTGGGCAGGTGGTCGTTGGCGCTGGCGCGCGGGTCCGACATGATCTTGCGCTGCGCCTCGTGCGAGAGCAGCAGCCAGGGCGTGCTGCCGTCCCAGATGCGCACCCGCGTCAGTTCGGTGCCGCCCTGGTGCAAGCCCAGGATCTCGGGCGGCGGCAGAAAGGGCTGAGCCGGGCTGCGGGAGGCAGGAAAGTCGAGCAGCCCGGATGCGGCACCGGACTGCGCCCCCTGGTGGAACGGGCAGCCGCCGCTGCGGGCGCCGGTGGCAGCGGCGTGGTCGAGGGTGGATGGGGCGTTCATGGCTATGCTCCTGGTCGTGTGGGGGTCGGATGCGAGAAGAAACGAGGCGATGAGACGTAGGCGCCTCAGGCCTGCGCCCGTTCGGCTGCGGTGGGGGTGGCAGCAGGGGTGGCAGGAACAGCAGCGCTGGCCGTGGCTTCGGCGGCCGCCGCGACCAGCTCGCGCCGGCGCATGCGCACCTGCTTGGCCATGTTCCAGCCCAGCAGGCCGATCAGGCGTCCCTCGCGGGTGTAGCGCGCCACGAAGCGGCGCGAGTCCAGGTCGCCCTCGACGATCTCGGCCTCGGCGTCGGCCGGGATCACGCCGAAGACCTGGAGCTTGGCGTCGAACTGGTCGCTCCAGAAATAGGGAATCGGGCTGTAGGGCGCGCCGCCGCCGAGGATGGCTGCGGCCACCGCCTCGGCCTGCTCTGTGGCGTTGGTGCGGTTTTCCAGCCGCGCCAGCCGGCCCCAGCCCGCGTGGTGCCAGCGCGCCACGTCGCCCACCGCGTAAATGCCGTCGGCGGCGCGGCACTGCGCGTCGCAGACCACGCCGTTGTCCAGCCGCAGGCCGCTGCCTTCGAGCCAGCCGGTGGCCGGCACCGAGCCGATCGCCACCACCACCACGTCGGCCGGAATCTCCTCGCCGCCAGACAGGCGCACGCCGGTGGCGCGGCCGTCGTGCTGGGCCAGGCCCGCCACGCCGGTGCCCAGCCGCAGCCGCACGCCCTGCTCCTGGTGGACCCGGGCCAGCAGGCCCGAGGCCAGCGGCCCGATCTGCGCGAACATGGGCGCGGCCAGCGGCCCCACCAGCGTGACATCCAGCCCAAGCTGGCGCGCGGTGGCGGCGATCTCCGAGCCCAGCACGCCCTCGCCCACCACCACCACGCGCGAGGCGGTGAGCAGGTCGGCACGCAGCGCCAGGGTGTCGTCGAGCGAGCGCAGCACATGCACGCCGGCCAGCCCGTCCTGCCCTGGCAGCCGGCGGGCCTGCACGCCGGTGGCGATGACCACCGCGTCGGCCTCGAAGACCCGGCCCGATGCCGTACGCACGCTGCGCGTGGGCAGGTCCAGCGCGACGGCGCGGTCGTTCAGAACGAACTCGGCTTGCAGCTTGGCCAGACCTTCGGCCGAGCGCAGCGCCGCCCGCTCGGTCTCCCAGGCGCCCTGCAGAATCTGTTTGGACAGCGGCGGACGGTCGTAGGGCGCGTGCGGCTCGTCGCCGATCAGGGTGATGGGGCCTTGGTGGCCGCCGCGGCGCAGCGCCTCGGCGGCGCTGAGGCCGCCGGCCGATGCCCCGACGATCACGACACGATCGAGTTCACTCATGGGGATACCTCCTGGGGGTCGGATTCGGGGGAATGGGCGCAATGTCCCGCGCCTCAGCCATGGATCACCTCCGCTGCGCCCGCCACGCTGGCGGCGGCGCTGGGCGCGGTGGTGAAGCCCCACGGAATGCCCAGGCTGGTGTCGGGCCGGGTCACCAGCGTGTCGGCCGTGCGCGCGCCGATGGCCACGCCGACGCTGTCGAGATGCCGCGCGACGCGCCCCAGGTCCTCAACCCGCCAGGTGAGGCCGTGATAGACGTCACGCGGCGCCTGCGCGGCCAGTTCCGCATGGGCTGGCGTGCCGGCATCGGGCACGGCGTACTCGAACACCTCGCCGGCCAGTTCGACGAAAGTGCTGTCGGCGCCGATCAGCGCGTTGCGGCCGCGGTGCGCGACGCGGCCGCCCAGCGCAGCGACGGCGAAGCGCAGCGCGCGTTCAGGCTGCAGGGTGAGCAGCGTGTGGTGCGAACTGCGCAGCAGGCCCAGCGGGTCACCGGCCTCGACCGGGCCGAGCGTCCAGCCCGGCGCCACCCGGGGGTCGAGCGGGAACGGCCCCTCGCGGAAGAACTGGTACTGCAGCCCGGCGTCGTCGGGCGCCACGAAGAAGGTCACCACGCCGCCGCCGGGCGACTGCGGCGGCTCGTCGCCGTCGGAAACGTTGTCGGCCAGGTCCAGGCTGCGGATGCCGTTGCGGCGCAGCGCGTGGTAGAGCGCCTCCATGCCCTCGACGTACCAGCCCAGGCCCTTGAGGCTGGGCTGCTGCACGGCCGGGTAGCGCTGGTGGCCGTTGATGAAGTGCAGCTTGGGGTCGATGCTGTCGAACAGCACGTCGCGGATGGCGGTGAAGGTCGAGTACTCGGTGGGGTACTGCGGCGTCGAGGGGATGATGGTGGTCAGCGAGGTGCTGGGCCGCCCGAAGACGCGCTCGAACCATTGCTCGGCCTGCGCCAGGTCGGGGACCTGGATGGTCGGGTGGAACACGCGCTTGACTTCGAAGCCCTGGGGGCCGGGCGGCGGCCCGCTGGCGGTGGGGGTCGCGGCGCTCATGACGCGGCTCCGGTCGCGGCCAGGTCCTTCCGCGGCGACTGCGGCTGCGACTGCGGCGACGACAGCAGGAAGCTCTTGAACTGCTCGGCACGGCTCTTGTTGATCTGCTCGAACAACGCGCCACGGCCGGCCGGGTTGAGCAAGAACTTGCGCGGCTTGCCCGGGATGTTGCTGCCGTAGTAGTAGCTGTGCTCGGGCGAGAACGGCGCGTAGGCGGACATCACGCGGATCATCTCGGTCCACTCCTCCTCGGCAGCCGGGGTGGGCTCGACGATCTGGTGGCCGCTCTTGCGCACGTGTTCGAGCAACTCCATGGTGAAGTCGATCTGGTCGCCGTTGTAGCGCGGGTTGTTGGCCGCCGCGCCGTGCGGGCCGCCGGGGAAGAACAGGTTGGGAAAGCCCGCCGCCTGCAGGCCCAGGAAGGTGTTGGGGCCGTCCTTCCAGGCTTCTTCCAGCGCCAGGCCGTCGCGGCCGCGGATGCCCATGCGCTGCAGGGCGCGCGCGAAGTCGTAGCCGGTGGCCCAGATGATGATGTCGTATGCCTCGAAACCCGCCGTGGTCTCCACGCCCTGGGCGGTGATGCGCGTGATCGGGGTCTCGCGCAGCGGCACCAGCTTGACCTTGGGGCTGTTGAAAGCCTCGTAAAAACCCGTGGCGAAGGGCGGGCGCCGTTCGGCGTAGATGTGGTCCTTGGGGATCAGGTTCTCGGCGGTGACCGGGTCCTTGATGATGGCGCGGATCTTGCCGGCGATGAACTCCGAGAACTCGGCGCGGATGGCGCGGTTGGTGAAGAAGTCGGCGTAGTTGGCGGTCATCTTCGAGAAGCCCGGGCTCTTCCAGAGCTGCTCGAAGAAGGCGGTGCGCTCCTCCTTGGTGAACTCGGTCGAGGCGCGCGGGTTGGGCTCGTGCAGGAAGCCGCTGAGGCCGGTGTCGAGCGTGTGCTTGATCTTCTCGTAGTTGGCGCGCAGCTCGGCCTGCTCGGCCTCGGTGATGGGCGCGTTGTTCAGCGGCGTGACCCATTCCGGGGCGCGCTGGTAGACGGTGACGGAAGCGACCTCGTCGGCCGTGGCCAGGGCCGGCACGAGTTGCACGCCGCTCGATCCGGTGCCGATGACGGCCACGCGCTTGCCCTTGAAATCCACCGGCTCGGACGGCCACAGGCCGGTGTGGTAGGACTCGCCCGCGAAGTCCTCGCGGCCCGGGATGTTGGGGATGAAGGGCACCGACAGCACGCCGACGGCGGCGACCAGGTAGCGCGTCACGTAGCTGAGGCCGCCGTCGGTCTTCACCGCGTAGGTGCCGCTGGCCTCGTCGAAGACTGCCGAGACGACGCGCTGGCCCAGCACGATGTCGCGGCGCAGGTCAAATTTGTCGGTGACGTGGTTGAGGTAGCCCTCGATCTCGGGCTGGCCGGCGAAATGCTCGGACCAGCGCCATTCGTCGAACAGTTCCTTGGAGAACAGGTAGGCGTAGGTGTAGCTCTCCGAATCGAAACGGGCCTGCGGGTAGCGGTTCCAGTACCAGGTGCCGCCCACGCCCTGCCCGGCCTCGACCACGACGGCCTTGAGCCCGGCCTCGCGGGCACGGTAGAGCTGGTAGAGGCCGGTGATGCCGGCGCCGACGATGAGCATGTCGACTGGGGATGCGGTGTAGGTCATGGGGTCGATCCTCCGGGAATGAGTCAAAGCGAATGGGCGAAGACGGCGATGTCGCTGAGCGTGGCGTCGTAGACGTCGGGAATGGCACGGCCGAAGTAGTTCTCGGCGGCGTGGCAGACGCCGGCCACGGTGCGGGCGCGCGCGGTGACGCCGGCGGCCTGGAGCTTGCGGTAGTAGGCCAGGCCCTCGTCGCGGAAGGGGTCGAGTTCGTTGACCGAGATGGCATGCGGCGGCAGGCCGCGCAAGTCCTCGGTGCTGGCGTGGTAGGGCCAGGCCAGCGGGTTGGTGGCGTTCTCGCCGGTCGGGTCGTAGGCGATGGCGGTGGCGGCGACCACGGCCAGCGGCGTGTAGAGGCCGTCGTTCTCGTAGAGCGATTGCAGCTCGGGCGTCTTCACCGCATAGGCGTTGGAGATGTAGGGGCACAGCGCGTAGACGCCATCGACGCGGTCGAGCCGGCCCTCGCGCTTGGCCTTGAGGGTGGCGGCCAGGCCCAGGTTGGCGCCGCCCGACTCGCCCGAGACGACGACCTTGGAGACCCCCAGCCGCGCCTTGTTGTCGGCCAGCCAGTCCAGCGCGGTGCTCACGTCGTTGAGGCCGGCCGGGAAGGGGTGCGGGCCCAGCGAGCCGGCGGCGTTGCGGAACTCGACGCCGATGACGACCAGCTTCTTGGCCGCCAGGTCGTCGCGCCAGCGCGCGTAGAGCGGGCCATCGGCATGCAGGATGCACATGCCGCCGCCGTGCAGGTGGACGATGGCCGGCAGCGGCCCTTGGGCCTGCTCGGGGCGGTGGATGACGAGCTTGATCTCGTTGCCATCGACGCCCACCGTGTGCTCGACCGTGGTGCTGACGCCCACCACCGGCGGCATGCCTTCGACCGAGGCCTTGAGGAACTCGAAGGAGCCCGCTTCGGCCGCCTGCAGGTATTGCCGGATGCCTTCGAGCGGCACATCCTTGGTGATGTAGACGGCGGGCTCGCCGCCCATCTGCGCGGCGTCCAGCGCGGCGGCCAGGCGGCGGTCGATGCGCGGGTCGTCGCGGATCACCAGCGCGGGGTTGCCCAGCTTGCCGGGTTGGGGGAATTGCGTGTCTGCCATGTCGTCTTCTCCAAAGGGGGTCTGTGGTGCGAGGCGGCGGGCCGCCTCAGGCGGTCGCTCCGCCATCGATGGCGATGGCCGTGCCGGTCATGAAGCCCGAGGCCTCCGAGGCCAGGAACAGCGCCAGGTTGGCCATGTCAGCCGGCGTGCCCATGCGGCGCATGGGCACCGAGCCGGCGATCTGTTCGAGCGTGGCCTTGACGGTGCCGTCGGCGATGTCGCGGCGCAGCGCCGGGGTGTCGGTGGCGCCCGGGCAGATGGCGTTGACGCGGATGCCCTCGGGTGCCAGCAGTTGCGCGATCGACTTCACGTACTGGATCAGCGCGGCCTTGCTCGCCGAGTAGGTCGGGAAGAAGGACACCGCCTTGAGCCCGGCGATCGACGAGGTGCAGATCACCGAAGCGGCGCGGGACTTGCGCAGCAGCGGCAGCAGTTGCTGGGTCAGGCGCATGGGCACCCAGACGTTGATCGCCATGCACAGCTGGAAGCTGTCGGCGTCGTAGTCGAAGCCGGGCGGCGCAGGCAGGCCAGCGTGGTTGAACAGGATGTCGAGCACCTCGTGTTCGCTCACGAAGGCCGCGACGAAAGCTTCGAGCGCAGGCGGGTCGGCCAGGTCGACCGCATAGGCCCGCGCGCTGCCGCCGGCGCGGCGGATGGCCTCGGCGGTTTCCTCGGCCGCCGCGCCGTTGCGGTCGGCGATGACGACCCGCGCGCCCTGCCGCGCGAACAGCTCGGCGCTGGCGCGGCCCATGCCGGAAGCGCCACCGGTGATCAGGGCCGTCTTGCCGGCCAGAGAGACACTGCTCGTGAAATCCTCAGTCATGAATCCTGTCTTTCTTCGATGCGCGGGTAGGGACTTAGAGAAGGAAATACATGCTCCAGAGCGCGCTCAACGCACTGCCTTCGCCCTTGAAACGCTGGAAACTCGGGTGGTCGGTGTAGGTGATGCCGAAGGTGGAGTACAGGCCGCGCCGGATGTAGTAGGTGTAGGAAGCCGTCAGCGCGTTGGCGTCCTTGTTGGCGGTCAGGTTGGTGATCGACGAACGGGCGTTGATGACCGCCTGCGTGTATTTGCTGGTGCGGTTGTGCAGGTAGACCACCGACATGAAGTCGTTCGGCCGCGCATCCAGCGGTGCGAACCAGTAGGCACGCGCTTCGTAGTACTGCGTGAAGGCCGTGGTCTTGGGGTCGCCGTACATGAAGGAGGCACCGACGTAGATGCCCTTGTAGGCCTCGGCCCGCGTGGGCTTGGGCTGGGTGATCTGGTAGTCGCCCAGGATGTAGAAGCCGGTCGAGCCGCGCGTGGTGGCGCTCACGCCCTGCGCCGCGCTCTTGTAGTCGGTGAAGTCCGAGGTGTTGTGCAGCACGCCGCCGCGCAGCCAGTGGAAGGGCTGGTCCGGTGCCGACAGCACCTTGTGCCCCGCTTCCACGGCATACAGCTGCCGCGTGCCCGGGTAGTCCGACTGGAAGCTCAGACCGGTCGGGTTGGTCGTGGTTTCCTCGTAGATCGAGTTGCCGGTGGTCGTGCGCACCGGCAGGCTGCGCTGCACCAGGCCCTGGACGTAGAGCGCCTTGCTCAGGTTCCACTTCAGCTTGAGCGCCGGGGTCGCCATGCTGTTGGGCGTCATGCCGTAGACGATAGGGATCGAGGCCGAGGGGCCGAAGGGATTGACCACAAAGCCGCCCACGTTGGTGCCGGCGAATTCGGGTGAGGTGGCGAAATAGCCGGCCTTGAGCTCGAGCTTGCGGTCGAACAGGGTCTGGTACCACGACAGCGCGTTGAAGCGATGCGAGTTGCCGCTGTAGCTCTGGTCCGACGAGATGCCAAAGTTGTAGGCCACCGCGATCTGGCCGTCGGGCACACCGTGGCGGCTCATGTCGTAGGTCAGATAGGTGGAAGCGGCGATCTTCGCCCCGGGCCGCTGGCCGAAATAGGAGCGCCCACCCGCGCAGTTGTAGCCCAGGTTGTAGGACTGGCACGGCAGGTAGCCCGTGGAGGGAATCCGGCTGGGCCGGTTGAGCATGTTGGCCTGTGCAATGGTGGCGCCCTGCATCGACAGGGCAAAGCCATGCTCGGCGAGCTTGCTGCGCCAGTGGCCTTCATCGGCCGTCATGGTGGCGGCGAAGGAGGGGAAGTTGGTGATCCAGCCCTTGTAGTTGTATTTCTCATCCAGCGCATGGGCTCGCTCGACCGAGGACGGCTCGGCCGCGGTGCTGGCTTCAGCCGACGACTGCGCATGGACGCCGGCATGGCCGAACGCCAGCGTGCTCAAGGCCAGCCCCCAGGGCAGCAGGCGCGCGCGATGCCCCGTGGCCACCGCCGGTCGCCTCGCCAGCGCCCGGCCCAGGGCCGGACCCAGAGTCGGAATGGCCTGCCCGCAGGCATCATGGCGCCGGCCAGCGGCTGTCGTGGCTGTCGTGGCTGTCGTGGAATTGGGAATGGCCTTGTGCGTGTCTGTCTTCACGGTGTTGTCTCCTGTTGATCCATGCCGGCTTAGGCATGCTCTTTACTTCTTATGGGAAATAATGATTCGTGAATCACAAGTCACAGAATCAGGTGCTATTCAACACGGGTTTGAAGATTTGGTATCTCGGGAAGAACCCGAGGATTGGCTTGCCGGCAGCTAGAGCGTGTTATGAACTTTTTCCACGCCCGCGTTGGTGCCAGAAACGGTCGATCGCAAGGCGCGGCTTGCCGCCAAGGCCGGGGCCTTGGCAAAAGACGCAACGCCGCGAGTGGCCGTTTCTGGCGCCAACCCGAAGGGCTTGCGCGGGCATGGAAAAAGTTCATAACACGCTCTAGGCGCCCGCACCAGGACGGCGCGTGGAAGGCCGGCCCGGGACGCAGTCGTCCCACCCCGCAATCGGCGGGGAAGTCGGAAGGGAAGTCGAAAGGCCTGCTCTGCGCCCGCTCAGAGACGCCGGCGCAGCAGCACCTGGCTGAGCAAGGCCCGCATGGCCGGTGGGCGGATGGGCTTGGCGAGTAGCCCCCAGCCACGTTCGTCGGCGCAGCGCCGCAGGGCGTCGTCGCGCCGCTCGGCCAGCAGCACCACGGCGGGCGCATCGCCCCAGGCCGCGCACAGGCGGTCGACGGCCTCGGCCGGGCCCTGGCCGGCGGCCGCCAGGCTGTCCACGTCCACCAGCAGCAGCTCGGGCCTGGCCTCGCCTGCGGCGGCGACAGCGGCGGCCAGGCCGGCCTGCGGCGTGCCGGCGAAACGCACCGCGCAGCCCCAGCGCCCGAGCAGCGTGCAGGCGGTTGCGCGCGCTGCCGCGTCGGCGTCCAGGCACCAGGCGCTGGTACCGCGCAGCGGCTGGTCGGCCAGCGACGGCGCGGCCACGGCCTGGACCGCCACCGGCGCGCCGCGCGCGGGATCGCCCGCAACGCGTTCCACGGCCGTGCCGCTGGCCGGGATGGCTGGCGCGGGCCGGCTGACCCTGGCCGCCGCACTCTGCGGCGCCTCGCCCAGCGGAACCTCCACCCAGAACACACTGCCACGGCCCAGTTGCGAGGACACGCCGATCGGGTGGCCCAACAGCCGGCCGATGCGGTCGACGATGGCCAGGCCCAGGCCCGCGCCCCGGTCGTCGCCGTGGCCTTCGTCGAGGCGGCGGAATTCCTCGAAGATCTCGTCGAGCCGGCTCTCGGGAATACCCGGACCCTGGTCGTGCACTTCGATGCGCAACCAGCCGCCGCGACGGCGCACGCCCAGCAGGATGCCGCCGCGGCGCGTGTAGCGCACGGCGTTGGAGAGGTAGTTCTGCAATATGCGCCGCAGCAAGTCCTCGTCGCTGCGCACCGTGATGTGGGCGGCCCGGCCGCGCAGGCGCAGGCCATGGCTGGCCGCGAGCATGCCGAACTCTCGCAGCAGCGTGTCCATCAGCGGCGCCAGGCCGAAGTCGCGCACCTGCACCGGCAGGTGTCCCGACTCCATGCGCGCGATGTCGAGCAGGCTGGTCAGGATGGCATCCTGCGCAGCCAGCGCATGATGGATGTGGCCCGCGTACTGGAGGGCCACCGCGTCCGTGGCGGCAGGGCCGGGCGGGCTCTCGAGGTGCCCGCGCAGGCCCGAGAGGTACATCCGCGCGGCGTTGAGCGGCTGTAGCAGGTCGTGCACGGCGGCGCTGACGAAGCGGGTCTTGTATTCATTGGCCTTCTCGGCCTGGCGGCGCGCGGCGTCGAGGTCGCGCGTGCGCTCGGCGATGCGGTGTTCGAGCGCGTCGGCCAGCGAGCGCAGTTCGCGCGCGGCGTTCTTGTAGCTGGTGATGTCGGCATAGCTGGTGACGAAGCCGCCGTCGGGCAGCGGGTTGCCCCGGATTTCGAGCACCGTGCCGTCGCCCTTCTCGCTTTCGTGCAGGTGCGGCTTGCCGCTGCGCAGGTGACCCAACCGGCGCTCGATGGCCTCCTCGATCGGCCCCGGGCCGAGCAAGCCCCGGCGCGCGTTGTGGCGAAACAGGTCGGCAATCGGCCGGCCGACCCGGACCAGCTCCGAGGGGTAGCGGAACAGTTCGAGGTAGCGCGAGTTCCAGGCCACCAGCCGCAGCGCGGCGTCGATCACGACCACGCCCTGCGGCAGGTGCTCGAGGTCGCGGCTGAGGCCGGTGTGGGCGCCACGCGCGGCCTGCACCACGCCGTCCTGGGCCGTCCGCAGCTCACGCGCGTGCTGCTGCAGCGCGGCTTCCAGTTGCTGGCGGCTGCGCTGGCGCAGGGCAGCCAGCCGCCGGTTCTGCAGCAAATACAGCACCAGCAGCGACAGCGCCAGCCAGATGCCGGCGGCCGCCAGCGCGGCGGCGCGGCCGGCGGCGGCGACGGCCCCGGTGCCGTGCAGCAGGTGCACGCGCCAGCCGGTGCCCTCCAGCACGGTGGACTGCCACAACAAGTCGCCAGGGACGGCCGGATCGAGCACGCGCGCCACGACGCTTTCGCTATCGCCTTCGAACACCTGCTGGCTGGCGTAGCGCAACGGCGCCAGCGGCTGATCCGCGTACTGGCGGTACTGCTGCAATTCGGCGCGCTTGCGCGCACTCAGCGGGGCCAGCGCGCGGTAGCGCCAGCCGGGCCGGCTGGCCAGGAAGATGATGTCGTGCACATCGGAGACCAGCACGATGTCGGGCGTGCCATGCCAATCCTGCTCCAGCGCGGTCAGCACGATCTTGATGACCACCAGGCCGAGCACGCGCCCGCCCTCGCCCTCGATGGCGCGCGCCAGGAAGTAGCCGGGCTGGCCGGTGGTGATGCCGATGCCGTAGAAATCGCCCTGTCCGCGCGCCAGCGCCTGCTGGACGTAGGGCCGGAAGCTGTAGTCCACGCCCACGTTGCTGTGCGCGTCGCGCCAGTTGCTGGCAGCCAGCGCGGTGCCATGGGCGTCGATCAGCGTCAGCGTGGAGGCCTGGCTGGCGCCGTTGGCCCGTTCGAGCTTGGCGTTGAGCGCAGCCACGTGGGCGGCATCGAGCGGGCGCGAGACGGCCTCGCGCAGTTCGGCGTCGAGCGCGAGCAGCTCGGGCAGCGTGCGGTAGCGGTCGATGCGCTGCGCCAGCGACTGTGCGTAGAGGTGCAACTGGCGCCGCACGCTGTCGCTCTCGGTCTCCAGCGCATGGCGGCGGGCCACGTGGGCCGACGCCAGAACGGCCACCAGCATGCCCACGCCGATCAGCGTGGCGATCCAGATCCGGTTGGGGCGTCGCAACAAATTCATAAGGATTCGGGCGGGACTAGGGAAAACCACGAGCTGCCCGCATACAGGCTCGCCGAAGCCGGACTGAAGGCACCACAAACCCCATCCAACCCCTTGCTTTTGAACGGGTATTTTCAGGTATCCCAGCGCGCGCGGGCGGCTAGCCCGAAGGCCGCCCACGCCCGCCTACTACCAATGGACTATCGGCCCACCGCCATGCGGGGCGTTACAAACGGGCCCCACCTTGGCCACCTGTGCGGCCGCCTTCCACCTTCTACAAGCAATAATCAGGAGCCAACGCATGCACGCGATTCCCGCCCCCACGGCCGCGCCCGCCCACCTGCCCTTCTACCGGCAACTCTATTTCCAGGTGGTGCTCGCCATCGTACTGGGCGTGCTGCTCGGACATTACGAACCGCAGCTCGCCGCGCAGTTCAAGCCGCTGGGCGATGCCTTCATCAAGCTGGTCAAGATGATCATCGCGCCGGTGATCTTCCTGACCATCGTGACCGGCATCGCCGGCATGACCCACCTGCGTACCGTCGGCCGGGTGTTCGCCAAGTCGATGGCCTATTTCCTGTTCTTCTCCACACTGGCGCTGATCGTGGGCATGATCGTCGCGCACGTGGTGCAGCCCGGCGCCGGCATGAACATCAACCCGGCCGAGCTCGACCAGGGCGCCGTCAAGACCTACGTGGCCAAGTCACACGAGATGTCGCTGGTCGGCTTTGCCATGGACATCATCCCCAGCACCATGTTCAGCGCATTCGTGGAGGGCAACATCCTGCAGGTGCTGTTCGTGGCGGTGCTGTTCGGCATCGCCCTGGCGATGGTGGGCGACAAGGGCCAGCTTGTGGCCCAGTTCCTCGAATCGCTCACTGCCCCGGTCTTCAAGCTGGTGCACATCCTGATGAAGGCCGCGCCCATCGGGGCCTTCGGCGCCATCGCCTTCACCATCGGCAAGTACGGCGTCGCCTCGCTGGTCAACCTGGCCTGGCTGGTCGGCACTTTCTACCTGACCTCGCTGCTGTTCGTGGTCGTCATCCTGGGCATCGTGGCGCGGCTGTGCGGCTTCTCGGTGCTCAAGCTAGCGCGCTACCTCAAGGCCGAGCTGCTGCTGGTGCTGGGCACCTCGTCGTCGGAGTCGGCCCTGCCCTCGCTGATGGAGAAGATGGAGCGCGCGGGCTGCAAGAAGTCGGTGGTCGGCCTGGTCATCCCGACGGGTTATTCCTTCAACCTCGACGGCACCAACATCTACATGACGCTGGCCGCGCTGTTCATCGCGCAGGCCACCAACATCGAACTCAGCCTGTGGCACCAGATCACGCTGCTGCTGGTTGCCATGCTCAGCTCCAAGGGCGCCGCGGGCGTCACCGGCGCCGGATTCATCACGCTGGCGGCCACGCTGGCGGTGGTGCCGGAAGTGCCGGTGGCCGGCATGGCGCTGATCCTGGGCGTGGATCGCTTCATGAGCGAATGCCGCTCGCTGACCAACTTCATGGGCAACGCCGTCGCCACCGTGGTCGTCGCCCGCTGGGAAAACGCGCTCGACTACGACAAGCTCAACCGCGCGCTCGACCCGCAGCCCGGCCAGGCCGAAGAGGCAGTCCGCGCCTGATCCCCTCCCCCGCACGTACTCAACCCCGGCCTGGCGCCGGGGTTTTGCTTTTCAGCTTGGGCGATCGAGTGCTGCAAGCCCTTCTCCGTTGGCGGCCGTGGCAGGGCTCAGCGCTGCCCCGTGAACTCCCGGCTTTCCGGCTCCAGGCTCTTGACCAGCACCGCCGCCTGCGTGCGGCTGTAGCAGTTGAGCTTCTTGAGGATGGCGGTGATGTGGACCTTGACCGTGTTCTCGGCCAGGTCCAGCTCGTGCGCGATCTGCTTGTTGAGCAGGCCGTCGGCCAGGCACAGCAGCACCTTGAACTGCTGCGGCGTGAGCTGCGCCAGCCGCCCGGCGAGTTCCTCGTCCTCCTTGGACAAGGCCACCGACACCGGCGGGAACCAGCTGCCGCCTTCGAGCACCTCGGTTATCGCCGTGTGGATCAGGGCTGGCGGCGAGGCCTTCGGGATGAAGGCGGCGGCACCGAACTGGCGCGCGCGCTGCACCACCTGCGCGTGGTCATTCGATGAGATCACCACCACCGGCACGTCCGGGCACTTGCCGCGCAGGGCCAGCAGCGCCGAGAAGCCCTTGGCGCCGGGCATCATCAGGTCGAGCAGCACCAAGTCGAACTGGCGGCCCTCCTCCAGCCCGGCTTCGAGCGACGAAGCGCTGGCGGCCTCAACGATGTCGAGGTCGACAATGGCCTCGCGCAGTACCTGGATGACGGCAGCGCGAAACAAGGGATGGTCGTCGGCGACCAGGAAGGTCAATCGGGGCTTGGCACTCATGCACAGGCTCGCAAACGCGCCACGGCGCACAGTGGCGCACGCCACGGCCGCACACGGTAGGGATAAGAGAACACCGGCTCAGCGCGCGGCATCGGCAAGACCTTCAGCCAGGCGCTGCGCCAGCTCGGCATCGGCGGCCTCCACCATCACCCGCAGCACCGGCTCGGTGCCGCTGGGACGGATCAGGATGCGGCCCTGGCCGGCCAGTTCCTGCTCCACGGCGGCGATGGCAGTGGCCAGCCGCGCGTTGTCGCGCCAGGCCTGCGGCGCCTCGACGCGCACATTGATCAGCACCTGCGGATACAGGGTCAGGCCGGCCAGCACGTCGGCCAGCGTGCAGCCCTTGCGCACGCACAGCTGCAGCACCTGCAGCGCGCTGACCAGGCCATCGCCCGTGGTGTGCTTGTCCAGCGCCAGCAAATGGCCCGAGCCCTCGCCGCCCAGCAGCCACTGGCGCGCCTCCAGCGCTTCGAGCACGTAGCGGTCGCCCACCTTGGCGCGCACCAACTCCACGCCCAGGCCGGCCAGCGCCTGCTCGACGGCCATATTGGTCATCAGCGTGCCGACCACGCCGCCAAGCGGCTGGCCCCGGTCGAGGCGGTCGCGGGCCATGGCGAACAGCAGTTCGTCGCCGTTGTACAAGCGACCCTGGGCATCGACCATCTGCAGCCGGTCTGCATCGCCGTCGAGCGCGATGCCGATGTCGGCGCGGTGCTGCCGCACGGCGGCCACCAGCGCCTCGGGGTGGGTCGCGCCCACGCCCTGGTTGATGTTGAGGCCGTCGGGCGCGCAGCCGATCGGCACCACCTCGGCGCCCAGTTCATGGAAGACCTTGGGCGCGATCTGGTAGGCCGCGCCATGCGCGGCGTCGACCACGATCTTCAGGCCCCGCAGCGACAGCGTGTGATCGAAGGTGCTCTTGCAGAACTCGA
>JASGEH010000098.1:0-55511 GCA_047606565.1 Comamonas sp.
AATGCGCTGCTGCACCATTCGGCCTCGCACGCGCAGGGTTTCGCGTGGTCGCTGGCGGCGGCCAGCGGCGCCTTGCTCGCCGGCGCGGCGATCTGGGCCGGCACGCTGCGTTTTCCCCGGGCCGGGGGAGCGGGCCGGTGAGTGTCGGTCCGGTCAACGCGGGGTCGCGCGCGGTCCCGGATCAGTGCGGCTTGCCAGGGATGGCGACCAGGTCGTCGGCCATGATCTGCAGCCGCCCGCGCGAGCAGCGCTCCACGCGTGCCTGCACGCCGTAGACGTCGGCCAGCATGGCAGGGGTGATGGTGTCGCCGGGCGCGCCTTCACCGTAGAGCCGGCCCTGGCGCAGCACCACGACGTGGTCGGCCCATTGCGCGGCGGAGGACAGGTCGTGCAGCACGACGATGACGTGGCGGCCTTCGCGGGCGAGCTGGCGCACCGACTGCATGACGTAGAGCTGGTGGCGCATGTCCAGCGCCGAGGTGGGCTCGTCAAGCAGCAGGATGCGCGGCTCGCGCACGATGGCCTGGGCCAGGCTGCACATCTGGCGCTGGCCGCCGGAGAGCTGGTCGAGCGCGCGCGCGGCCAGGTGGTCGATGGCCAGGCGTTCGAGCACGGCGGCGGCGCGCTGGCGCGCGATGCGCTCGCGGGTCTCGGCGCCCGAGGCCATCAGCGCGCTGATGACGGTCTCCAGCACCGTCAGCGCCGTGCCCTGCGGGATGGCCTGTGGCATGAGGCCGAAGTGCGCGGCGCGTTCGGGCCCGCGCAGGGCGAACAGGTCGACGCCGTCGAGCCACAGGTGGCCGCTGGCCGCCACCAGCCCGGCCAGGCCACCCAGCAGCGTGGACTTGCCGGCGCCGTTGGGGCCGACCAGGGCGGTGACGTGGCCGGCCGCGAAGGGCGCCAGCGTCAGGTCGTGCACGATGGGCCTGCCGCGATAGCCCACGCCGATGGATTGGAGGGCCAGCCCGCCGGCGGCCCCGCGAGGATCGGTCTGCCTCATGAGCGGCCCTGTTGCTTGTAGATGAGGGAGAAGAACACCGGCAGGCCGACGAAGGCGGTGACGATGCCCACTGGCAGCAGCACGCCGGGCACGATCATCTTGCTGGCGATGGAGGCCAGCGACATCACCAGTGCCCCGGTCAGCGCGGCCGCCGGCAGGAAGAAGCGGTGGTCCTCGCCGACCAAGAGCCGCGCGATGTGCGGGCCGACCAGGCCGACGAAGCCGATGGTGCCGACGAAGGCCACGGCGGTGGAGGCCAGCAGGCTCACGCGCAGCAGCGAGAGAAAGCGCAGCCGCGCGACGTCGATGCCGTAGCTGCGCGCACGGTCCTCGCCCAGGCGCAGCGCGGTCATCTGCCAGGCCGCGCGCAGCGAGAAGGGCAGCACCAGCAGCACGATGGCCAGCAGCACACTCACCGTGGTCCAGTCCGAGCGCGCGAGGCTGCCCATGGTCCAGAACACCAGTTGCTGCAGCGTGTCGGCCGAGGCCACGAACTGCAGCAGCCCGGTCAGCGCGTTGAAGGTGAAGCCCAGCGCGATGCCGAACAGCACGATGGACTCGACCCGGCTGCCGCGCCCGCGCGACATGAACTGCAGCAGCAGGATGGAGGCCAGCGCGAACAGGAAGGCGTTGGCCGTGATCAGCAGCCCTTGCGGCACGAAAGGAATGCCCACGCCCAGCACGATGGCCAGCCCCGCGCCCAGCGCGGCGGCGGCCGACACGCCCAGCGTGAACGGGCTGGCCAGCGGGTTGTTGAGCATGGTCTGCATCTCGGCGCCCGACAGCGCCAGCGCTGCGCCCACCACCAACGCCATCAGCGCGATCGGCAGGCGCACGTCCCAGACGATGACGGCGACGGCGCGCGAGACCTCGGGCTGGCCGGTCAGCGCGGCCCAGGTGTCGGCCAGCGTCAGACCCGAGGGGCCGGTGGTGACGTCGGCCAGCAGCGACAGCAGCAGCAGCGCCAGCAGCGCCAGCACGATCAGCAGGCGGCGGCGCACCAGCCGCGCGTAGTCGTCCAGGACGCGTTGGCTGGCGGTGCTGGCGGGGGAGGAGGCGCTCATGTCCGCGCTCCCGGCGCCGCGCCGGCGGCAGGCAGGTCGGTCCAGAAGGTGCCCTGCAGCGGCACCTGGAAGAAGCGGGCGTTGATGTCGCGCAGCGTCGCCGCCGGGTCGAGGTCGGCGAACAGCTTGGGGTGCAGCCACTGGGCCAGCGCCTCGACCAGCACGACGTGCGCGGGCGTGTCGTTGAAGCCGTGCCAGAAGCCGTGCGCATTGCCGCGCGCGACCGCCTCCAGCGTGTCGAGCTGCGAGAGCTTGATGACCTCGCGCAGGCCGCTGGCGGCGGCCGGGGCGGCGATGTTGGGGCCGATCAGGAACTTGCCGGTGCCGTGCAGCGTGTCGGTGCCGGTGGCGAGGTAGACGTCGGGTTGCAGGCGCAGCACCATTTCGCGGGCGATCTGGCCGGTCGGCGCGGTCAGCAGGTCGGCGCCCAGGTTGTGGCCGCCGGCGTGCGAGACGAAGTCGTCGAAAGTGCCCTTGCCGGGCGAGAAACAGCACTCGGCACTGCCGGCGTGGGCGTGCACGAAGACCTGCGGCGTCTTCGGCCGGGCCTGCGCGATGCGCTGGCGCACCCGGTCGAGCCGGCCGCTGTAGTCGTCCAGGAAGGGCTGCACGTGGGCCGTGGTGCCTAGCACCTGCGCCAGCGCCAGCAGGCTGGGGCGGGTGTTGGCCAGCGGCTGCGTGAAGAAGTCGACCACCAGCACCGGGATGCCGGCCTTGGTGAGGGTCTGGAAAGTGGTGCTGCGACCGTAGCTGCTGGGCGAGCCGGCGACCTGGCGGCTGTAGATGACGAGATCGGGGTCGAGCGCCAGCACCTGCTCGACCGACAGTGTCTCTGGGCGGCCGCGCCCGACCACAGGCAGTTTCGCCAGGTCTGGGAACTTGGCGACCCAGGCCGCGTTCTCGGCGGCGTACATGGTCGAGAGGTCGTTGGCCCAGCCGACCAGCTTGCCGGCGATGGCCGGGTCGACCATGCCCAGCGCCGGCAGCATGCGGCCCTGGGCCAGTACGATGCGGCGCGCGGGCGCTTTGAGCGCCGGGCCGATCCATTGCACGTGGGCGTCGCTGACGATGGGCGCGGGCGCCGCCGCGCCGGCGGCCCAGACCGCCGCAGGCAGGCCGAGCGTCGCGGCACCGATGCCGGCGGCCAGCAATTGGCGGCGGCGCGAGGAAGGCCGCGCCGGTTGGCCGGGCGCGGGAGTGCGGAGCGTATTCAGGGTCATAGGACGGCAGCGAACTGCCCGGGCATGCCGGGCTCGCGGGCAGAGGGCGGAGAGATTCTCAATTCCAGCATTATTGCCGGCCAGAACAGGCCGGCCCAAGGCCGGCTCACGACCGGGAGCGGGCTGTCAGGGCCTCAGCGCCCGTGGCATTGCTTGTATTTCTTGCCGCTGCCGCAGGGGCAGGGGTCATTGCGGCCGGGTTCTGGCGCCTTGCGCACCGTCAGCACACGCGGGCCGACCGATTTCCACAGCGCCCGCAGGTCGTAGCAGGCCCAGATGGCCTCGCCGAACAGGTCCAGCCGGTCTTCGGAGATGCCCGGGGGCATGTCCTCGCCGAGGCCGGAGATGGTGTAGGGGCCGTCGTCGTTCTCGGTCAGCTCGTTGACGATGGCCAGCGCATCCTCGATGAGTCCGGCGGTTTCCGCGTCCTTGCGCGGCGGCTCCCATTCGTCGGCCCAGATCGACACCACGCTCATGAAGCCCAGCGCCCAGACTTGGCCGAAGGAGGGAATGGGGTCGTCGCCGTCGAGCACGGCCGGCTCGCCCTCGGCCTGCGATTGCGCCAGCAGCGAGCGCATGTCCACGGCCAGCGGTTGGAAGGCGCGGTCGTCGTCCAGTTGCTCGACCTCGAGGTCGTCGAGCGCGGTCGCCACCGTCTGCCAGCGCTCGGCCCACAGTGCCTCGAAGCGCGCGCGCTGGGCGTCGCTGAACACGCGTGCCCAATCGGCTTCGGCTTCGCCCAGCCCGAACAGCAGCGGGAAATATTCTTCCGACGGAATCGGCCGGCGCGTGCAGACCAGGGCGGTCAGGAAGCCATCGCAGAACTCCCACTGCGGCAACTCGGGCAGTTGCTGGCGGGCGATGTCGAGCAGGTCCTCGAGTTCGTCAATGGGGTCTTGGACGTCGGCGGAGTCGCCGGGGTGGGCCTGGGGATCGGTCATGGGCAAGGTCGTGCGGTGCCGGCCGGGGGCCGGAGAGAGGATGGGAAGCGCAAAGGCGGGTGCGGCAGTGGGCTGCGAAAGCAGGCGCTTGGCGATGAGGCCCGATTATCCCGGAAGCGCGAGGCCGACCGGCAATGAAAAATGACCCCTCGGACCATCGCTGCGCGATGCCCCGATCCCCCAGGGGGATGCTTTTTTTCATCTTGGGGCGGCCCGGCGATGAAAAATGGCCCCGCGGTCCATCGCTGGCGCGCTGCCCCTGTCCCCCAAGATAAAAAAAGCCGGCTGCACGCAGGGTGCAGCCGGCTGGGCGGGTCTTGCGACCGATGCTTACGGGCGAACCAGAATGTCGTTCTTGACCGACTTCACGCCCTTGACCGTAGCGGCCAGCGCGGCGGCCTGGCTGCGTTCGGCGGACGATTTGGCGAAGCCCGAGAGCTGGACCGTGCCATTGAGGGTTTCGACGCTGATCGCGTTGGCGCTGACGGTCTTGTCCTCGACCAGCTTGGCCTTCACCTGGGTGGTGATGCTGGCGTCGTCCACATAGGCGCCGACGCTCTGCTGGTCGCGGGCCACGGCGCAGGCCGTGGTGCCGACGACGACAGCGCCCGTCATGATGGCGAAGGCGGCGGCGCGCAGCGTATTGTTCAAGTTCTTCATCTTCGATGCTCCTGTTGAAAACGGACTCACTCACCCAAGGGTCTGGATGATTCTTTGTCGGGCGGGCCGAATGGGCCCGCCACGCCTCAATGGCGGCCGCGTCGCGACGAGCGACCCAGCAGCAGGCCGGCCACGATGGCCCCGATGCCGGCCGCCAGGAAGACCGACTTGACGGGCTGGCGGCGGATGTAGGTGGTGGTTTCCTGGGCGTAGCGGCCATAGGCCTGGCGCGCCTGCTCGACACCGTCGAAGGTGGCGGAGATGCTCCAGTCGGCCAGCTCATGGGCCCGGTCGGCGGCTTGGTCGATGGCCGACTGCACACGGGTGCGGGCACGGATCTGGCGCACGTTGCTGTGCACGGCCTCGCCGGCTTCGGTGGCGGTCTCGACGATGTCGTCGGTGACCTCGCGCACGGCTTCACGGGTTTCATCGAGCGCGGCCGCGGCTTTGCTCTTGGCTTCGCTGGCCAGGTCCTCGATTTTGGATTGGGCTTCTGCCATGGCTGAAATTCCTTTCGATCGGTTGCGTGAATCGGCCGGTGGATGCCGGCCGATGGCGGTGCCGGCGCGGGCTATCGCTTGATGAGCCCGAACAGGAAGCTGGCGACCGCCAGGATGACAAAGACAAAGAACAGGATCTTGGCGATGCCGACCGCCCCGGCCGCGATGCCTCCGAAACCGAAGACGGCGGCAATGAGCGCGATCACCAAGAACACAACAGCGTAATGCAGCATGATTCGTCTTTCAATCTGTTTGACGGGAGCGACACGACCAATGTGTGCGCTGGCTGGGCTCCATGCCGTTGATGCAGGCTTGGAGGCCATGGACTCGACTTTAGGGGGCGGCCGGCGACGCGCTTATCGGCGCAGGGCGGCGAGCGGCGTCAGGGGCAAAGCGGACGGGGCTGTAGGCCGCGTCCTATGCCCGGTGCGAGGGGAGGGCGCAGAAGCCCCGAACCGCGGCCGCGGTTCAGGCGGAGGAGGCCTGGGGGGCCCGGGACTGCGCGGGCAGCGGCAGGGTGGCCTCGATGGCCGTGCCCGCGCCGGGTGCCGAGCGTACCGCCAGTTTGCCGCCGCTGGCTTCGACGCGATGGCGCATGCCGTCGAGACCATGGGTGGAGGGCTGGATGTCCTCGGGGTTGAAGCCCCGGCCATCGTCGCGGACCCGCACCTGCACGTGGTCGCCGCGATGGGCCAGCCGCACGTTCACATGGCGCGCCTCGGCGTACTTGCCAATGTTGGTCAGCGCCTCCTGGACCAGCCGGTAGATGGTCAGCTCGATCGTGTCGCCCATTGGGTCGATGCGGTCGAACCGCAGCTCGACCTGCACGCCCGAGCGTTCCTGGTATTCGCGCGTCAGGATCTCCAGCGAGGCGACCAGGCCCAGGTTGGACAGCGAGGACGGGCGCAGGTCCTCGATGATGCGGCGCTTGAGCGCGATGCCCGAGTTGAGCATCTCCACCAGGTGGTGGATGCGCGTGTTGGCGTCCTCGTTGTGGGTGCCGATGTAGTTGCGCAGCCGCGTCACGTCGAGCTTGGCGGCCGTCAGCAGCGCACCCAGTTCGTCATGCAGTTCGCGCGCCAGCCGGGCGCGCTCGTCCTCGCGCACGTTTTGAAGATAGGTCGCGAGCTGGGCCAGCCGGCTGGTGCGGCGCCGAACCTGCTCCTCGAGCTGGTCGCGTTCGCGCTGCAGCAGGCGTTGCTGGCGTTCGTTGATGGTTTGCAGGCTTTCGCCCTGGCGCAGGTACAGGTAGATGCCCAGCAGTCCCAGCAGGCAGACCACCGCGATCGCGCCGCGCGACATCATCAGCGTGTTGCTGATCTGGCGCTGCGCCTGCTGCGAGGCTTCTTCCAGTCGTTGGGCCATGGCCGAGGAGAGCTCGCGGATGATCCTCATCTGTTCGAGTCCGACGTCGGTGTCCATGACCGACTGCAGGGCGATGCGGTTGCCGGCGTCGTGCAGGCGCAGCACGACTTCCATTTCGAGCTGCTTGCGCGTGATGCGCGAGAAGAATTCGCGGGTCTGGACATTCGCATAGGGCCGGCTGTCGACCCAGCGCTGCAGCGTGCCGCGGGCGCTCTGAATGTTGGCGATGGCGCGGCTGTATGGTTCGAGGTAGCGCGGATCGCCCGTCAGCAGGTAGCCGCGCTGGCCGGTTTCGGCATCGACCACGTAGCGCAGCAGATCCTGGATGGACTGGCGCACGCCCACCAGCTCGCTCATTTCGGTCAGTGCCTGGCGTGAGCGCTGGTAGGACAACTCGCTGATCCCGATCAGCACGACAATAACCAGCACCGCGAGTGGAAAGCTGATGTAAAAACGGGGCAATCGAATGAATTTCATGGCGAGGATGCGTGGTGCGCTGACAGCCGGTTTATTCGGTGTGGCTCGGGGCCGATGAACTCGCCGCTCAGAGATTTCAAGACTGGACTACGAAATTATGATCAATGTTGCGATTGTGGATGACCATGCCTTGGTGCGTACCGGCCTGCGTCAGTTCCTGTCGGAAGAAACCGATTTGCGCGTGTTGGCCGAAGCCGCCAGCGGCCGCGAAGCAATCGATCTGGTCCGCCTGCAGCCCGACCTCGATGTGCTCGTGCTCGACCTCTCCATGCCTGGCCAGAGCGGCCTCGACGCACTGGCGATGATCCGCGCCAAGGCGCCCGACCTGGCCATCCTCATCCTCAGCGGCTTCCCCGAGGAGCACTACGCGATGAACCTGATCCGCCAGGGTGCCAGCGGCTACCTCAACAAGGAGTGCGACCCGGCCGAGATCGTGCGCGCGATCCGCACGGTGGCGCAGGGCCGCCGCTACATCACCCCATCGGTGGCCGAATTGCTGGCCGAGCAGCTCAACCGCAAGGACAGTGGCCCGCTGCACGAGCAGCTCTCCGAGCGCGAGTTCCAGGTCTTTCTGCGGCTGGCGCAGGGCGACACGGTCGGCCAGATCGCCGATGCGCTGTCGCTCAGCGTCAAGACCGTCAGCACCTACCGCACGCGCCTCATGGAAAAGCTGGCGCTGCAGTCCAACAGCGACCTGACCTATTACGCTCTCAAGAACGGGCTCATCAGCTGAAATCACGGCCGCCATTGGCCATGAAGACGAAAGCGGACCTCGGGGTCCGCTTTTTTGCTTTCTTTCGTGCGCTGGCGTGTGGGTTTTCGTGCTCAATCCGGCCGGGCCGGGCTCTGGCGGGCGCCGGCGGGCGGCACGTAGCAGGCCTCGGAGATGGTCAGCCCGTTGTCGCGCGCGAAGTTCATGACGAAATCCCAGGCCATGGGCTCGGCGGTCTGCAGGTCGCGGTGGACCACCACGCACTTGACGCCGCCTTGCTGGGTCGGGAAGCACCACGGCGAGTAGCCCAGGTGGCTGCCGGGGCCGGCCCCGCCGCCGCCCGGGCGGAACTGGCTCATCACCCCCGCCAGGCGCTCGGCCCAGTCGCTCGGGCGGAAGGTGCGGCCGTCCTTCGTGACGCCCTGAATGAAAACTTCCTTGGCGGTGGTTTCTGTCATTGATGGGTCTGGCGGGCCTGCTTCGAGGCCACCCACGCGGCGGCGGGCGGCAGTGCAGGCATTCTAGCCTGCGCCCCGCAGGGCGCCGGGGCTGCCGGCGCGCGCATCACACCCATTCGAATAAGTCAGCAATAAGGCCCATCGGCGGGCCGGCGCGGGTTCTAGAATTCGCCCACGCCAGTGCGCGGCGCCGCTGCCGCCTCAGCCTTTCCATCCCCCTGGAGTCCCAGATGACCGCATCGCCCATCGCCGCCGCTTCGCCCCACGTGATGAACACGTATGGCCGCCTGCCCATCGCCTTCTCGCACGGCGAGGGGGTGTGGCTGTGGGACGTCAACGGCAAGCAATACCTCGACAGCCTGGCCGGTGTGGCCGTCAACACGCTGGGCCATGCCCACCCGCAACTGGTGGCGGCGCTGCGCGAGCAGGTCGGCCGGCTGATCCACACCTCCAACTACTTCCACGTCACCTTGCAGGAGCAACTGGCTGCGCGGCTGACCGCGCTGTCGGGCCTGACCAACGCCTTCTTCTGCTCGACCGGGCTGGAGGCCAACGAGGCGATGATCAAGATCGCGCGCAAGTTCGGCCATGACAAGGGCATCGAGCGGCCCAAGATCGTGGTCTACGAGCACGCCTTCCACGGCCGCTCGCTGGCGACGCTGTCGGCGACCGGCAATCCCAAGGTGCAGGCCGGCTTCGGTCCGCTGGTCGAGGGCTTTGTGCGGGTGCCGATCAACGACATCGCGGCCATCGAACAGGCCACGGCCAACGATCCGGACGTGGTGGCGGTGATGTTCGAGGTGATCCAGGGCGAGGGCGGCATCCACGAACTGCAGGCCGAGTACCTGCGGCAGTTGCGCGCGCTGTGCGACCAGCGCGGCTGGCTGATGCTGATCGACGAGGTGCAGACCGGCATCGCCCGCACCGGCAAGTGGTTCGGCTTCCAGTGGTCCGGCATCCAGCCCGACGTGATCTCGCTGGCCAAGGGCCTGGGCAGCGGCGTGCCGGTGGGCGCGGTGCTGGCCGGCCCGGCGGCCGCCCAAGTCCTGCAGCCCGGCAACCATGGCAGCACCTTCGGCGGCAACCCGCTGGCCATGCGCGCCGGCGTGGAGACGCTGCGCATCGTCGAGGAAAGCGGCCTGCTGGACAACGCTGTCCGCGTCGGCGAGCAGATCCGCGCGCGCATCCGCCAGGAACTGGCCGGGGTGGACGGTTTCGTCGAAGTGCGCGGCCAGGGCCTGCTGATCGGCATCGAGCTGGCGCACGCCTGCGGCGAGCTGATGGGGCAGGGCGCCGAGGCCGGCCTGCTGTTCTCCGTGACCGCCGACCGCGTGGTGCGGCTGGTGCCACCGCTTATCATCAGCACTCGGGAGGCCGACCAGCTCGTCGATGCGCTGGTGCCGCTGATCAGGAAGTTCCTGGCGGCCAAGGCGGCCTGAGTTCCGGGACCCTGGCGGCCCGGCCAGCCCTGGGAGGGGCGGGGCCGGGCTTGCTCATTCGCACCGAGCCATGAAACACTACCTGCAATTCAAAGACCTGAGCGCCGACGACTACGCCCACCTGTTCGAGCGCGCGGCGGCGATCAAGAAGAAGTTCAAGAACTACGAGAAATACCACCCGCTGGCCGACCGCACGGTGGCGCTCATCTTTGAAAAAGCCTCGACGCGCACCCGCGTGAGCTTCGAGGCCGGCACCTACCAGCTCGGCGGCAGCGTGGTGCACCTGACCACGGGCGACAGCCAGCTCGGCCGCGCCGAGCCGATCGAAGACAGCGCCAAGGTCATCAGCCGCATGGTCGACCTGGTGATGATCCGCACCTTCGAGCAGGCCAAGATCGAGGCCTTCGCCGCGCACTCGCGCGTGCCGGTCATCAACGGCCTGACCAACGAGTTCCACCCCTGCCAGATCCTGGCCGACATCTTCACCTGGATCGAGCACCGTGGCTCCATCGCGGGCAAGACGGTGGCCTGGGTGGGCGACGGCAACAACATGGCCAACACCTGGCTGCAGGCGGCCGAGCTGCTGGGCTTCACGGTGCACGTGAGCACGCCCTCGGGCTACGAGATCGACACCCGCGTCGCCGGCGTGCAGGCCGGCTCGCATTACAAGGTCTTCGCGGACCCGCTGGAAGCCTGCCGGGGTGCCGACCTGATCACCACCGACGTCTGGACCTCGATGGGCTACGAGGCCGAGAACGAGGCCCGCAAGAAGGCCTTTGCCGACTGGCGCGTGGACGCCGAGATGATGGCCGCAGCCCAGCCCGGCGCGCTGTTCATGCACTGCCTGCCCGCGCACCGCGGCGAGGAGGTCGATGCCGAGGTCATCGACGGCCCGCAATCCGTGGTCTGGGACGAGGCCGAGAACCGCATGCACGTGCAGAAGGCGCTGATGGAGTTCCTGCTGCTGGGCAAGGTCGCCGACTGACGCGCCGGCCGACCATGATCCGACTCTTCGTGGGGCTGGGCAACCCCGGCCCCGAATATGCCGACACCCGCCACAACGCGGGCTTCTGGTGGATAGACGAACTGGCGCGTTCGCTGGGCGCCCCGCTGGCCATGGACAAGGGCTACCACGGCCTGCTGGCGCGCACGCAGTTGATGGGCCGCAGCGTCTGGCTGCTGGAGCCGCAGACCTTCATGAACGCCTCCGGCCGCTCGGTGGGGGCGCTGGCGCGCTTCTTCAAGATCGCGCCCGAGGAAATCCTGGTGGTGCACGACGAACTCGACATCGTGCCCGGCCAGGTCAAGCTCAAGCGCGGCGGCGGCCACGCCGGCCACAACGGCCTGCGCGACATCCAGGCCCAGCTCGGCACGCCCGACTTCTGGCGGCTGCGCCTGGGCATCGGCCACCCGGGCGTCAAGTCCGAGGTCATCCACTGGGTGCTGAAGAAACCGTCGCTCGACCACCGCATCGCCATCGACCAGTGCATAGACCGCTCGCTCAAGGCCGTGCCCGACCTGGTGCAAGGCGAGATCGACAAGGCCACCGCGCTGATCCACACCCACCAGCCGCCACGCCCCAAGCCGCCGCGCAAGGCGCCCGGCGAGTCGCCAGCGGCGCCCGCGCCTTCCACGACGGCCTGAGCCCGACTTTGGGCTTGCCGGCCATTTCCGTCCATCCCGCCCTGCCATCCAGAACCCGAGGTCGTCCCATGCCTGTCAACCTGTCCACTCCCGATCCCTCCACCCTGCTGCCCATCGCGGGCGTGCGCATCGGCTATGCCGAGGCCGGCGTGCGCAAGGCCAACCGCAAGGACGTGACGGTCTTCCTGCTCGACGAAGGCGTGGCCGTGGCCGGCGTGTTCACGCAGAACCGCTTCTGCGCGGCGCCGGTGCAGGTCTGCCGCGAGTCGCTGCAGGCGGCGGCCGCCGGCGGCCCGGGCATCCGCGCGCTGGTGGTCAACACCGGCAACGCCAACGCCGGCACCGGCGAGGACGGCCTGGCACGGGCGCGCCAGACCGCCGCCGCGCTGGCCGCGCAACTGGGCCTCGCGCCCGCGCAGGTGCTGCCGTTTTCCACCGGCGTCATCATGGAGCCGCTGCCGGTCGAGCGCATCGCCGCCGCGCTGCCGGCGGCCATCGGCAACGCCGACGCCGGCCACTGGGGCGTGGCCGCCGAGGCCATCATGACCACCGACACCGTACCCAAGGCCTTCAGCCGCCGCATCGAGATCGACGGCGTGCCGGTCAGCATCACCGGCATCAGCAAGGGTGCCGGCATGATCCGCCCCAACATGGCGACCATGCTGGGCTTTCTGGCGACCGACGCCAACATCGCCCCCAGCCTGCTGCCGGCGCTGGCGCGCGAGCTGGCCGAGGGCTCGTTCAACCGCGTGACCATCGACGGCGACACTTCCACCAACGACTCTTTCGTCGTCATGGCCAGCGGCCGCGCCGCGCATGCCCCCATCACCGCCTGGGACAGCGCGCAGGCCTTGGCCCTGAAGGCGGCCCTGCTGGAGGTGGCGCGCCTGCTGGCGCAGGCCATCGTGCGCGACGGCGAGGGCGCGACCAAGTTCATCACCGTCCGCGTCGAAGGCGGCAAGAACGCCGAGGAATGCCGCCAGGTCGGCTACGCCATCGCCCATTCGCCGCTGGTCAAGACCGCCTTCTTCGCCAGCGACCCCAACCTGGGCCGCATCCTGGCGGCCGTGGGCTACGCCGGCATCGCCGACCTGGACCAGACCGGCATCGACCTCTATCTGGACGACGTGCACGTCGCCGTCCAGGGCGGGCGCAACCCCGCCTACCAGGAGGCCGACGGCCAGCGCGTCATGCAGCAAAGCGAGATCACCGTGCGCGTGGTGCTGGGCCGGGGCGAGGCCGCCGACACGGTCTGGACCTGCGACCTGAGCCACGACTACGTGTCGATCAACGCCGACTACCGTTCCTGATCCGTTCGAGAAAGCCCGAGATGAACGAGAACTTCGAGCGCCTGCTGCAGCGGGCCGAGTCCCTGCTGGCGCGGCTGGAGGCGGTGCTGCCGCAGCCGCTGGCCGAGCCCGACTGGAACGCCTCGGTGGCGTTTCGCTACCGCAAGCGCGCCAGCGGCCACGGCGTGCTCGAACCGGTGCGCCATGTCGCGCGCATGGCGCTGGGCGACCTGCGGGAAATCGATGCCCAGAAAGAGAAAATCCGCCGCAACACCGAGCAGTTCGTCCACGGCCGCCCGGCCAACAACGTGCTGCTGACGGGCGCGCGCGGCACCGGCAAGTCCTCGCTCATCAAGGCCCTGCTCGACACCTACGCGGCCGACGGCCTGCGGCTGATCGAGGTCGACAAGGCCGACCTGGTGGACCTGCCGGACCTGGTCGAGATCGTGGCCGCGCGGCCCGAGAAGTTCATCGTGTTCGCCGACGACCTCAGCTTCGAGGACGGCGAGCCGGCCTACAAGGCGCTCAAGTCCATCCTCGACGGCTCGATCGCGGCGGCCACCGCCAACGTGCTGATCTACGCCACCAGCAACCGCCGCCACCTGCTGCCCGAATACATGGCCGACAACCACAGCTACCGGCACAGCGACGACGGCGAGCTGCACCCGGGCGAGGTGGTGGAGGAAAAGATCTCGCTGTCCGAGCGCTTCGGGCTGTGGGTCAGCTTCTACCCCTTCAGCCAGGACGAGTACCTGGCCATCGTGGCGCAGTGGCTGCGGTCTTTTGGCGTGCCGCAGCAGCGCATCGACGGCGCGCGCCAGGAGGCGCTGGTGTGGGCGCTGGAGCGGGCCTCGCGCAGCGGGCGCGTGGCCTACCAGTTCGCGCGCGACTTCGTCGGCCGGGAGGCGGCATGACGCGCCCGCCGCTGGTCGCCCATGGCGAACGCCCGCGCGAGGGCGGCCCTGACCGCAAGGTCACCGAGGTGGCGGTCGGCGTGCTGTTGCAGCCCGACGGCGCCTTTCTGCTGACTTCGCGGCCGGCCGGCAAGGTCTACGCCGGCTACTGGGAGTTCCCGGGCGGCAAGTTCGAGCCCGGCGAGAACGTGCAGCAGGCGCTGGCGCGCGAGCTGGATGAGGAACTGGGCATCCAGATCGGCCCGGTCGAGCCGTGGCGCACCGAACTGGTCGATTACCCGCATGCGCTGGTGCGCCTGAACTTTTGCAAGGTGGCGCAGTGGCAGGGCGTCTTGCAGATGCGCGAAGGGCAGAGCCACCGCTGGCAGCAGTTTCCGGTCGACATCCACCCCATCCTGCCGGGCGCGCTGCCGGTGCTGCAATGGCTGGCCGACGAACGCCACTGGTTGGGCGGCACCACGCTGGAGCCGCTCGACCCGGCCACCGGCATGCGGGTCGCCGAAGACGCTCAGTAACGCTCAGTGACGCCAGTCGGGCGGCGTCGGATGGCCGGCCGCCGCCGCATCGGTGCCATCCGGCTCGTCGTCCGGCCCCTCGACCGCGCCGACGCGGAACTGCTCACTGGCCCAGGCGCCCAGGTCGATGCCCTTGCAGCGCGCGCTGCAGAACGGCCGGTAAGGGTTGCTGGGCGCGTAAATCGTGGTGTCGCCGCACTGCGGGCAGTTCACGGCCGGGGTGGCGGAATGGGCTGGCGGGGTGACAGGGGGTTTGGCGGCGGACATGGCGCGGTGCAGGGTAAGAAAGAAGCCCGGACGGGCCGGGCTCTGAAAGTACGCGTCAGGCGACGCCCGGTCAGTTCAGCGCGATCTCGAAGTTGACGTCCTCGGGCGTGGGCACGAGGCGGCCATTTTCGCCGGCTTCCAGGAAACGCACGGAAGCCAGCAGGCGGTTGCCGCTCATCTCCGGCACCAGCCCGCGGCTGGGGTCGATGCGCAGGCGCAGCAACTGGAAGCTGCGGCCCTGCGGCAGGTTCTGCTGGAACACGCCGGCGGCGGCGGCCACCTTCTGCCAGCCGCTGGCGTCGCGCAGCAGCCGCAGCAGCAGGTGGACGGGTTCGGCCAGCGCCGCGAAGGACTGGGCCCAGTCCTCCAGATCGGCGATGCGGCGCGCGGGTGGCAGGTGCTGCCAGGCGTGGTAGACCGGCAGGTCGAACTCGCAGGTGCCGCCGGGCACGGCGAAGCGGCTGCGCAGCGAGTTGAGCCATTCGTGGTCGAGCAGCGCCTGCCCGGCCTTGCTGTGCTGTTCGTGCAGCGAGGTGAAGCTGGCCTCGATCTGACCGACGATCTCGTCGAGTGCCGCCTGCGAGATGTGCGGGTTGTCGCGGTAGCCGTTGAGCACCTGTTTCTGGCGCTCCAGGTCCTTGAGCAGGTCGGTCTTGAGGTCGGGCCGCGCCGAGACCTCGATGATCTCGAACATCGTCGCCAGCGCGTAGTGGTGGTCGACGGCGTGTTCGCGCGGCACCAGTTGGCCCAGGCGACGCAGCAGGTGCTCCAGGCGCAGATAGGTCCGGGTGCGCTCGTTGAAAGGGAATTCGTACAGCATCAAAGGCTTGGGACTGGGCATCGGGATGAGGGCGGGAGCGCTTGCGGGAAACGGGTGGAATTCATGGCGCGCGGCGGCGGCTCGGCAGCGGCGAGGAAACCGGGCCCTGCCAGCCGCTGGCGCGCGGTGTATCGGCGTGCCGATCGGTGCTGATCGCGGCGCGATGCCATCATACGTGCAGCCCGGGCGCCCACTGTAGGACGGCAGCCAACACACGCTCGCGCAGCTCGGCTGGCGTCAGGTTTTCGTTGACCACGACCGCGTCGGCCAGCGCGCGGCGCTGTTCGCGCGTGGCCTGCCGGGCGATGATGCCGCGCACCGCCGCCTCGCTCCAGCCGCTGCGCTGCATCACGCGGCGCACCTGGGTCTCGGCGCTGCAGTCGATCACCAGGATGCGGTCGAGCCGCGAGCGCCAGTCGTCGGCCGCCTCGGCCAGCAGCGGAATGTCGTAGACGATGCAGGGCGCGCCGGCGGCGGCCTCGGTCTGCCGCGCGATCGCCTGCCGCACCAGCGGATGCACGATGCCTTCGAGGCGCGCCTGCGCCGCCGGATCGTCGATCAGCAACTGGCGCATCGCCGGGCGGTCGAGCGCGCCGTCGGCCGTGATCAGCGCATCGCCAAAGGCCGCGCGCAGCGCCGCGATGGCCGCGCCCCCCGGCGCGGTGGTGGCGCGCGAGATCGCGTCGGCATCGACCACGACCGCGCCGGCCTCGGCCAGCATGTGCGCGGCCGTGCTCTTGCCGCTGCCGATGCCGCCCGTCAGCCCCAGCCGCAGGGGCGTGCCGGGGGCCGCGCGCGCGGGTTTCGGATCGCGGCTCATCGCAACAGGTCCTCCACCGTGCCGGGGCCCAGCAGCATCGCCAGCAGGCCGGCTGCGGCCAGGAAGGGGCCGAAGGGGAAATAGCCGCCCGCGCGCAGGCCGCTGCCGAGCTTGAGCGCGATGCCCGCGAGCGCGCCGACCAGCGACGAGACCAGCACCACCGGCAGCAGCGCCTGCCAGCCCAGCCATGCGCCCAGCGCCGCCAGCAGCTTGAAGTCGCCATGGCCCATGCCCTGGCGGCCGGTCAGCAGCCGAAACAGCGTGCAGATGATCCACAGCGACAGATAGCCCGCCGCCGCGCCCCAGACCGCATCGGCCAGGTGGGTGCCGTTCAACCCCGCCGCGGCGGCCAGCAGCCCCAGCCAGAGCAGCGGCAGCACGATGCTGTCCGGCAGCAGCGTGGTGTCCCAGTCGATGAAGGCCAGCGCCACCAGCGCGGCGCAGAACGTTGCCCACAGCCCGCCGCTGGCCCCCAGGCCCCAGCGCCAGCCGCAGTAGCCGAACAGCAGCCCGGTCAGCAGCTCCACCGCCGGGTAGCGCAGGCCGTAGGGCGCGCCGCAGGCCGCGCAGCGCCCGCGCAGCGCGAGGTAGCTGAGCAGCGGAATGTTCTGGTACCAGCGGATCGCGTGCCCGCAGCCCCGGCAGGCCGAGCGCGGGCGCGACAGCGTCAGCGGCGGTAGCGCCTCGGCCTGGGCGTGGGCCGCCTGCGCGGCGCGCGCCAGCTCGGGCGGCGGCGTGCGGGCCGGGCCGAAGACCAGCGGCCACAGACCCTGGCCGGCCGGGGCCTCGGCATCGCGCAGGCTGTCCAGCGCGTCGGCCAGCCAGGCGCGGTACATCATGCGCGGCAGGCGAAAGATGACGACGTTGAGAAAGCTGCCGATCAGCAGGCCGACCAGCCCGGCCAGCGCGGCGTCGGTCCAGGGAGAAAACAGCATGGGAGGCATCCGGGGCAAGCGCCGCAAGGGCGCCGGAAACAGGCTCCGAGTGTAGGGCCGAAGTGCTGCCTGGATCGCCGCAAGCCCGGCGAAGTGTGGCGAAGTGCCGCCGCGCAGCGCCGATAATGCGCCGATGACCGCCCCCACCGTACCCCACGCCAACGTCGATCCGGCGGAACTGGCCAAGTTCTCCGACCTCGCCCACCACTGGTGGGACGCCGAAAGCGAGTTCAAGCCGCTGCACCAGATCAACCCGCTGCGGCTGGCCTGGATCGACCAGCACGCCGCCCTCGCCGGCAAGCGCGTGCTGGACGTGGGCTGCGGCGGCGGCATCCTGGCCGACAGCCTGGCGCGCCGGGGCGCGGCCGAGGTGCTGGGCGTGGACCTGGCGACCAAATCCCTGCGCGTCGCCCAGTTGCATGCGCTGGAAACCGGCACGCCCAACATCGCCTACCGCGAGATCGCCGTCGAGAGCCTGGCCGCCGAGCAGCCCGCTTCGTTCGACGTCGTCACCTGCATGGAAATGCTCGAACACGTGCCCGACCCGAAGTCCGTCGTGCAGGCCTGCGCCGACCTCGCCAAGCCGGGCGGCTGGGTGTTTTTCTCGACCATCAACCGCAACCTGCGTTCGCTGGCGCTGATGATCGGCGCGGCCGAATACCTGCTCAAGATGCTGCCGCGCGGCACGCACGAATTCGACCGCCTCATCAAGCCCAGCGAGCTGGTGCGCTGGGCCCGCGAAGCCGGCCTGGACCTGCAGGCCACCCGCGGCCTGCAGCACAACCCGCTTACCGGACGCTACTGGCTCAGCGACGACGCCCGCGTCAACTACATGATCGCCACGCGCAAGGCGGTGCCGGCATGAGCCCGCTGCATCCTTTGAATCCCTTTTTATCGGCCCGGCGGCCCGCCATCCGCGCCGTGCTGTTCGACCTCGACGGCACCCTGGTTGACAGCGCACCCGACCTGGGCGGCGCCGTCGACGACATGCGCCTGGCGCGCGGCTTGCCGTCGCTGCCCCTGGACCAGTACCGCCCCATGGCCGGCGCCGGCGCGCGCGGCATGCTGGGCATCGCCTTCGGCATCGCCCCGGGCCATCCGGACTTCGAGGCCTTGCGGCAGGAATTCTTCCGCAACTACGAAGCGCGCCTGACGCAAGACACCCATCTCTTCGACGGCGTCGCCGCGCTGATCGACGGCATTGCGCAGCGCGGCCTGCCCTGGGGCATCGTCACCAACAAGATGGAGCGCTTCGCGCTGCCGCTGGTCCAGGCCGTGCCGCTGTTCGCCTCGGCCGGCGCCGTCGTCGCGGGCGACACCACGCCGCACGCCAAGCCGCACCCCGAGCCCTTGCTGGAGGCTGCGCGCCGCCTGGGCGTGGCCGCGGCCGACTGCCTCTACGTGGGCGACGACCACCGCGACATCGTCGCCGGCCAGGCTGCCGGCATGGCCACCGTGGCCGCTCTCTACGGCTACCTGGGCGCCGTCGATCCCTCGCAATGGCAGGCCGACGCGACGATTAAATCGCCAGCGGACCTCTTGCAATGGCTGCCGCAGGACTAAAATAGACGGTTCACGGGGCTGCACTGGTTTCGACGTGGGTTCAGAATCGCCGTGGTGCATGTCGAGCTTGAGTGACGCTCGTAAATCTCCATTCAAAAAAGTAACTGCAAACGACGAACGTTTCGCACTCGCCGCTTAATCCCGGTGAGCCTCGCAACAGTTGGCCTATGGGCTGGGCAAGGGTGTCGCAAGACGTCCAGGCTGCGAGGGAATTCACATAGGCTGGCCTCACGCCGGGTGCCTTGGCGTGGAGCGAGATTCAAGGGCACTGGTCCGACACGTAGCGTGCGCCTGCGCGACGCGCCGGACGAGATCCAAATCAGACCGCTAAACATGTAGATCTGCGCGAGGAAGGCTGACGGACGGGGGTTCAAATCCCCCCAGCTCCACCAATATGAAGTTCAAGGGCGTTCGCTGAGGTTCAGCGAACGCCCTTTTTCTTGGGGAAACCGAGGCACTCGCCTTGGGCAAGCCCAGACATGGCTCGAGAGTCCGGCAGCGGGGTTGCTCACGGGCTGGCCGGCAGCGTGATCGTCGCGCTCAGGCCGCGGGGCGCGCGGTTGCTCAGGTGCAGTGTGCCGCCCTGGATTTCCACGCAGGCGCGGGCGATGGACAGGCCGAGACCCAGGCCGCTGCGTTCGGGGCCACGGGTGTCGTCGAGCTGGCGGAAGGGCTCGAAGACGGCTTCGAGCAGGTCGGGCGCGACGCCCGGGCCGTCGTCGTCGACGCGCAGCACCAGCGTGCCGGCCTCGTGCCGCACGGCCAGGGTGGCGTGCTGGGCGTGGTGCAGGGCGTTGTCGATCAGGTTGGACAGGGCGCGCTTCAAGGCCAGCGGGCGGCAGGTCCAGGCGATGGGTGGCAGTGGTTGCGGGTCGATGCGCAGGGTGTGGCCGAGCGAGGCGTAGCGCTGCGCCAGCGCCTGCAGCAGCTCGGCGACGTCGATGCGGCGCAGGGGTTCGGCGCGGCTGTCGGCGCGCGCGAAGTCCAGGGTTTCTTCGAGCATGAGCTGCAGTTCGCCGACGCTGGCCAGCAGGTCGTGGCGCAGGGCGTCGTCGTCGATCAGTTCGACTTGCAGGCGCAGCGCGGTGACGGGGGTGCGCAGGTCGTGGCTGATGGCGGCGAGGATGCGGGTGCGCGCGTCGCGGTGGCGGGCGATGCGCTGCTGCATGCCGTTGAACTGGCGGGTCAGCTCGCGTGCCTCGCGCGGGCCTTGCAGCGGCAGGGGCGGCAGCTCGCGTCCGTAGCGCACCTGGGTGGTGGCGGAGATCAGCGCGCGCAGGGGCCGCGCCAGCCGCACCGCCAGCAGCAGGGCCAGCGCCAACACCGGCAGGATGCTGGCGGGCAGGCTGTAGGTGAGCAGGGGCCACCATTCGTAGCGGCCCTGCAGGGCCAGCCGCGCATTGAGCCAGCTGCCCTCGGGCAGCGCGATGCTGGCGCGCAGTTGCAGCGGCTGCCAGGCCGCCAGGCTCAGCAGCGGGCCGCGCGCGTCGTGGCCGGAGGTGCGTTCGAGCTGCAGCCAGGCCGGCTGCGAGGCGGCGAGGCCGAGGCGTTGGCGCAGCTCCTGTTCCAGTTCGCGTTCCTCGGGCTGCATCGCGAAGGCGCCGACCTCGGCTGTCGTGGCGCGCCACAGGTGGACGCCGCGCGAGGGGCCGGAGGGGCTGTCGCCCGGCGTCAGCAGGCCGCTGCGCAGGGCGGCTTCGGGGTCGGTGTGCGCCAGGGCGTAGCCGGCGGCCAGCGTGCTCAGGGCCTGCTCGCGCGAGATGGGGTGGATCAGCGTGCCGGTGTGCTGCAGCAGTGCCATGGCGATGAGGTGGGCCGCCAGCAGGGCGCCGAACAGCAGCAGGCCGACCTGGGTGACCAGGTTCAGGCCGGCCTGGCGTGCAGGCCGGGTGGTGTCGGCCGTGTCAGGGCCGGGGTCATGGCCGCTGTCAGCCATCGCACCGGGCCACGTGCGCGACCAGGGTGTAGCCGTCGCCGCGCACGGTGCGCAGTAGCGGTTCGGCCAGGGGCGTTGCGCCCGCGCGCAGCTTGCGGCGCAGGCGGCTGATCTGGCGGTCGATGGTGCGGTCGTAGGCGAGGTCGCCATCGCGGCTGCGGGTGCGCGTGAGGTCGAGCAGGTGGTCGCGGCTGAGCACGTGGTTGGCGTGCGAGAGCAGGACTTCAAGCAGGCGGCTTTCGCTGTCGCTGAGGATTTGCAGGGCCTGCAGCGGCGAGCGCAGCGCACCGCGCGCGGCGTCGAAGGTCCAGCCGTCGAAGGCGTAGCGTCGGGCGGTGGGCGGCGCGGCGACCGGGGCGATGGCCGAGAGGGCCACCGCCGTCGCGGGCGTTTCTGGCGTGATGGACGCGATGGACGCGGGGGGACGGGCGGGCGTGGCGCCATGGCGGCGGGTCACGTTGCGGATGCGGGCGACCAGCTCGCGCGGCTCGAAGGGCTTGATGACGTAGTCGTCGGCACCGCGCTCGAAGCCGCGCACGCGGTCGTCGATGGTGTCGCGCGCGGTCAGCAGGATGACGGGCAGGCCATACGCGGTGCGCACCCGCGCGCAGGCCAGGCTGCCGTCGCCGTCGGGCAGCATGACGTCGAGGACCACGGCGTCGAAGCGGCGCTGGTCGAGCAGGCTGGCCATGGTGCGCAGGTCGCCCGCGGTTTCCACGGCCAGGCCCTGGTGGCGCAGGAACTGGGCCAGCGGCTCGCGGATGCGCGGATGGTCGTCAACCACCAGCACGCGCAAGGCGGCCGGCGGCGAGGCGGCGGGCAGGGTCGAAAGCGGGTCGGGGCGTGTCACAAACGGTCCAATGTCACGGCGTGGTGATGCATACGATTCGCATTTTCCCTGAATTCGAGGAGGAGTTTTTCATGCGTCGTGATGCATCACCCGGTCTTTTGCGTGTGCCCCATGCGATTGCGCTGGCCGCCATGCTGGCTTGCGCGGGGGGCGCGCAGGCCCAGGACAGCGCGACCAGCGCCCCGGCTGGCGAGGCCACGCTGGGCCAGGTGGTGGTGACGGCCACCGGCTTTGAGCAGCAGATCGAGGACGCACCGGCTTCCATCAGCGTGATCACCGGCGAGCAGTTGCGCGAGCGCCCCTTCCACAGCCTGACGGATGCCCTGCGCGACGTCGAGGGCGTGACGGTGACCGGCAGCAGCAACGAGACCGACATCCAGATTCGCGGCATGCCCGGCGACTACACGCTGATCCTGGTCGATGGCAAGCGCCAGAGCATGCGCGAGGCGCGCGTCAACGGCAACAAGGGCTACGAGCAGAGCTTCGTGCCGCCGGCGGCCGCCATCGAGCGCATCGAGGTGGTGCGTGGGCCGATGTCCTCGTTGTACGGCTCGGACGCCATCGGCGGCGTCATCAACATCATCACGCGCAAGGTGCCCAGCCGCTGGGGCGGCTCGGTCGGGCTGGACTACACGGCGCAGCAGCACAGCCAGTTCGGCAACTCGGCGCAGGGCCAGTTCTACCTGGCCGGGCCGATCAAGAGCGATGTGCTGGGCCTGCAACTGTGGGGCCGCCAGCTCAACCGCCAGGCCGACGACGACGTGCAGGCCACCGAGGGCTTTACGCGCGCGCGCCACCGCGACCTGACGGCGCGGCTGGCGATCACGCCCAGCCGTTACCAGGACATCTTGCTCGAAGGCGGCGTCACGCGGCTGCAGAACGGCGACGGCCCCAGCGCCAACTGGTCCACGCGCGAGCAGGAGAACAACCGCGACCACGCCTCCATCACCCACAAGGGCCGCTGGGGCTGGGCGTCTTCCGAAGTCTCCTTCGCCTGGGAGCGCGGCACGCGCTGGGGCGTGAGCGACGGCAGCTCGGCCACGCAGGAGGCCTTCTCGCAGCGCAAGCCCGAGGTCACCGGCAAGGTGTTCGACGCCAAGCTGGTGGCGCCGCTGGGTGCCCACATCGTCAGCGGCGGCGTGCAGTGGAACGAGAGCCAGATCGAGGACTGGAACGAAGGCCTGGGCGACCGCGTGCGCCGGACCTTTGGCGTGGTGCAGCGCGCCGTCTTCGTCGAGGACGAATGGTCGCTGAGCGAGACCCTGCGGCTGACCGGCGGCCTGCGCGTGGACGACCACGAGCAGTACGGCATCCACCTCAGCCCGCGCCTGTACGCCAACTGGAATGCCAGCGAGCAATGGACCATCAAGGGCGGCGTCTCGCGCGGCTTCAAGGCGCCGGAGATCCGCGCCGTGGTGCCGGGCTATGCCTACTTGCGCCGCAACCGTTTCGTGATGCTGGGCAACCCCGACCTCAAGCCCGAGACCAGCACCAACTACGAAGTCGCCGCACTGTGGTCGGATCGCAAGAGCCTCTCGGCGGGCGCCACGCTGTTCTACAACGACTTCAAGAACAAGCTCTCGACCGTGACCACGACCGAGCGCTGGAACGGCTACATCATCATGGACCGCGTCAACGTCGATCGCGCGCGCATCGCCGGCCTGGAACTGCATGGCAGCTGGCAGGCCACCCGGTCGCTGGAGTTCAAGGCCAATTACACCTACCTCAGCTCCAAGCAAAAGAGCGGCGCCAACCAGGGCGCGCCGCTCACGCTCACGCCCAAGCACACCGCCTCGGCGCGCGCCACCTGGCAGGCCGCGCCGCGCACCACGCTGTGGGCGGCGGCCAACCACTATGGCAAGGAATACACGTCCACGCTGGGTGCCGAGCCCGCGCCGTCGTACACCACGGCCGACCTGGGCGGCAGCTACCAGTGGAGCAAGGCGGTGACGCTGAACGCCGCGCTCTATAACCTGGGCGACAAGCAGCTCGACGCCGCGACCTTCGACAAGACCAGCTACGGCCGCCGGCTGTGGGTGGGCGTGACGGCCGAGTTCTGACCGGCAAGCCCGGGCCGTGGACCTACGCGGCCGTCGCGTAGGCCAGGCCGCTGGCCACGCCGCCGAAGAAATCGCCCTCGACCAGGGGCACGCCGGGGAAGTCCTGCCGCAGTTGCTGCTGCAGCGGCTTGAGGGCCGACGAGCCGCCGGTCAGGTAGAGCGCGTCGATGCGCTCGCGTGCCAGCCCGGCCCGGCGCAGGCATTCCAGCGCGCTCGTGCCAACCGCCTGGAGCGGGCCGTGCAGGTCCTGCGCCAGCGCCTCGGGCGTGAGGGCCGGCTGCCAGTCGCGCTCGATCGTGCGCAGGTCGATGGCGGCGGCAGCTTGCGTGCTGGAGACGCCGATCTTGGCCGTTTCGACGGCGTGCAGCACCTGGTGGCCGAGGCGTTCGCGCAGCACCGTCATCAGGCGGTCGTGCAGGCGGGTGTCGCTGTAGTTCTCGCGCAGTGCCTGGGCGTGGTGCAACTCGCGCGGGCTGTAGAGCCAGTTGATCAGGTGCCAGGTCGACAGGTCCAGGAACAGCGGGCTGGGCACTTCGCGCCCGCTCGGGCCGACGTGGCGCAGGCCCAGGTGCGGCATGACCTGCTGCAGCGTCAGGCGCTGGTCGAAGTCGGTGCCGCCGATGTGCACGCCGCTGGTCGCCAGGATGTCGTCGGCGCGGTCGCCGCGGCCCATGCGCTCGGGGCCGAGCCGCACCACCGTGAAGTCCGAGGTGCCGCCGCCGATGTCGACGATCAGCACCAGCGATTCGCGCGCCACGCGCCGCTCGTAGTCGAAGGCGGCGGCAATCGGCTCCAGCTGGAAGCGGATCGCCTCGTCGTCGAAGCCGGCCTGCCGCGCCGCCACGCGCAACGAGGCCTCGGCCTGCTGGTCGCGCGCGGCGTCGTCGTCGACGAAATGCACCGGGCGGCCGAGCATCAGCCGCTGGGGCCGCTGGCCCAGTTGCGCCTCGGCGCGCCGCACCAGCTCGACCAGGAAGCGGCTGATGATGTCCTGGAAGCTCACCGCCTCGCCGTTGACGGCGGTTTTCTCCTGCAGCAGCGGGCTGCCCAGCAGGCTCTTGAGCGAGCGCAGCAGCCGGCCCTCGGTGCCCGCCAGGTATTCGCCGATGGCGTCGCGGCCGAAGTGCGTGCGGCGCTCTTCCTCGTTGAAGAACAGGGCGGTGGGCATGGCGGAGGCCGCGCCTTCGAGCGCGATCAGCCGCGCCTGCCCGCTGGCGTCGGTGGCGGCCACGGCGGAGTTGGAGGTGCCGAAGTCGATGCCCAGGGTGAGGTCGGTCATGGGAAGCAGGCAATGGAAAAACAAAGGCCACCCTGCCCGTCAGCGGCAGGATGGCCTGCGGGGTGGCGGGGCGGTCAGGCCTCGCGGCGGAGAGCGGGGAACAGGATCACGTCGCGGATGCTGGGCGAATCGGTCAGCAGCATCATGAAGCGGTCGATGCCGATGCCGCAGCCGCCGGTGGGCGGCATGCCGTATTCCAGCGCGCGCACGAAGTCGTGGTCGAAGTACATGGCCTCGTCGTCGCCGCCGTCCTTGGCCGCGACCTGCGCGTTGAAGCGCGCGGCCTGGTCCTCGGCGTCGTTGAGCTCGGAGAAGCCGTTGCCGAACTCGCGGCCGGTGATGTAGAGCTCGAAGCGCTCGGTCACCTCGGGGCGCTCGTCGTTGGCGCGCGCCAGCGGCGAGATCTCGGTCGGGTGCTCCATGATGAAGGTCGGGTTCCAGAGCTTTTCCTCGACCGTTTCCTCGAAGTACAGCACCTGCAGGCTGGCCAGCGTGCGCGCCGACAGGCGGTTCTTTTCCTCGCTCAGGCCCAGCTTGCGCAGCGCGGCGATCAGCCAGTCGCGGCTGTCCACGCCGTCGCCGGCCTCGGTGTACTTGACGATGGCCTCGCGGATGGTCAGGCGCTCGAAGGGCGCGGCCAGGTCCACCGGCTTGCCTTGGTAGGTCAGGGCCAGCGTGCCGACGGCCTTGGTGGCGGCGTCGCGGATCAGGCTTTCGGTGAAGTCCATCAGGTCGCGGTAGTTCCAGTAGGCCGCGTAGAACTCCATCATGGTGAACTCGGGGTTGTGGCGCACCGAGATGCCTTCGTTGCGGAAGTTGCGGTTGATCTCGAAGACGCGCTCGAAGCCGCCCACCACCAGCCGCTTGAGGTAGAGCTCGGGCGCGATGCGCAGGAACATTTCCTGGTCCAGCGCGTTGTGGTGGGTGACGAAGGGCTTGGCGTTGGCGCCGCCGGGAATGGGGTGCAGCATGGGCGTCTCGACTTCGAGGAAGCCGTGGCTGACCATGAACTCGCGGATGCCGCTGACGGCCTTGCTGCGCGCGGCAAAGCGCGTGCGCGCGGCCTCGTCGGCGATCAGGTCGACGTAGCGCTGGCGGTACTTCTGCTCCTGGTCGGCCATGCCGTGGAACTTGTCGGGCAGCGGCCGCAGGCTCTTGGTGAGCAGGCGCAGGCGCGTGACCTTGAGCGAGAGCTCGCCGGTCTTGGTCTTCATCAGCACGCCCTCGGCGCCCAGGATGTCGCCCAGGTCCCACTTCTTGAAGTCGGCGTACACGTCCTCGCCCACGGCGTCGCGCGTGACGTAGAGCTGGATGCGGCCGGTGGCGTCCTGCAGCGTGGCGAAGCTGGCCTTGCCCATCACGCGCTTGAGCATCATGCGGCCGGCCACGCTGGCGGCCATGGCCGCGCCGTCCAGCGCCTCGGCCGGCGTCTCGCCATGCTCGGCGAGCAGCGGCGCGGCGCGGTGCGACGGCTTGAAGTCATTCGGGAAGGCCACGCCCCGGCCCTCGGCTTGCGCGGCCCGCAGCGCTTTCAGCTTCTCGCGGCGTTCGGCGATGAGCTGGTTGTCGTCGATGGCGGGGGCGGCCGGTGCGGCTGCCGGGGTGGCTTGGGTGTCGGACATGGGCGGGGGAATACGGCTGGGCAGGCCGGCAGGCGGCTTGCGGGCGGGCAAAAGGCGGGATTTTACGCGGTGGGAAGAAATCCGAGGAACAATCAACGCTGGCGCGGCTGCCGCGCGCGTGGAGGAAATACGGGATGAATGCCACCCTGCTTGCATCGGCCCTGGGCCTGATCGGGCGCACGCCGCTTGTCGCACTCGACCGCATCCATGACGGTCCGGGCCGGATCGTCGCCAAGGCGGAGTTCCTGCAGCCGGGCGGCAGCGTGAAGGATCGTGCAGCCCTGGCGATCTTGCTTGCGGCGCGCGCCGACGGACGGCTGCAGCCGGGCATGCCCGTGGTCGAGATGACCAGCGGCAACATGGGCGCGGGGCTGGCCGTGGTTTGCGCGGCGCTCGGCCATCCTTTCATCGCCACGATGTCGGCAGGAAACAGCCCTGCACGCGCCCGGATGATAGAAGGGCTGGGAGCCCGGGTCGTTCTCGTGGCCCAGGTGGATGGACAGCCAGGACAGGTCACGGGCGCTGATGTGGCAGCCGCCGCAGACGAGGCTGCCCGCATTGCCCGCGACCAAAATGGTTTTTACGTCGATCAGTTCAACGCGGCCGAAGGCATCCTCGCGCACGAGCGCGGCACCGGCCCCGAAATTCTGGAACAGCACGGACGTGCCGTGGATGGCTGGGTCGCGGCGGTGGGCACGGGCTGTACCTTCATGGGCGTCGCCCGGGCCCTGAAGGCGGCTCATCCCGCAACCCTCTGCGTGGCGGTCGAACCCGAAGGTTGCGCGCCGCTGGCGGGCCGGGCTGTCGTCAAGGCAAGGCATCTCGTACAGGGTACCGGCTACGGCTTGGTGCCGCCGCACTGGGACGCCAGCCTGATGGACCTCAGCCTGCCCGTTGCCGATGCCGAGGTCGAATACTGGCGCCGCCAACTGGCGATCCGCGAGGGGCTGTACGTCGGCTACTCGGCGGCGGCCAATGTCTGCGCGGCGGTCAAGCTTCTTGCATCGGGCCGGTTGGCCCGTGATGCCACGGTCGCGACGGTTCTTTGCGATACCGGCCTGAAGTACTGATCGCGTCGGGCATGCCGCCGCAGGTCGCAGGCAAAAACAAAAGCCCACGGCCGTGAAGCCGTGGGCTTGGGAATGAACCGGCCGCCAGGAGCCGCCGGTCAGTCGTCTCAGCGTTTGTCGGCCGCCGGCACGTCGCGGCGCGGGCTGCCGGTGAAGAGCTGGCGCGGGCGGCCGATCTTGTATTCGGGGTCGCTGATCATTTCGTTGAGCTGGGCGATCCAGCCGACCGTGCGGGCCAGGGCGAAGACGCCGGTGAAGACGTTGACCGGGATGCCGATGGCGCGCTGCACGATGCCGGAGTAGAAGTCGACGTTGGGGTAGAGCTTGCGCTGCACGAAGTAGTCGTCTTCCAGCGCAATCTTTTCGAGCTGCTTGGCCAGGGCGAACAGCGGGTCTTTTTCCAGGCCCAGTTCGGCCAGCACTTCGTTGCAGGTTTCCTGCATGAGCTTGGCGCGCGGGTCGTAGTTCTTGTAGACGCGGTGGCCGAAGCCCATGAGCTTGACGCCGGAGGACTTGTCCTTGACTTTCTCCATGAACTCGCCGACCTTGGCCACGCCGCCGTTGGCCTGGATCTGTTCGAGCATGTTCAGGCAGGCTTCGTTGGCGCCGCCGTGGGCGGGGCCCCACAGGCAGGCGACGCCGGCCGAGATGGCGGCGAAGGGGTTGGTGCCCGACGAGCCGCACAGGCGCACGGTGGAGGTGGAGGCGTTCTGCTCGTGGTCGGCGTGCAGGATGAAGATGCGGTCGATGGCCTTTTCGAGCACCGGGTTGACCACGTACTCCTCGCACGGGTTGCCGAACATCATGCGCAGGAAGTTGCCGGCATAGCTCAGGTCGTTCTTGGGGTACATGTAGGGCTGGCCGACGCCGTACTTGTAGGCCATGGCGACCAGCGTGGGCATCTTGGCGATCAGGCGGATGGCCGAGATCTCGCGGTGCTCCGGATTGTTGATGTCGGTGCTGTCGTGATAGAAGGCCGAGAGCGCGCCGACCAGGCCGGTCAGCACGGCCATCGGGTGGGCGTCGCGGCGGAAGCCGCGCAGGAAGAACTGCAGTTGCTCGTGCACCATGGTGTGGCGCGTGACGTCGCTGTCGAAGCTGGCCTTTTGCTCGGCGTTGGGCAGTTCGCCCTTGAGCAGCAGGTGACAGACGTCGAGGAAGTCGCAGTTGGTGGCGAGTTGCTCGATCGGGTAGCCACGGTAGAGCAGTTCGCCCTTGTCGCCGTCGATGTAGGTGATGGACGACTGGCAGGACGCCGTGGCCAGGAAGCCCGGGTCGTAGGTGAACTTGCCGGTTTGGCCGTAGAGCTTGCGGATGTCGATGACGTCGGGACCGATGCTGCCGTGGTAGATCGGCAGCTCAATGCTCGGGTCGCCGTTGCTGAATGACAGGGTGGCTTTGTTGTCGGCAAGTTTCATTTCGCACGTTCCTTTGAGTTACCGGTTGTCAGAGTGAAGAGGCGACCACGTCGGGCGGTTGTCTCAGCAGTTTGAGTACTTCGCGCACTTCTTCGGTGGCTAGATCTTGCGTGGGTTCCTGGCGTCCGAGCAGCAGATCCATGAGATCGTTGTCGGACAGGTCGGTCAGTTGCGTCAGCCCACGGGCCTGGCGCTGGGTGAGGGCGGCTTCGTGGCGCTTGAAGAAGCGCTCGATGAACAGGTCGTTCTCCAGCAGGCCCCGGCGGCAGCGCCACTTGAGCTTGCCCAGGGCCTGCGGGTCCAGGAGTTGGTGATCGGTTTGCATCGAGCGCTCTTTTTAAATCAAAGTGGGGGCGATTGTCCGCTTCTTGCCGTCAAACGGTGCGGCGGACCATCAGTTCCTTGATCTTGCCGATGGCCTTGGTCGGGTTGAGTCCCTTGGGGCAGACGTCGACGCAGTTCATGATGGTGTGGCAGCGGAACAGCCGGTAGGGGTCTTCCAGGTTGTCCAGGCGCGCGCCGGTGGCCTGGTCGCGGCTGTCGGCGATGAAGCGGTAGGCCTGCAGCAGGCCGGCCGGGCCGACGAACTTGTCCGGGTTCCACCAGAAGCTGGGGCAGCTGGTCGAGCAGCTCGCGCACAGGATGCACTCGTACAGGCCGTCGAGTTCCTCGCGTTCCTCGGGCGACTGCAGGCGCTCCTTCTCGGGCAGCGGCGTGTCGTTGATGAGGTAGGGCTTGACCGAGTGGTACTGGTTGAAGAAGTTGGTCATGTCCACGATCAGGTCGCGGATCACGGGCAGGCCGGGCAGCGGCTTGAGCACGATCGGGTCCTTGAGCGTGCGCAGGTTGGTCAGGCAGGCCAGGCCGTTCTTGCCGTTGATGTTCATGGCGTCCGAGCCGCACACGCCCTCGCGGCAGGAGCGCCGGTAGGACAGCGAGGGGTCGAGCGCCTTGAGCTTGACCAGGGCGTCGAGCAGCATGCGTTCATTGCCTTCGAGCTCGATCTCGACGGTCTGCATGTAGGGCTTGGCGTCCTTGTCCGGGTCGTAGCGGTAGATCTTGAAGGTGCGCTTTTGCATGGGTGTTCTTTCGTCGTGGAGCGAGCAGTCAGAAGGTCCGGACCTTGGGCGGAATGGTGTCGACCGTCAGCGGCTTGAGGCGCACCGGCTTGTAGTCCAGGCTGTTGGTGGCGCTGTACCACAGGGTGTGCTTGAGCCAGTCCTTGTCGTTGCGGCCCAGCGGATGCTCGGCGTCGTCGGCCGGGCGCTCGTAGTCGTCGACCGAGTGGGCGCCACGGCATTCGTGGCGGGCGGCGGCCGAGATCATGGTGGCCTGTGCCACTTCGATCAGGTTGTCGACTTCCAGCGCTTCCATGCGCGCGGTGTTCCAGACCTTGGACTTGTCCTTGAGCGTGACCGAGGGCACGCGGGTGCGGATCTGGTTGATGACCTCGACGCCGGCATCCATCTTGGCCTGGGTGCGGAACACGCCGGCGTGCTCCTGCATGCACTTGCGGATGTCGTTGGCGACGTCTTGCGCGTATTCGCCGCCGGTGGAGCCGTCGAGGCGGGCCAGGCGCGAGAGCGTGTAGTCGGCCGCGCCCGCGGGCAGGTCCTTGTGGGCGCGGGTCTTGTAGGCCTGCTCCACGATGTGGTTGCCGGCCGCGCGGCCGAACACCAGCAGGTCGAGCAGCGAGTTGGTGCCCAGGCGGTTGGCGCCGTGCACGCTCACGCAGGCGCATTCGCCCACGGCGTAGAGGCCGTTGATGGGCGAGGTGTAGTCGTCGCCCTTGTGCTCGACGACCTGGCCGTAGATGTTGGTCGGGATGCCGCCCATCTGGTAGTGGATGGTGGGCACCACGGGGATCGGCTCCTTGGTGATGTCCACGTTGGCGAAGTTGTGGCCGATTTCCTCGACCGAGGGCAGGCGCTTGCGGATGGTCTCGGCGCCCAGGTGGTCGAGCTTCATCAGGATGTAGTCCTTGTTCGGACCGCAGCCCCGGCCTTCCTTGATTTCCTGGTCCATCGAGCGCGAGACGAAGTCGCGCGGCGCCAGGTCCTTCAGGGTCGGCGCGTAGCGCTCCATGAAGCGCTCGCCGTTGCTGTTGAGCAGGATCGCGCCCTCGCCACGGCAGCCTTCGGTCAGCAGCACGCCGGCGCCGGCCACGCCGGTCGGGTGGAACTGCCAGAACTCCATGTCCTGCAGCGGGATGCCGGCGCGCGCGGCCATGCCCAGGCCGTCGCCGGTGTTGATGAAGGCGTTGGTCGAGGCCTGGAAGATGCGGCCCGCGCCGCCAGTGGCCAGCAGCACGGCCTTGGCGTGGAACACGTAGGTTTCGCCGGTTTCCAGTTCGAGCGCGGTCACGCCCACCACGTCGCCGTCGGCGTTGCGGATCAGGTCCTGTGCCATCCACTCGACGAAGAACTGGGTGCGCGACTCCACGTTCTTCTGGTAGAGCGTGTGCAGCATGGCGTGGCCGGTGCGGTCGGCCGCCGCGCAGGCGCGCTGCACCGGCTTTTCGCCGTGGTTGGCGGTGTGGCCGCCGAAGGGGCGCTGGTAGATGGTGCCGTCGGCGTTGCGGTCGAAGGGCATGCCGAAGTGTTCGAGCTCGTAGACCACCTTGGGTGCTTCGCGACACATGAACTCGATGGCGTCCTGGTCACCCAGCCAGTCGGAGCCCTTGATGGTGTCGTAGAAGTGCCATTCCCAGTTGTCCTCGGACATGTTGCCCAGCGAGGCGGACACGCCGCCCTGGGCGGCCACGGTGTGCGAGCGGGTCGGGAAGACCTTGGTGAGCACGGCCACCGACAGGCCGGCGCGGGCCAGTTGCAGGGAGGCGCGCATGCCGGAACCCCCGGCGCCGACGATGACGACGTCGAACTTGCGTGTACTGACGGAACGTGACGAAGTCATGGCTTACAGCCTCCAGAGGACTTGGATGGCCCAGCCCGCGCAACCGACGAGCCAGACGAGAGTGAAGATGTTGAGGGCGATCTTGAGCGCGACGGGCTTGACGTAGTCCATCCAGATGTCGCGCACGCCGACCCAGGCGTGGTAGAGCAGGGAGACGATCACGCAGAACGTGAGCACCTTCATCCACTGGGCGGCGAAGATGCCGGCCCATTGCTCGTAGCCGATCGGGCCGGAGGTGAAGATCACCTGCGCCAGCAAGATGACGGTGAAGAGGGCCATGAGGCCGCCGGTGATGCGCTGGATCAGCCAGTCGCGCAGGCCGTAGTGGGCGCCGACGACCGTGCGCTTGGAACCATAGGTAGACATGTGGGGGACTCCTGCAGGCGGAATTAGTAGAGACCGAACAACTTGGCGCCGAGGATCAGGGTCAGGCCGATGCCCAGGACCAGCGTGACCAGCGCCGAGGTGCGGCCGAACTGCTTGCTCACGGCGTGGGCGACGTCCATCCACAGGTGGCGCAGGCCGGCGATGAAGTGGTGCAGGTAGGCCCAGATCAGCGCCAGCGCCACCAGCTTGATGAACCAGCCGGGAACGAAGCCCAGGCCCTCGTTGAAGGCGCCGCGGAACTCGGCATAGGAATACTCCGAGGAGACCGAGGTGTCGAACAGCCAGATGATGAAGGGAAGGAGCAGGAACATCAGCAGCCCGCTGGCGCGGTGAAGGATGGAAACCCATCCCGCGGGCGGCAGCCGGTAAGTCGTGAGGTCCTTGAAGGCGTTGATGTTTTTGAATTCCGGCCGCTTTTTTGCTAGCTCAGTCATGGCATGGCTTTCTGTCGTGGAAGGAAATGCTCTTGTCGTGTCCGGGTGATGTAACGCGTTGGTAACTTTGTCGCAATCAGAGTTGCCGCGCTCGTTCGGACAATCCAAAATTCTATTGCACCGCAAGGCAGAACCCCTCTATGGTCGCCATAGCTGACTAAGGTAGTCGGAGTGGGGTGGGCGTGCGCTAGCGCTTGTGACGGGGGGCTGTTTTTGCGTGCGAGCAGCGTGTCGTCTGGGTCAGTTCAATGCATTTCGATAGTGCCGGGTGTCGGTGCGGTAGACGCCGCGGCGAAATTCCACCGGCACGTCGTTATAGGTGTAGGCGGTGCGCTCCACGCTCAGCAGCGGCGTGCCCTCGGACACGCCCAGTAACCGGGCGCTGTCGGCGTCGGCGGCCACGGCCTTGATCTTTTCCTCGGCGCGCACCATGCGCACGCCGAACTCGGTTTCGAACAGGGCGTACATGGGGGCGTCGTTGAGCGCCAGCCTTTCGATCGACAGGCCCTTGAAGGCGTTGCCTGGCAGCCACATGTCTTCGAGGATCGAGGCCTGGCCGGCGAATGACAGCGTGCGCCGGATGTGCAGCACCGCATCGCCCGCGCGCAGGCCGAGCTGGCGCGCGATGTCGGCGCTCGCGCGCAGCCGCTTGCAGTCAAGGAAGTCGCGCAGCGCCGGGCCCTCGCTGGCCTGGTCGCCCTGGTCGGGTGTCAGGCGCAGGAAGCGGTAGTTGACGTGCTGCTCGGCATGCGTGGCCACGAAGGTGCCCTTGCCCTGGCGCCGCACCAGCAGGTGGCTGGCGGCCAGTTCGTCAATGGCCTTGCGCACCGTGCCCTGGCTGACCTTGTAGCGTGCGGCCAGGTCCATTTCGCTGGGGATGGCCTCGCCCGGCTTCCATTCGCCGCCTTCGAGGCTTTGCAGGATCAGGCCCTTGATTTGCTGGTAGAGCGGGCTGAAGGCGGGGCCCGATGCCTGGGGCGCTGCGTCCGGCCGGGCCGGCGCCGTGCGGGACGCGGATGCACTGGAAGAGGACATGGCGGTTCGAGGTGGGGGCATAAGCCAGGGTTGGCCGGGGTTGGACGGCCGCTGGCGGCGGTTGCGGTGGCGATGGGGGCGGGGCCGGTCGCACGCCGTGGCTGTTGCGGGGCTGTGGCGGGCCATCGACATCGTTTCAGTGTATCTTATATAAGATATAAGACTAATTGACTCGGTTTTGGCCGCGGCGGTAAACTCGAACGTTGTGCATGTCCGCCTGCGGTGCGCCCGGCTGTAACGAGATGAGCGATACGAGACGAGCAAGGGGTATACCGGCAGGTGGGCGAGACCGCACATTTACCCCAAACAGGAGCCTCCAAAATGAGTAAGAAGCCCGTTCGCGTCGCCGTCACCGGTGCCGCTGGTCAAATCGGTTACGCCCTGCTGTTTCGCATCGCCTCCGGCGAAATGCTGGGCAAGGACCAGCCGGTCATTCTGCAGCTGCTCGAAATTCCCGACGAAAAAGCTCAGAAGGCGCTCAAGGGCGTGATCATGGAGCTGGAAGACTGCGCCTTCCCGCTGCTGGCCGGCGTCATCCCCACGGGCGATCCGCTGGTCGCCTTCAAGGACGCCGACTACGCGCTGCTGGTAGGCGCCCGCCCGCGCGGCCCCGGCATGGAGCGCGCCGACCTGCTGGCTGCCAATGCGCAGATATTCACGGCCCAGGGCAAGGCGCTCAATGCCGTCGCCTCGCGCGACGTCAAGGTGCTGGTGGTGGGCAACCCCGCCAACACCAACGCCTACATCGCCATGAAGTCGGCCCCCGACCTGCCGGCCAAGAACTTCACCGCCATGCTGCGCCTGGACCACAACCGCGCCGCCAGCCAGATCGCCGCCAAGACCGGCACCGCCGTGGGCGACATCGAGAAGCTGACAGTGTGGGGCAACCACTCGCCCACCATGTATGCCGACTACCGCTTCGCCACCGTGGGCGGCAAGGCCGTCAAGGACCTGATCAACGACCAGGTCTGGAACGCCGACGTGTTCCTGCCCACCGTGGGCAAGCGCGGCGCCGCCATCATCGAGGCGCGCGGCCTGTCCTCGGCCGCCTCGGCCGCCAATGCCGCCATTGACCACGTGCGCGACTGGGCGCTGGGCTCCAAGGGCAAGTGGGTCACCATGGGCGTGCCGTCCAAGGGCGAGTACGGCATTCCCGAAGGCGTGATCTTCGGCTTCCCGGTCACCACCGAGAATGGCGAATACACCATCGTCGAGGGTCTGGAAATCGACGCCTTCAGCCAGGAGCGCATCAACAAGACGCTCAAGGAACTGCAGGACGAGCAAGCCGGCGTGGCCCACCTGCTCTGATCGTTTTCCGCGACACCCGAAACGACGCCCCCGAGCACGCGAGTCCATCATTCGATGAACACCTGGAACCCCGATCTCTACCGACGCTACGAAGACGAGCGTACACGCCCGGCGCAGGAGCTGCTGGCGCGCGTGCCGCTGGACGCCGTGCGTTGCGTGGTCGATCTGGGGTGCGGTCCCGGCAACTCGACCGAGTTGCTGGTCCACCGTTATGCGCAGGCTCGGGTCGTGGGCATCGACAACGATGCCGCCATGATTTCCAGCGCCCGGCAACGACTGCCGGGCGTTGAATTTTTGCAGGCCGACATGGCCGAGGTCCGTCAGTGGACCCAGGCGCTCGGCGTGGCCCCCGACCTGATTTTTGCCAATGCGGCGCTGCAATGGACGGGCGATCACGAAACGCTGATCCCCCGCCTGTTCGACGCATTGGCCCCCGGCGGTGTGCTGGCCATCCAGATGCCGGACAACCGCGACGAGCCCACGCACCGCCTCATGCGCGAGACGGCGGCCTTGCAGCCCTGGGCACCGTTCATGGGCGATACCCGCGGCTACCGCACCGGCATCCTTTCGCTGGGCGCCTATTACGATCTGCTGGCCCGCGAGGCTGCCGCGACCGACGTCTGGCACACGGTCTACCAGCACCCCATGGCGTCGGCGGCGGCGATCGTCGAATGGGTGCGTGCCACCGGGCTCAAGCCCTTCCTGGCGCGCCTGCCCGCCGAGCACCAGGCCGGGTATCTGGCGGCGTACGAGCAAGGCCTGGCGCAGGCTTACCGCGTGCATGCCGACGGCCGCCGCTTGCTGGCGTTTCCGCGCCTGTTCATCGTGGCGAGGCGGACGGCATGAACGCACGGCTGCCTCGCACTTCCCAGGCAGGGCAAGCCGGCGCCTCGCCGGCCCTGCCCGGCGAGGTGCTGCCCGGCGCCCAGGCCGCCGCCGCGCGGCTGCCGGTGTGCGACCACTACAGCGGCGTCGAGGCGCGCATGCGCAAGAGCCTGGCGCTGCAGGCCGAGCTGGCCGAGGAGTTCGGCGCCTGCGTGTTCGACGTCACGCTCGACTGCGAGGACGGCGCTCCGGTGGGCGGCGAGGCCGAGCACGCCGCGCTGGTGGCCGAACTGGCCCAGGCGCGTGCGGCTGCCGGTGCGGGCGCCGGCTTGGCGCTGCGCGTGGCCGCGCGCGTGCATGCCGTCGACCACCCGGCCTTCGAGGCCGACATCGCCACCCTCGTCGCGCGCGCCGGCCACGCGCTCAGCCACCTCATGTTGCCCAAGGTCGAATCAGCGGCCGACATCGACCGCGCCGTGGCGCTGATCGACCACGCTGGTGGCGGCCATCTGCCGGTGCATGCACTCATCGAATCCCCCGCCGCCGTGCACCGCGCCTTCGACATCGCCGCGCACCCACGCGTCGAGTCGCTGAGTTTCGGCCTGATGGACTTCGTCTCGGCCCACGGCGGCGCCATCCCGGCGCAGGCCATGCAGGGCGAGGGCCAGTTCAGCCACCCGCTGGTGCGCCGCGCCAAGCTGGAAATCGCCAGCGCCGCCCACGCCTGGGGCAAGGTGCCCGCGCACGGCGTGGTCACCGAATTCCGCGACCTCGCGGTGCTGGCGCAATCGGCCCGCCGCGCCGCCCACGAATTCGGCTTCACGCGCATGTGGAGCATTCACCCCGACCAGATCCGCCCCATCGTCGAGGCCTTTGCGCCCGACCCGGACAGCGTGGCCACCGCCGCCGCCATCCTGGCCCAGGCCATGGCCCAGGACTGGGCGCCGATCGCCTTCCACGGTCAGCTGCACGACCGCGCCAGCTACCGTTACCACTGGCAGGTGCTGCAGCGCGCCCGCCAGACCGGCCGGCCGCTGCCGGCCGACATCCTGCACTGGTGGCCTTCGCGCCCCGCCAACGAATCCGCCGGCACTGCCCCAGGCAGTTGCCCGGCCACCCATCCCCAGCTATAACCGATGAAAATGGAGAACACCATGTTGCAAGCCTACCGAGACCATGTCGCCGAACGTGCCGCGCTCGGCATCCCGCCGCTGCCGCTCGACGCCAAGCAAGTGGCCGAATTGATCGAGCTGATCAAGAACCCGCCGGCCGGCGAGGACGAATTCCTGCTCGACCTGCTCACGCACCGCGTGCCGCCGGGCGTGGATGACGCCGCCAAGGTCAAGGCCAGCTTCCTGGCCGCCGTGGCGCACGGCGACCTCGCCGTCGGCCTGATCCCCAAGGCCAAGGCCACCGAGCTGCTGGGCACCATGGTGGGCGGCTACAACGTGCATCCGCTGATCGAGCTGCTCGACGACGCCGAAGTCGCCGCCGTCGCCGCCGAGGGCCTGAAGAAGACCCTGCTGATGTTCGACTTCTTCAACGACGTCGCCGAGAAGGCCAAGGCCGGCAACGCCAAGGCGCAGGAAGTCATGCAGTCGTGGGCCGATGGCGAATGGTTCACCACGCGTCCCGAAGTGCCGCAGAAGATCACCGTCACCGTCTTCAAGGTGCCCGGCGAGACCAACACCGACGACCTCTCGCCCGCACCCGACGCCTGGAGCCGCCCGGACATCCCGCTGCACTACCTGGCCATGCTCAAGAACACCCGTCCCGACGCGGCCTTCAAGCCCGAGGAAGACGGCAAGCGCGGCCCCATGCAGTTCATCGACGACCTGAAGAAAAAGGGCCACCTGGTCGCCTACGTGGGCGACGTGGTGGGCACCGGCTCCTCGCGCAAGTCGGCTACCAACTCCATCGTCTGGGCCACCGGCCAGGACATCCCCTTCGTGCCCAACAAGCGCTTCGGCGGCGTCACCCTGGGCGGCAAGATCGCCCCCATCTTCTTCAACACGCAGGAAGACTCGGGCTCGCTGCCCATCGAAGTCGACGTCACTCAGCTTGAAATGGGCGACGTCATCGACGTGCTGCCCTACGACGGCAAGCTGGTGCGCAACGGCGAGACCGTGGCCGAGTTCCAGCTCAAGAGCGAAGTGCTGTTCGACGAAGTGCGCGCCGGCGGCCGCATCAACCTCATCATCGGCCGCTCGCTCACCGCCAAGGCGCGCGAGTTCCTGGGCCTGCCCGCCTCCACGCTGTTCCGCCTGCCCAAGGCGCCCGCCGAATCCACGGCCGGCTTCACGCTGGCGCAGAAGATGGTCGGCCGCGCCGTCGGCCTGCCCGAAGGCCAGGGCGTGCGCCCCGGCACCTACTGCGAACCCAAGATGACCACCGTCGGCTCGCAGGACACCACCGGCCCGATGACGCGCGACGAACTCAAGGACCTCGCCTGCCTGGGCTTCAGCGCCGACATGGTGATGCAGTCCTTCTGCCACACCGCCGCCTACCCCAAGCCGGTGGACGTCAAGACCCACCGCGAGCTGCCGGCCTTCATCAGCAACCGTGGCGGCGTCGCCCTGCGCCCGGGCGACGGCGTGATCCACAGCTGGCTCAACCGCCTGCTGCTGCCCGACACCGTGGGCACCGGCGGCGACTCGCACACCCGCTTCCCCATCGGCATCAGCTTCCCGGCCGGCTCCGGCCTGGTCGCCTTCGGCGCTGCCACCGGCGTGATGCCGCTGGACATGCCCGAATCGGTGCTGGTGCGCTTCAAGGGTGAACTGCAGCCCGGCGTCACCCTGCGCGACTTGGTGCACGCCATTCCGCTGTACGCCATCAAGGCCGGCCTGCTGACCGTGGCGAAGGCCGGCAAGAAGAACATCTTCTCCGGCCGCATCCTCGAAATCGAAGGCCTGCCCGACCTCAAGGTTGAACAAGCCTTCGAGCTCTCCGACGCCTCGGCCGAGCGCTCGGCCGCCGGCTGCACCATCAAGCTCAACCCCGAGCCGATCAAGGAATACCTCACCAGCAACGTCGTGCTGATGAAGAACATGATCGCCGAAGGCTACGCCGACGCGCGCACCCTCAAGCGCCGCATCGAGAAGGTCGAGGCCTGGCTGGCCAAGCCCGAACTGCTCGAAGCCGACAAGGATGCGGAATACGCCGCCGTCATCGAGATCGACCTGGCCGACATCACCGAGCCCATCGTCTGCTGCCCCAACGACCCGGACGACGCCAAGTTCCTCTCCGAAGTCGCCGGCACCAAGATCGACGAAGCCTTCATCGGCTCGTGCATGACCAACATCGGCCACTTCCGCGCAGCCGCCAAGCTGCTCGGCGGCAAGCGCGACATCCCGGTCAAGCTGTGGGTGGCCCCGCCCACCAAGATGGACGAGAGCGAGCTGATCAAGGAAGGTCACTACGCCGCCTTCGGCACCGCCGGTGCGCGCACCGAAATGCCGGGCTGCTCGCTGTGCATGGGCAACCAGGCACAGGTGCGCGAGGGCGCGACGGTGATCTCCACCAGCACCCGCAACTTCCCCAACCGCCTGGGCAAGAACACCAACGTGTTCCTCGGCTCGGCCGAACTGGCCGCCATCGCCTCGCGCCTGGGCCACCTGCCCACCAAGGCGGAATACCTCCAGGAAATGGGCGTGATCGACGCCGACAAGGCCAGCGTCTACCGCTACATGAACTTCGACCAGATCGAGGAATACGCCGACACGGCCAAGACCATCGAGGCCTGATCCGCCGTCGCCACGGCCCGGGCTCGCGCCCGGGTCTCAGCCAGACCGCCCCGCAGACCCTTTGTGGCCTGCGGGGCGGTTGGCTTTTGGCCGCGGCTGCGAGCCCGGCGGCGTTGCGATGGCGCCGGTGGCCGGATCAGGCGCTGCCAGGCCGTGCGAAGACCTGGCGCGCGCGCTCGACCTCTGGCCGCACGGTGCAGCCCGGCACGTGGTCGTTGATCAGTCCCATGGCCTGCATGAAGGCGTAGACGGTGGTCGGGCCGACGAACTTCCAGCCCAGTCGCTTGAGATCCTTGGACAAGGCCTGCGATTCGGCCGAGGCGGATCGGGTCTGCGGTTCTCCCAGTCCGCTGGCCTGCGGCTCGTAGCGCCAGAAGAAGGCCGCCAGTGAACCTTCGCGATCGGCCATTTCCCGGGCACGGCCAGCGTTGTGGATGACCGCCTCGATCTTGCCGCGATGGCGGACGATGCCCGCATCCTGCAACAGCCGCGTCACGTCCGCTTCCGCGAAGCGGGCGATCCGGTCAAAGTCGAAGCTGTGGAATGCCGCGCGGAAATTCTCGCGCTTGGCCAGGATCGTGCGCCAACTCAGGCCGGACTGAAAGCCTTCCAGGCACAGCTTCTCGAACAGCCGGGTGTCGTCGGCGACCGGAAACCCCCATTCCGTGTCGTGATAGCGGTAGAACTCGGGCGCTGCGGCGCACCAGCGGCAGCGAGGCCGGCCGTCAGGGCCGTCGATCGTGGGGCTGAGAGTCATGCGGCATCTCCAGGCAACGGGCGTGGGGTTCAGTGACGCAGGAAGTCCAGTCGCGCATCCGTTCTGGACGGCGTGATCTCGATGATCTCGGCCCGGACCACGTCTGCGATCACGAAAGGGTCGGCTTGCACGCGTTCTTCGAGCGCCGTCCTGGCGATGCCCTGGGCGAGGATGGCGCCGCCAGCCTGCCCGCCGAGACTGCCCGCGAGCACGAAGACCGCGTCGTCGAAGCCTTGCTGCAGCCAGGCCTGGTGAGCCTGCATCCATGGGCCGGACTGGCTGCGGTTGTCGGAAAACCTGAGCAGGACGAGGTACATGGGACATCCTTTCTAGGGTGCGTGGGGGGAAGCAGCCGGCGGCGCGCCGGTTTGGAGGGCGACCGTGTCGAGCCAGGCGCACATGCGCGCCACTTCGCGCTGAACGAAAGATGCATCGCCCAGGCTGTGGGCCAGAACCGCGACGCCCTGGCTGAAGGCGAGCACGTGCAGCGCGAGCGCATCGGCATCGGCTGGATGCCCGAGCAGGGCGAATTGCCGCCCCAGCCAGCCGCGAAACAGGGTGAACAATTCGCCGGCGCGCGGCAGCGCGGGGTGTTCCAGTTTCGCCAGTTCGCCGCACAGCGTGCCGACCGGGCAGCCGTGGCGCATGATCGCGGCCTGATTCGTGATGACGATGCGAATGAAGCCGCGGATATTGCCGAGCGGATGACGGTTGGTGGTTTCCCAGCTTTCGAGCAGGTGCTGGGTCCGGGCCAGGCGCAGCGCAATCACCGCGTCGAGGATCTCGTCCTTGCTCTTGAAATGGTGATAGAAGTTCCCGCGCGAAATGCCGACGGCATCGGCCACGTCGGAGAAGGACGTGTGCTGATAACCGCGTGTGTAGAAGAGCTGGTCGGCGGCATCGACAATGCGCTCGCGCGTGGTGGGCCGGCTGGATGGCATGCGAGATCCCTGGCTAGAAATAGGATGACTGTCCTAGTCCGTGTGGCGCCAGGATATCCCGGTTCAAGTCGCCAGGCAATGCCTTGCTGAGTGTTCAGGTTCTCGGTGCCGCCCAACCCGTGGTTCGGGATCGCATTTGCGAATGCGCGGCATCGCTTCATTTCATGGGGGGCGCGTGCTCAACCGCGCTGCAATTGCTGCAGCATGTCCGCATGGATACCAGAACCGGCCTATGCCCCCAGGTAGTGGGATTCGATGGCCATGCCGAGGCGTCGGGCCATGGGCGAGAGATGGCTGCCCTTGTAGAGGGCGACGTCGATGGCCGGCAGCGCTGGCAAGCCGTGCGAGCGATTCAACTTGATGCAGCCGTCGGGAATGGCGCGTTCGGGCATCACGGTGACGGCATCGCCCGTGGCGATCGCGGCCATCAGGCCGTCGTAGTGCGAGGACGTGTAGGCGATGCGCGCGGGGCGTTCGGTCTGTTTGAGCACGGCAAGTGCCATGTCGCGGTAGAGACAGCGCGGCGGAAACACCGCCAGGGGCAAGCATTTTTCGAGGTAGGCGGTGCTGTCGGCGCTGCACACCCAAAAGAGTTGCTGGCGGTTCAAGGTCACGCCGCCGTGGCGTGGCGATCGCGTGGCCAGCACGAGGTCGATGCCGTTGTGGGTTTGCGCTTCGAGCATGTCCCAGCTATGGCCGCAGGAGATCTCGATCTGGATGTCGGGGTAGAGGCCGCGAAAGGCCTTCAAGACGGGGGGCAGCAGCGAGGCCGCATAGGTTTCGGAGGTGCCCACGGTAATGCACTGGCCCTGCGCGGCTTGCGCAAGCGCGAACAGGGCTTCCTCATGGGCTTCGATCAAGCGATGGGCCGTGCTCAGGAGCGTGAGCCCGAGGGCGGTCGGGCGTATGGGGGGATCGCGGTGGACGAGCGCGTGCCCGATCTGCTCTTCCAGTTTTCTGAGTTTGACGCTGATGGCCGATTGCGTCTTGTGCAGGCGCTGGCCGGCGACCGTGAAGCTCTTGGCTTCGATCACGGCGACGAAGGCTTTGAGTAAATCGATGTCGAGATAGGACTTGACCATAGGAACGTGTTGACGATCTCAACCTCCAGGCTGGAGAAAATACACCTTGCGCAACGGAAAAGAAACCCTCGGAACGGCGGAAATGAGCGTGGCCATGGTCGTGTCCGGGAGCATAGGCCTGTTCGTCGTCAAGTCGGGCCAGTCGTCGGAGGACATCGTGTTCTTTCGTTGCGCGCTGGCTTTCCTCTGCTTGTGGCCGGTCTGCGCCTGTCACGGTCTGTTCAAGGCCGAGCACTTCCAGCCGAGAAAGCTGGCGTTGATGGTCGTCTCGGGTTGGCTGCTCGTCTTCAATTGGGTGCTGCTGTTCAAGGCCTTTGCGCTCACCTCGATTTCGCTGGCCACCATCGTCTACCACGTCAACCCCTTCATCATCCTGTTGCTCGGCGTGGCGGTTCTTCGGGAGAAGTTCATCGCCTCGGATGGGGTCTGGATTGCCCTGGGCTTCGTCGGTCTGCTGGTCGTCATCGGCGTCGGCGAGGTCAGCCTGTCGCGGGAAGAACTGGCCGGGCTGGCCTTGGTGTTGGTCGCCACCAGCCTGTATTCCGGCTCGGTGCTGGTCGCCAAGAAGCTGGCGGGCACGCCGCCGCTGCTCATCGTGTGGGTGCAGACCTTCGCCGGTGCCGTGACGACTTATCCCTTGACGGGTTCACTGGGGGAGGGGGTGGCTCCGGCGCAGTGGCCGTTCATCATCGTCCTGGGGGGCGTTCATACGGCGTTCTTGTACGGGCTGATCTACTCGGCCATCGCCAAGCTCAGATTGAGCGTGGTGGCGATCTTGTCGTTTCTCTATCCGCTCTCGACGGTGGTGTTCGACTACCTGTTCTTCGATCATGTGATTTCGATGCGGCAGGCGGTGGGCGCCGGTCTCATCCTGATCGCGACGGTCGGCGTCAAGCTCCATTGGACGGTGCGGCTGCCGCTGCGCAGGGGCTGATGCTGGCCGCCGCAGCCCCTTTGTGGCCTGCGGGGAGGGCGGCTTCCACGAAGCGTTGCTGCAATTAGCGGCTGCGATCGTCTGTGCGCGATTTGTTGAGAGCTGGGATCGCCGGGTGCTTACGTTCTACGCGACGAAACAGAAACAAAACCAGCGCGGCTATGCCGGCCAAGACCAGCGACAGCGCGTTCGCGCAATCCGTTTCGGAGCCAAGGACATGGTTGTAGACCGCCAGCGATAGCGTCTCCGTACGACCGCTGATGTTGCCTCCCAGCATCAGCGAGATACCGACCTCGCCCATGGCCCGGCCCGTGGACAAGACCAAGCCGGTCAGGATGCCCAGCTTGGCCAACGGTAAATCGATTCGCAGGAACACCTGCCAGGGACGGGCACCGAGCACCGAGGCCACTTCGCGCACGGCATCGTCCACCTCGGTAATCGCCGCCTGAGACGGCTTGACCATCAGCGGCAAGCCGGCCACGACTGCGGCAATCACCAGGCCAGTTTCGCTGAATATCCAGTGGGGTCGCCAATCCACCGGCAGCCAGGCAAACATCCAGCCCTCTCGGCTGAGCAGCAGCAATAGCCCGTAGCCAATAACGATGGGCGGAAAAACCAGCGGCATGGTCACCAATGCATCGAGTAGGGCCTTGCCTGGAAACACTCGCCGCGCCAGCAACCAAGCCAATGGCAGGCCAATTGCCAGTTGCAGTAGCACGCTCCAACCCATGATCCGCAGGGTCAGCGAGACCGAGGACCAAGCACAGGTTTCCGCCAGCAATTCGCTCAAAGGAATGGCTACAACCCGTTGGCGGTCATGATGTTGCGAGCGACGTCGCTTTGCAGAAACACCAGAAAGCGCTTCGCTGCATCATTCAGCAAGCGATTCTTCACAGTGCCGAGCGATATCTCGATGGGCTCGTAGCACGACTGGGGCATCTCAAGAGATGAGCCGCTGCGATCGGCAATAGCCAGCGCTTCAGTTTTGTTGACGAAGCCGGCATCGACTTCACCGGATGCGATGTAGCTGCCGACCTGGGGAACGCTTTCAACCTCAAGAAGTTTCGGTGCCAACGCGTCAGCGAAGCCCAGGCGCTTCAAACAAGCATCGGCTGCAGCGCCGAACACCGTCCGGGAAGGGTGTGCCAGTGCGATCCGGGCAAAAGCTGGCGTCTTCAGATCATCCGGCTTCGCCAGTGCCTTGCCCTTGCTGGCCACCAGCACCAAGCGTCCCATGCCGAGGCGGTCGAACCGACTGAAGAGTCCCGTCGGCTCCAGCAGACTCTTGTCACCGATCAGGAACGTGACTTCTGGGTTCTGTGGGGCTTGGGTCTCGATCTGTTTCACGTGGCCGAACGCTGCCTGGGCTTGCAGTCCTGTTTCCTGGCGAAAAGCCTCGACCAATTCGAGCACCGGCTTGCGATACCCTCCCATGGCGGCAATCAGCACGGTATCGGCGGCTTGGGCGGGCGTGCCAATCAGCACGGCAGCTATGCTGGCCAGCCCCAGCATGCCACTGACCAGCAAGCGACGCGACCCGTTGCGCGCACGATACTGAGTTGTGGCTGGGGATCGGGCATGGCACATCACGTCATCCAACATTCAAGACCTCTTGCAGATAAAAGCGCTTCCAGTCATGGAGTCGCTATATCCATGAAAATATAACACTCAAGAAAATCATCCGAGGCCGCCATGACCGATCGCATCACCATGCGCCCCATCGGCGTTATCCGCAGCCCCTTCCGCAGCACGCAAGGCATGCCGATCCAGACCGTGGCGGCAACCGATATCGAAGGCGAACTGGAGGTGTTTGAAACATTTGCTGCAGGGCTGCGCGACATTGAGGGCTTCGAGTACCTGATCGTGCTCACGCATTTGCACCAGGCCACGGAGAAGCTGGAGGTCGTCCCGTTCATGGACACCGTGAGCCACGGCATTTTCGCCACCCGTGCGCCAGCGCGGCCCAACCGAATCGGGTTGTCCATCGTGCAACTGGTCGAGGTACGGGGACGCGTGCTGCGTTTTCGCGGCAACGACATGCTCGACAACACGCCGCTGCTGGACATCAAGCCCTATGTGCCCCGGCTGGACGTGCGTACCACCGATCGCATCGGCTGGTTCGGGCATGGCTTGCAGAACCTGCCCTCTGCGGTCTCAGATGACCGCATGAAGTGAAGAGCGGCTCACACGCCCTTCTCAAAGCGTTGCACGAGGACGAAATGACTCGCCAGCAAAGAACTGTGGCGACAGCTGGCCGCCCCAGGGCGCTTCAGCGCCGCCCGTCAACGACGAAGCGCACGGCCAGGCCTGCCAGAAGCGTACCCATCAGCCAGCGCTGCACGAGTTGCCAACTGGGCCTGTTGGCGAAAAATACCGCGATGGAACCAGCCATGGCGATGAGGGTGGCGTTGATGCCCACGCTGATGACGAGTTGCGTGCAGCCGAGCACGAGCGATTGAGCGAGCACGCTGCCGTGGGCGGCGGGGCTGATGAACTGGGGCAGCAGCGACAGGTACATGATCGCCACTTTGGGGTTCAGCAAGTTGGTGGCGAAGCCCATCATGAAAAGCTTGCGTGGACTGTCCTTGGGCAGCTCGCGCAACTGGAATGGCGACCGTCCGCCGGGCCTGACGGTCTGCCACGCCAGGTACAGCAGATAGGCGGCACCGGCAATGCGCAGCGTGTCGTAAGCATACGGAACCGCCATGGCCAGTGCGGTGATGCCGAAGGCCGCGCACAGCATGTAAAAGACGAAGCCCAGCGCCACGCCGCCCAGCGAGATCAAGCCTGCTCCCCGGCCCTGGCAGATCGAGCGCGATACCAGATAGACCATGTTCGGTCCGGGCGTGAGCACCATGCCGAGGCAGACCAGGGCAAAGGTCAGGAAGTTGGAAAGATCGGGCATGGGCGTGCGTCCTCGACAAAGATCAGCAGCGTGAAATGAAAGGGCAGGGCCGGAGGGCATGCGCCATGCCATCGCTGCGCGGGCACGGCCATGGGCGGCGCGGATTACGCCAGCAGCGCCTGCGCGAACTCGCGCGCGTCGAAGGTTTCCAGGTCTTCCAGTTTCTCGCCGACGCCAATGAAGTAGACGGGAATGGGCCGCTCCTGCGCGATGGCGGCGAGTACGCCGCCCTTGGCGGTGCCGTCGAGCTTGGTGACGATCAGGCCGGTGAGGCCCAGCGCGTCGTCGAAGGCGCGCACCTGGGCCAGGGCGTTCTGGCCGGTGTTGCCGTCGATCACCAGCAGAACCTCGTGCGGCGCGCTGGCATCGGCCTTGGCGATGACGCGCTTGATCTTGCGGAGTTCTTCCATCAGGTGCAGTTGCGTGGGCAGGCGGCCGGCGGTGTCGACCAGCACCACGTCCTTGCCGCGCGCCTTGCCGGCGGTGACGGCGTCGAAGCTGACGGCGGCCGGGTCGCCGCCTTGCTGGCTGACGATCTCGACCGTGTTGCGCGTGGCCCAGACACCGAGCTGCTCGCGGGCGGCGGCGCGGAAGGTGTCGGCGGCGGCCAGCAGCACGCTGGCGTTGGCGTCGGCCAGGTGCTTGGTGAGCTTGCCGATGGAGGTGGTCTTGCCGGCGCCGTTGACACCCGCGACCATGATGACGGTGGGCTGCTGCTGGCCGATGGCGAGCGGCGCCTGCAGTGGCCGCAGCAGGTCGGCCACGGCGTCGGCCAGCAGCGCCTTGACGGCGGCCGGCTCGGTCGCGCGGGCATCCTTGACGCGGCGGCGCAGGTCGTCGAGCAGGTGCTGGGTGGCCTTGACGCCGGTGTCGGCCATCAGCAGCGCGGTTTCGAGTTCCTCGTACAGGGCTTCGTCGATGCGCGTGCCGGTGAAGACGGTGGCGAGGCTGCCGCCGGTCTTGCGCAGGCCGCTGGTGAGGCGGCCGATCCAGTTGGCGCGCGGTGCGTCGGCGGGCACTGCGGCCGGTACTTCGGTCGCCTGGGGCGACTCAGGCGCGGGCGTGGGGGGCAGGGCGGTGGTCAGGGCTGGCGCGGGTTCGGGAGCCGGTGCTGGTGCGGGTGCTGGTGGGAGCGAGGGTGGCGCCTCGGCCGGGGCCGGCGCGGGTTTCTTCTTGAAGAATGAGAACATATCGGGCTTTTTAGAATCGGTGATGCAGCCACCTGGGCATGCGCCGGGCCGCGTGGTCCGCGCGGATGGCCGGCGGCATGGCTTCATCGTCACCATGGCGCCCGGCAGCGATGCCGAGCCGGGCGCGCTTTTCAGGCAGATCAGGCATTCTATGAAACGTCTTTCCCTCGTGTCGCCATTTCTGGCCGGCGTGCTGGCGGCGGGCAGCGCCGCTGCCCAGCCGGTGCCGCACCCGCAGCCGGTGTCGCAGCCCGCCACCGTGGCGTCGGCCGGCCGCACGCCGCCCGTTCTGTTTCAACTGGACAACGGCTTCACCGTGATCGTGCAGCCCGACCACCGCGCGCCCACGGCGGTGCAGATGGTGTGGGTGCGCGCCGGCAGCATGGAGGAGGTCAGCGGCACCTCGGGCGTGGCCCACATGCTCGAACACATGATGTTCAAGGGCACGCCCAGCGTGCCGCCCGGCGAGTTCTCGCGGCGCGTGGCGGCGCTGGGCGGGCAGGAGAACGCCTTCACCTCGCGCGACTACACCGGCTACTACCAGCAGGTGCCGGCCGAGCACCTGCCGGCGGTGATGGCGCTGGAGTCCGACCGCTTCGCCAACAACCAGTGGCCCGACGCGCAGTTCGGCCCCGAGCGGGCGGTGGTGCAGGAGGAGCGCCGCATGCGCACCGACGAGCGCCCGCGCGCGCGGCTCCACGAGACGCTGATGGCGCAGGCCTACCTGGCCTCGCCCTACCGCCGCCCGGTGATCGGCTGGATGAGCGACATCGAGGCCTACGGCGCCGACGACGTGCGCGATTTCCACCGCCGCTGGTACGTGCCGGCCAACGCCGCGCTGGAGGTGGCCGGCGACGTCGATCCGGCGCAGGTGCGCGCCTGGGCCGAGCAGACCTACGGCCGCATCGCGGCGCGCCCGGTGCCCGCGCGCAAGCCGCAGGTCGAGCCGGCGCAGCGCGGCATCCGGCGCTTCGAGCTGCGCGCCGTGGCCGAGCAGCCCTATCTGATGATGGCCTACAAGGTGCCGCAGATGACCGCCATCGACGCCACCGACGAGGCCAGCCGCGACGCGCTGGCGCTGACGGTGCTGGCCGCCGTGCTCGACGGCTACGACGGCGCCCGCCTGGGCCGCGCGCTGACGCAGGGCGAGGGCCGCGTGGCCGACAGCGTCAGCGCCAGCAACGGGCTGTCCGGGCGCGGCCCGCAGCTGTTCATGGTGACCGGCGTGCCGGCGCCCGGCAAGACGGTGGCCGACGTCGAGGCTGGCTGGCGCGCCCAGCTTGCGCGGGTGGCGCGCGAGGGCGTGAGCGAGGCCGAACTGCGCCGCGTCAAGACCCAGTGGAAAGCCGCGCAGATCTACCAGCGCGACTCGCTCATGGCGCAGGCGCAGGACCTGGGCAGCAACTGGATCGAGGGCCTGCCGCTGGATGCCAGCGACCGCCTGATCGCGCGCCTCGAAGCCGTCAGCGCGGCCGACGTGCAGGCGGCCGCTGCCCGCTACTTCGGCGATGAGCAGCTCACCGTCGGCGTGCTGGTGCCGCAGCCGCGCGCCCCGGGCGAGGCCGCGCCGCGCCGGGGCGATGGCGACGAGTCGCCTGCCCAGGATGGGGTGCATTGATGGGCGCGCCGGTGTTTTCTGCTCCCGCCCCTGCGCCTGCTTCCGCGCCTGCCCGTATCCTCGGCCGCCCGGCGCCATGCGTGCCGGCCCGTTCCCGACCGTTTCCGATGATGAAAAAATTCCTCACGCTCGTTGCGCTTTCCGGCCTGCTGGCCGCCAGCGCGCACGCGGCGCTGCCCATCACGCACTGGCAGCAGCCCAGCGGCGCCCAGGTCTACTGGGTGCGCAGCCCCTCGATTCCCATGGTCGACGTGCAGATCGACTTCGACGGCGGCAGCCGCCGCGACCCGGCCGGCCAGGCCGGGCTGGCGCAGGCCACCGCCGGCATGGCGTCCAAGGGCGTGCAGGCCGGCGCCGATCCTGCGCTCAAGGAAAACGCGCTCGACGAAAACGCGCTGGGCGAGGCCTGGGCCGACCTGGGCGCGTCGTTCGGCGCTTCGGCCACCTCGGACCGCACCAGCTACGCCCTGCGCAGCCTGACCGAGCCCGAACTGCTGGCGCAAGCGGTGCAATTGGCGGCGCGGCAACTGGCCCAGCCGGCCTACCCGCCGGCGGTCTGGCAGCGCGAGCGCGAGCAGTGGAGCGCCGCGCTGCGCGAGGCCGACACGCACCCCGGCACGCAGGCCTCGCGCGCCTTCGGCCAGGCGCTGTACCCGCGCCACCCCTACGGTGCCGAGGTCACGGCGCAGACGCTTGCGCGCATCGGCGTGGACGACTTGCGCGCCTTCCACGCGCGCCACGTGCTGCCGTGCCGTGCCAAGGTCAGCATCGTCGGCGACGTCGACCGCGCGCAGGCCGACCGCATCGCCCGCGACCTGCTGGCGCGGCTGCCCGCGGCGTCCGGCCCCGACGCCTGCCCGGCGCTGCCCGCACTTCCGCCGGTCACGCCAGTCGCGCCGCTGACCGCGCCGGTCGAGCGCCAGATCCCCTTCCAGGCGGCGCAGGCGCAGGTGCTGATCGGCCAGACCGGCATCCGCCGCGCCGACCCGGACTACTTCGCGCTGCTGGTGGGCAACTACGTGCTGGGCGGCGGCGGTTTCGTCTCGCGCCTGATGGAGGAGGTGCGCGAAAAGCGCGGACTGAGCTATGGCGTTTCCAGCAGCTTCAGCCCGGCGCTGCAGGAAGGGCCGTTCACGATCGCGCTCAGCACCCGGCCGGACCAGGCCGGGCAGGCCGTGGCCGTGGTGCGCGAGGTGCTGGCCGGCTTCGTGCGCAACGGCCCGACCGAGGCCGAACTGCAGGCCGCCAAGGACAACCTGATCGGCGGCTTCGCGCTGCGCTTCGACAGCAACGCCAAGCTGCTCGCCAATGTCGCGAACATCGCCTGGAACGGCCTGCCGCTGGACTACCTGGACACCTGGCGGCAGCAGGTCGGCGCGCTGACGGTGGACGAGGTTCGCGCTGCCTTCCAGCGCCACCTGCAGCCCGAACGCATGGCCACCGTGGTGGTCGGAGGACAGCAGCCATGAAGACGACGCCCCAGGCCCGCAAGGGCGCCGCCGCTGCCACTTCCGCCGCTGCTGGCGGCCCGCGTGGCGGCAAGAATGGTCAAGGTGGCAAGGCCGGCCAGGGCAGCAAAGGCGGTGGCGCGCACGAGGTCCGCATCATCGGCGGCCAGTGGAAGCGCAGCAAGCTCGCGGTGGCCGACCGGCCCGGCCTGCGGCCCACGCCCGATCGCGTGCGCGAGACGCTGTTCAACTGGCTGGTCAGCGCCAGCGGCCAGGACGACTGGTCGGGCTGGTGCGTGGTCGATGCCTTCGCCGGCACCGGCGCGCTGGGCTTCGAGGCGGCCTCGCGCGGGGCCGGCCGGGTCACGCTGGTCGAGCAGGACCCGGGCCTGGCCGCCCAGTTGCAGGCCAGCAAGGTGCGCCTGAAGGCCGACGGCGTGACGGTACAGCGCGGCGACGGCCTGGCCGCGCTGGGCCGGCTGGCGCCGGCCAGCGTGCAACTGGTGCTGCTGGACCCGCCCTTCGACGCGCCCTGGTACGCGCAGGCCCTGCAGGCCGCGCGCGCCGCGCTGGCACCCGACGGCTGGCTCTACGTGGAAGCCGCGCGCGCCTGGAGCGCCGAGGAGTTGCAGCCGCTGGGCCTGGCACCGTGGCGCCACCTCAAGGCCGGCGCGGTGCACGCGCACCTGCTGCGCCCGCTGAGTTGAGGGGATGGGCCAGTCATAATCCGGGGCTATCCACCCGGGCGGCGCGCCGCCGATCCAGGAGATTCCCCCGATGACCTTCCCGACCATTTCCGTTGTCTACCCCGGCACCTTCGATCCCATGACGCTGGGGCACGAGGACGTGGTCCTGCGCGGCACGCGGCTGTTCGGCCGCGTGATCGTGGCGGTGGCCGCCGGCCACCACAAGAAGACGCTGTTCTCGCTCGACGAGCGCATCGCCATGGCGCGCGAGGCGCTGGCCGTGCATGGCGAGCGCGTCGAAGTGCGGCCGTTTTCCGGCCTGCTGCGCGACTTCGTGCGCCAGCAGGGCGCCAAGGCCATCATGCGCGGCGTGCGCGCGGTCACCGACTTCGACTACGAGTTCCAGCTCGCCGGCATGAACCGCAAGCTCATGGCCGATGTCGAAACCATCTTCATGACGCCCAACGACCAGTACCAGTTCATCTCCAGCACCTTTGTGCGCGAGATCGCCTCGCTGGGCGGCGAGATCGCGGACTTCGTCTCGCCCTCGGTGCAGGCGCGGCTGACCGCCAAGGTGGCGCCGCGCGGCGCGGCCGGGTAGGCGAGGATTAGCTCGCCCACGGCGCGCCAGCGAATTCGGCGGCCAGGAAGTCGATCAGCGCCTGCACCCGCAGCGGCCGCGCGCGCCCGGGCGGCGTGACGATGTGCAGCGCGATGGGCGGCACCGGCCAGTCCTCCAGCGTGGCCTGGATGGCGCCGCTGCGCAAGTCGTCCCAGGCCAGGAATTCGGGCAGCACGGCCAGCCCCAGGCCCGCGCGCAGCGCCGGGATCAGCGCCTCGGCGTTGTTGGCGCGCAGCGCCGCCGGTACGGCTTGTGAGAAGTCGCCCTGGCGCCGGTGCTGGAAGTTCCAGGTGTCGCCGGTGCGGGCGTTGGCGTAGTGCAGCGCCTGGTGCCGCGCCAGGTCGCCCGGGTGGCGCGGATGGCCGTGCCGCGCGAAATAGGCGGGCGCGCCCACCAGCAGCAGCCGGATGGTGCACAGGCGGCGCGCCAGCAGGCTGGAGTCGGGCAGGGTGGCGATGCGCAGCGCCAAATCGAAACCCTGGCCGACCAGGTCGACCAGTTCGTCGCTGAAGTGCGCATCCAGCGCGACCGCCGGGTGCTGGCGCAGGAAGGCCGGCAGGGCGGGCGCCAGGTGCGAGAGACCGAAGGACATGGGCGCGGTGATGCGGATCGGCCCGCGCAGCGTCTTCGACTGCTCGCTGACCTCGGCCTCCACGGCCTCGCCCTCGCTCAGGATCAGGCTGGCGCGCTCCAGCGCGGCCTGCGCGGTGGCCGTCAGCGAGAGCTTGCGCGAGGTGCGGTGCAGCAGCGTCGTGCCCAGCCGCTGCTCCAGCCGCGAGATGGCCTTGGAAACAGTGGGTTGCGACAGGCCCAGTTCCTGGGCGGCCTTGGCGAAGGAGCCGGTTTCGGCCACCTTGGCGAAGATGGCCCAGGCTTCGAGATCGGGGAGTCGGCTCATGAAGGATGATGTCATTTATGGAATGGATTTTTTTCCATTCCCGCTATTCTCAAGGGGTGGTCCAGAAAATAAAGTTCAGTCATCGCAACCCGACCTTCAAGGCAGACCCGCATGATCGAACTCCGGCCCTACGCGCAACTGGGCGGCGCCCACCACGGCTGGCTCGACGCCAAGCACCACTTCTCGTTCGCCGAATACCATGATCCGGCGCGCATGAACTGGGGTGCGCTGCGGGTCTGGAACGACGACGTCATCGCCCCCGGCGCGGGTTTCCCGCCGCATGGCCATGCCGACATGGAAATCATCACCTACGTGCGCCAGGGCGCCATCACGCACCAGGACAGCTTGGGCAACCAGGGCCGTACCGAGGCCGGCGACGTGCAGGTGATGAGTGCCGGCTCCGGCATCCGCCACGCGGAATACAACGCCGAGGCCGAGCCGACCCGGCTGTTCCAGATCTGGATCCTGCCATCCGAGCGCGGCCTGCCGCCTTCCTGGGGCAACAAGCCCTTTCCCAAGGCCGATCGCTCGGGCCAGTTCGTGGCCCTGGCCAGCGGGTGGCCGCAGGACAAGGACGCGCTGCCCATCCGCACCGATGCGCGCGTGCTGGGCGCCACGCTGAAGGCTGGCGAATCGGTCACCTACGCCATCGGCCGCGACCGGCTGGGCTATCTGGTCTCGGCGCTCGGCAGCGTGGAAGTCGAGGGCACCCGGGTCGATGAGCGCGACGGCCTGGCCTTCGGCGAGGTCGAGTCCATCACGCTGACCGCCCTGACGGACGCCGAGTTGGTGCTGGTGGATTCGGCGCCGCTGCGCTGAGACTGTGCCCCCACTCCATCCCGGCCACAGGCCGCACTCTGCTCCCCTCTCCCCCCGAGGGAGAGGGGTTGGGGGAGAGGGGGGCAGCACCCGTCGCCTAGCTGATCGCGCTTATGCCCAGGATGGCCAGCACGACCATGGCCACGGCCACGATCAGGAACAGGAAGAACAGGATCTTGGCGATACCGGCCGCGCCAGCGGCGATGCCGCTGAAGCCCAGGCCCCCGGCGATCAGGGCGATGACGGCGAAGATGATGGCGTACTTGAGCATGGTGAACTCCTTTTTTCGTCGGCCAGCGTCACAGGCAACCCTGGCAGCGCTTTCAGCTTAAGCGGCGGGCTGGGCGGCGGCGCTAGGCTGAGTGGCTCCCGTGGCGTAGGACAAGCCAGCCCGGCTGAGTGGGCGGCTTTCAATCAGGCCGGTGCGCCGTCGCAGCCGCCGCGTCCAGATCGGCCCGGGTGTTGAGGTTGGCGAAGGCCTGCGCGTCGTCGAAAGCCACCACCGCGTGCGGCAGGGTTTCGACCCAGCGCATCACCTTGCGCTCGCCGCCGGCCAGGTAGGCTGCCAGTGCGTCGTGCAGGCCGGTGTGGACCTGCGCCATGGTGGGGTGGTGGCGCCATGCGCCGTGGGCGTCGCGCGTGGCGGGAATGGCCAGGCCCGCGTCGTCGGGGCCGTCCGCCAGGGCACCGCGCAGCCGCGCGACGAGGTCGGCCGGGAAGAAGGGCGTGTCGCAGGCCACCAGTTGCACCCAGGGCGTCGGGCTGCGGCGCAGCGCGGTCAGCAGGCCGGCCAGCGGACCCGCGTGCACCGGCGCGAGCGGGTCGAAGCCGTCGTCGGGCCAGACCTCGGGGCAGACCTCGGGCAAGAGCGCCCGGTAGCGTTCGAGGTTGCGGTTGGCATTGATCGCCACCCGCCCCGTCTGGCGTGCCAGGCGCCGCAGCACGATGCGCGCCAGCGGCTCGCCGTGCAGCAATTGCAGGCCCTTGTCGGCGCCGCCCAGGCGCAGGCCCTGGCCGCCGGCCAGCACCACGCCGGTCACGTCGGTCACGTTGGGGTGGGGGATGGCGGATGGCTGGAGCGTGGGAAGGGGCGGCATGGGTGTCGTGGAGGCGGTCAGGGCTATCCGTTCTGCGCCCGGCACGTGGGTTGGCGAAAGTGTAAGGTGGGCGCAAAGTCCTGGCATCCAAAGAAGACCCTCACGCGCACCCACGTTCCCCATGACCGCATCCTCCCTCGCATCGTCCCACCCCACGCCGGCCGACGGCGTGGCCCGCCCGGCGAACCGGCTGTCTGGCGTGGCGTTTTCCATGCTCGACCTGGTGCCGGTGCGCGACACCGGCACGGTCGCGCAGGCGCTGCAGCAGTCGCTGCAACTGGCGCGCCACGTCGAGGCGCTGGGCTTCACGCGCTACTGGCTGGCCGAGCACCACAACATGGACGGCATCGCCAGCTCGGCCACGGCGGTGCTGATCGGCCACATCGCCGGCGGCACGCAGCGCATCCGCGTCGGCTCGGGCGGCGTCATGCTGCCCAACCACGCGCCGCTGGTGGTGGCCGAGAACTTCGGCACGCTGGCCGAGCTGTACCCGGGCCGCATCGACCTCGGCCTGGGCCGCGCGCCCGGCACCGACCCGGAGACCACGCGCGCCCTGCGCCGCGATCGCCTGGGCGACGGCGATGACTTCCCGCAGAACGTGCAGGAATTGCAGATGCTGCTGGGCCCCGCGCAGCCCGGCCAGCGCGTGCTGGCGATGCCTGGCGTGGGCACCCGGGTGCCGATCTGGCTGCTGGGGTCCAGCCTGTTCTCGGCGCAACTGGCGGCGCACCTGGGCCTGCCGTATGCATTCGCCTCGCACTTCGCGCCGCGCTTTCTGCTGCAGGCGGTTCGCCTGTACCGCGAGCTGTTCAAGCCCTCGCCCGCACTGGCGCGGCCCTATGTGATGGTGGGCGTGCCCGCCGTCGCCGCGCCCACCGACGAGGAGGCGCAGTGGCTGGCTACCAGCCTGCGCCAGCGCGTGCTGTCCATCGTGCGCGGCCAGCGCATCCGCATGCAGCCGCCCATCGACCCGCAGGCGCTCGACGAGGCCATGACGCCGCAGCAGGCCCAGGCGGTCGACAGCTTTC